>JBCCBN010000026.1:0-24977 GCA_039034035.1 Pseudomonadota bacterium
AATTTCAACGACATCTTCATCACCATCGGCCTGATGCTCCTGGTTTCCGGCGTCTTGCTGTTCACTGGCTTTCTCGGCTTTTCGTCCGGCGGGGCATCGTCACCGGCTTTTGCGGCCCTGGCGACGCTCCTGCCAGCGGCGGGCCTGGCCTGGCTCCTGTCCGAATATTTCTGCGCGCGGCGGCGATTGCTGCTGCCCAGTATGGCGCTGGCGCTGATGTTCTGCCTGTTCATGGGGCTTTCCGTGGCCGCTTTCACCGGGCAGGACGCCGCCACCGAAGTCCGGTCGCTGTTTGGGGTCTGGGACGCGCTGGGCGGGGTTGGCCTCTGGGGGTCAGGCGCAATTGCTGTCGCCGCCATCGCCTATTTCCTCCGGTTCAGGCTGCCCTTCGCGCTGTTCATCCTTGCGCTTGCCTTGGCCTTGATGGCCTACACCGGCGTGACCGTGTTTGGCGATGTCGGCCTCGTGATCGGCGGTGTTCTCAGCATTCTCATCGGCGCAGCGACCCTGGCGATTGCGATCTCGTTCGACATGGCCGATCCGAAGCGCGCCAGCCGCAAGGCCGATTATGCCTTCTGGCTCCACCTGGCGGCAGCACCGCAGATCATATTCGGCCTGCGCAGCGTGATTTCCGGCTTTGGCGCGCCGCCGCGAAGCAATGAGGAGGCCTTGATCCTTCTGGTCGCCCTGATCGGATTCGACCTGGTCTCGCTCGCTCTCAACCGCCGCGCGCTGATCGCGTCCAGCCTGCTGAGCTACGGCCTCGCGCTGCAGGTGCTTGTATCCTCCACCGTCGACAATCCGGTGCAAACCACCATCATTACCCTGCTCCTGCTGGGCGGCGCGATCGTCCTGCTCGGTGGGGGGTGGTCGACCGCGCGCCGCGCCGTGCTCGCCTTTGTTCCTCGCACTGGCCTGTTTGGCCGGCTTTTCCCACCTGAACCTGCCTGATCGGCGGCCCTATCCGCGCTGGCCGTCGCCGCGCCACTGGGTTGCCCCCTGAGAATGAGACAAGATCCAATGTCCGACCTGACCCCGCGCGCGATCGTTGCTGAACTTGACCGCCACATCGTCGGCCAGGGCGATGCCAAGCGTGCGGTTGCCATCGCGCTGCGCAACCGCTGGCGCCGAAAACAGGCGCCGGACGCCCTGCGCGACGAGATCACGCCGAAGAATATCCTGATGATCGGGCCCACCGGCGTCGGCAAGACCGAGATTTCCCGGCGGCTGGCCAAGCTCGCCAACGCACCTTTCCTCAAGGTCGAAGCCACGAAATTCACCGAAGTCGGTTATGTCGGCCGGGATGTTGAGCAGATCGTCCGCGACCTGGTGGAAGCGGCGATCTCGATGCTGCGCGAGCAGAAACGCAAGGATGTGGAGCCAAAGGCCGGCGACCGGGCCGAGGAGCGCCTGCTCGACGCCCTGGTCGGCGAAGATGCCCAATCCTCGACCCGTGAAGCGTTCCGCCGGAAGCTGCGCGATGGCGAACTGGACGACAAGCCCGTCGATCTCGACCTGGCCGACACCGGAAACGCCATGCCCATGATGGAAATCCCCGGCGCCGGCGGATCGATGGGGATGATGAATTTGAGTGACCTGCTGGGCAAGGCCATGGGCGGGCGTACCCGCCGGGTCTCAACCACGGTGAAGGAGGCCTATCAGCCCCTGTTGGAGGAAGAGGCCGATCAGATGCTCGACGAAGACAGCCTGGTCCGCGAGGCGATCCAGGCCGTGGAGCAGGATGGCATCGTGTTCCTCGATGAGATCGACAAGGTTGCCGCCCGAAAGGATCGCGGCGGCGCAGATGTCTCCCGCGAGGGCGTGCAACGCGACCTGCTGCCATTGATCGAAGGCACGTCGGTGACCACCAAGCGCGGCGTCGTCAAGACCGACCATATCCTGTTCATCGCGTCGGGGGCGTTCCATATCGCCAAGCCGGCTGACCTGCTGCCCGAATTACAGGGCCGCCTGCCGATCCGGGTTGAGCTTAGCGCCCTCAGCCGCGACGACATGCGCCGCATCCTGGTGGAGCCGGAAGCCAGCCTGATCAAACAGCATATCGCGCTGCTGGAGGCAGAGAACGTCACGCTTTCCTTCACCGAAGACGCCATCGACTCCCTCGCGGATGTGGCTGTGAACGTGAACGACACGGTGGAGAACATCGGCGCCCGGCGGTTGCAGACCGTTCTCGAACGCCTGCTCGACGAGATAAGCTTCGACGCGCCAGACCGCGCGGGCGAAACCATCGAGATTGACGCGGCCTATGTCAGCGAACGCCTTGCCGACCTGTCCGGCAACACCGATCTGTCGCAATTCATACTTTGACCTGATGCGGTCAGGCGCCGGCCGGGGTTTCGCCTGCCGGGCGCCGCACCGGCATGTGCTGTTTCCCGAAATCGCGGAGCGCACCCATGGCGGCACCAAGCGCCTGGCCCTTTGCCGTCAGCCGGTAGTCATAGCGCTTGGGCCGCGCGCTATAGGCCTGTTTCTCCAGGATCCCGGCATCGACGAGCCGCTTGAGGCGGTCTGCCAGAATGTGGCGCGTTACGCCGAGACTGTCAGCGAACTGGCCGAACCGGCTCATGCCGAGGAAACAATCGCGCAAGATCAGGATCGTCCACCGGTCACCAATGACCGACAGGGTGCGAGCGACGGGGCACCAATTGTCTTCCAGGTCAGTCCATTTCATGGGTTCTATTTTCGAACCTTTCCGCTAAGCTCCGGTAAACGCGGGGCGAGCCGTCCCAAGATTCCACATTGGAACCCTGTAGCCGCCCAGGAGCAAGCCCCATGCCCAGACAATTCGAGTTCCTTTATGATATTGTTAGCCCGACAGCGTACTTGGCCTGGTATTCGGCGCCGGAAACCGCCAATTCTGTTGGCGCCGAGATCGTCTACACCCCGATCTTCCTCGGTGGGATCATGCAGGGCGCGGGCAACACGCCGCCGGGAATGGTGCCGGCCAAGGGCCGGTATCTCAGCATCGACGTGCCCCGCTGCGCGGCTCATATTGGCGTGCCTTACCACTTAAATCCCGCCTTTCCGGTCAACACGCTTGGCGTGCAACGGGCAACGGTCGGCATGGACGACCCGGACGAACGCAACCGGTTCGCGAAAGCGTGTTTCGATTACACGTGGGGCCGACCCGATCCGCTAAATCTCGGTACCGACGACGCATTGCAGGCGCTCTGCGCGGCAGAGGGTTTCGATTTCGAACGCATCAAGACCCTGGCAACAGACCCGGCGAACAAGGCGAAGCTGAAGGCCAACACAGACCATGCCCTGGAACGCGGTGTGTTCGGGGCGCCAACCTTTTTCGTGGGTGATGAGATCTTCTTTGGCCACGACCGGCTCGACTATGTTGCGCGGGCTGTGGAAGCGGCGAATTGAAGTCGGTCTTCGCCGTTTCCGGCCAAGCCCTTTCCAGATGGAGGCCGGCGCCCTAAGAGGTCGCCATGCGTTCTATCGCCCTCATCGACTACGGCTCCGGCAATGTTCATTCTGCCGCCCGAGCGCTGCAGCAGGCCATTGCTGGAACTGGCGATCAGTTCGAGGTCGCACTGACGGCGGACCCTGAGACGGTCATGCGGGCGGACCGGATCGTACTGCCCGGTGTCGGCCATTTCGGCGATTGCAGGGCCGCCGTTGATGCGCGGCCTGGCCTGCTGGATGCCATGGAAGAGGCCGTGCACCAGCGCGCAACACCCTTCCTGGGCATTTGTGTCGGCATGCAGCTTCTCGCTGATTTCGGCCTGGAGGATGGCGAGCATCGCGGCTTTGGCTGGATCCATGGCCAGGTCCAGGCCATGCAGCCTCTACCTGGCCTCGCTATTCCCCATATGGGTTGGAACGAGATCCATGTCCGGTCTCAACATCCTGTTCTGGCGGGCCTCGACGGGGATGCCCACGCCTATTTCGTGCATTCTTATGTGTTCTCGCCCGAAGATGAGGGCGCGATCATGGCCACCAGCGACCATGGCCACCCGTTCGCTGCGGCCATAGCTCGGGACACGGTGTTCGGCACCCAGTTCCACCCCGAAAAGAGCCAGGCTGTCGGCCTGAAAATCCTCTCGAATTTCCTGGCATGGGCTCCCTGAAATGGCTGGTTTCGCGCTTTATCCTGCAATTGATCTGAAAGACGGCGCCTGCGTCCGCTTGGTCCGGGGGGACATGGACCAGGCCACTGAGTTCAACGCCTCACCCGCTGACCAGGCGCGCCGGTTCCGCGAGATGGGCTTCGACCGGCTGCACGTGGTTGACCTCAATGGCGCGTTCGACGGGGCCACGGCCAATGGCGAGGCCGTCCGCGCGATCCTGGCGGCGACCGATGTGCCAGTCCAGCTCGGCGGCGGTATCCGGTCCCGGGCGCAGATCGACGCCTGGCTGGAGGCTGGCCTTGACCGGGTCATCCTGGGCACGGTTGCCCTGCGCGACCCGGATCTGGTGAGGGAAGCCGCCCGGGCCCTGCCGGGGCGGATCGTGGTCGGCATCGACGCGCGCGATGGCATGGTGGCGGTGGAGGGTTGGGCCGAGAAATCCGACGTGCCGGCGATCGAGTTAGCGAAGGCGTTCGAGGGTTGCGGCGTGGCCGCGATTGTCGCCACCGATATCGGCCGCGATGGCACGAAAACCGGCGTTAATGTCGATTTCACTGCCTCTCTCGCGGCGGCCGTGTCTATTCCAGTGATTGCCAGCGGCGGGGTGGCATCCGTCCGGGATATCTCAGCGCTGCGCGCGGCAGGCGGCCGCAATCCCATCGCCGGCGCCATTCTTGGGCGAGCGCTCTATGATGGCGATATCGACCCGGCGGAGGCGGTTCTAGCGGCCGGTGGAGCGGTGCCGGAATGCTGAAGACGCGCATCATTCCCTGCCTCGACGTCAAGGATGGGCGAACCGTGAAGGGCGTGAATTTCGTCAATCTCCGCGACGCGGGCGACCCCGTGGCGCTGGCGGAAGCCTACTCCGCAGCCGGCGCGGATGAGCTTTGCTTTCTCGACATTACCGCGTCGCATGAGGATCGGGGCACCACGCTCGACATCGTCACGCGGACGGCGGAGCGCTGCTTCATGCCGCTGACCGTGGGCGGCGGCGTGCGGACACCGGACGACATGGTGACCTTGCTGCGCGCAGGCGCCGACAAGGTTGCGGTCAACTCCGCCGCGGTGGCTGACCATGATGTGATCTCCCAATGCGCACTCAGATGCGGTCGGCAATGCGTCGTCGTTGCCATCGATGCACGAGAAACAGGGCCGGGCCGCTGGACCATCTTCACCCATGGCGGACGGCGGGATGCAGAGATAGACGCGGTGGCCTATGCCCGGGAGGCCCAGGCGCGCGGGGCCGGCGAAATCCTGCTGACGAGCATGGATAAGGATGGCACCCGGTCCGGCTTTGACCTGCCGCTGCTGAAGGCGGTGACCGATGCGGTCACCATCCCCGTCATCGCATCGGGCGGTGCGGGCGCGGCCGCAGATTTTCCCCCCGCGGTTCTTGAAGGCGGCGCCAGTGCCGTGCTGGCCGCCTCGATATTTCATTTCGGGGACGTATCGATCGACGCCTGCCGAGCCGCGCTGGCAGGCGCCGGAGCGCCCGTGCGCCCCTTCCCCTGATCGCGCGCCAGCGAGGCCGATCCCGGTCAGCTGCTACACCTCGCTCTTGGAAAGGAGTTTTCCATGTCCGACCCGTCACCCCTGGGAAAAGGCACCCGCCTGACCGCCGCGCTGAGCCGATTAGCCGGGACCATAGACGCTCGCGCCGACCGGGATCCTGGGGTTTCCTACACCGCCAAGCTGCTCGCGCGCGGCCCCCTGCATTGCGGGAAGAAAGTCGGCGAGGAGGCGGTTGAACTCGCGCTTGCGGTCGCGGCGCAAGATCGGGGCGAAGTCGTGAGCGAGGCCGGCGACGTGCTCTACCACCTGCTTGTGGCGCTGAAGGCTCGCGGGATCAGCCTGGACGAAGTAGGCGACGCCCTGGCGGCCCGGGAGGCCCGTTCCGGGCTCGAGGAGAAAGCCAGCAGACCGTCCGGCTGATCGGAGGTTCCTTTTCGAAACCTTTATCCCCGCCGTAGCCAGACATAGAACGCCCCGCCGCCGCCATGGCGCGGATGGGCTTCGGCAAACCCCGACACGGCAGACCGGCCCCCCGGACTATTCAGCCAGAGCAGAAAGTTCCGTTTTAGTACGGATTGCCCATCCCGGCCCTTTCCGGTGATCACCAGCACGCAGCGCGCGTCCGCTTGGCGTTGGTGGCTGATGAAGCGTTTCAGGATCGCATCCGCGCTCGATTGGCTGTGTCCATGCAGGTCGATCCGCGCGGCGAACGGCACTTGGCCCCGGCGGACCTTACGCTCCTCGCCCCTGTCGGTGACCGTCACGGGTGCGCTCCTGCGAATGGTTGGTCCCGGCATCCGCGGCGCCCGGGCTGCACCGGGCCCGGTGGGTGCCGGAGCCGGCCGTTCCGGCGCTTGATCGCTCGCCGGTGTTGGCAGTTCAGCAGGATCCGAACCCGCGTCCCCGTGCCGCCGGACGGACCGGGTCACCGCCGCCCAGGCTCGGTGTTCGGATGGGGACAGATCGCGGCGGGACATGACCGGCAGATAGTCCGGTTCCGCCGGGCTGGAAAGCAGCACCGGTAAATAGGGTTGACCCGGAATGCAGGCCCCGCTTGCCAAGCGGGAAAAACCGCAGGATTGGCGGCACGGTGCCTTGCGCCTGCTGGCCGGGTGCCGAAGAGTGCTCAACAATGTTCCAAGGTCCTTACAACACGCCCCGGCCGCTGGGGTCTGCCCCGTTCGCCGCAGTCTTCTGGCCCCTGCTGGCGCCGATCCTGTTCGTGAACATTGTCGTCCTGGTGGCCCGGGTGGCCGCGTTCGACTGGGCGTTCGGCCCCGTTGAAGAAGGTGGGTCGCTCAGGGTCCAGTGGACAATCCTTCTCGTCGCCCATGCCTTCCTGTTCGCGGCGATGAGCCTCTGGAGCGAGCGGGTCGGTGCCGGACCGTTTGCCGGTTCCTTGCGCCTCGATGGCGACTGGCTGGCGATTTCGGCGTTGACAGGGCCGGTTGTCCTTTTAGGCACCACGCTGCTGACGGGCCTCCTGGTCGGCAGAGATGATCCGAACTGGATGTTCCGGGAGGCCCCCGTGCTGGACTTGTTGGGCCCCGGCGCCATTGGCCTTTCCATGGTGGCTGCGGCGGTGGTCGTTATCCCCATCGCCGAGGAAATTGCTTTTCGCGGTATCGCGCTAGGGTTTCTCCTCTCACGCGGCCTGCCGCCCCTGGTCGCTGGCGTGGTGACGGCCGCTGTGTTCGCCGCCACCCACCAGCAATACAATCTGCTCGGCATGCTGCCGATCTTCATCATGGGCCTGTATTTGGCCTGGCTTCGCGTCGTCACCGGGTCAATCGCCGCACCGATCATCGCCCATATGGCGGCCAATGGCGTTTCGACGGCGATTTTCATCGGAGCGAACCCGGCTTGATCTCACCGGCTGACAGCGCCTCCACCCTTCGCTAAGGTCGGCACTCTGGGCGGACGGAAGAGCACTTGCCATGGCCGATATCTTCATCAGCTACAAACGCGAAGATCAGGAAGAACATGGTCGGGTAAAGCCGATTGCCGACGCGCTTCGGGCCGAAGGCTATGACGTGTTCTACGACGTCCATGTGCCACCGGGCTCGAAATGGGAAGACGTGCTGGAAGGCAAGATCGCGATGGCGCGCGCCGTTCTGGTCCTGTGGTCGAGCAGTTCGGTTGAGTCCGACTGGGTGAAGGAAGAGGCGGAGATGGCCAAGGCCGCCGGCAAGTTGATCCCGGTCATGCTGGACCAAGTCAGTCCGCCATTCGGATTTGCGCGCATCGAGAGCGCCAATCTGGCCGAATGGGATGGCGCGCTGACCAATATCGAGTGGAAGAATTTGGTCGCCGCCGTAAAATCACGGATCGGGACCGGGGAACGGTCAGCCCAGCCGGGCGTCACCGCTGTTGCCTATCCGCGCAAGCAGGTCACGGTGACCAAGACATCAGGCACAGGGTCAGGTGGCGGGTCGCGCGGCGTGCTGGTCGGGTTGGTAGTGATCGCCGTCGCCGCACTCGGCTTTGCCGGTTTCACACTATTCGGCGACCGCAGCGATGGTGGATCGACGACCGCTACTGGTGAGCCGGCCATTGTCGCCGCCGAAGCCGATCCGCCTGCCGCCACTGAGGCGCCTGCCACGCGGGATGATACGCCCTCGGCGACACCGGTTCCGCCGCCGCAGGTCCTGCCAGCAGGCGACACCTATGAGATCGGCGGGTTCACCGTGGGTCGGCTAAGCTATTCGCCCGCACCCGGCGCCACGATTGCGCCCACCGACAGGGTGACGGTGAACTACCGCTATTCTGCCGCCCCCAACGGAAGCGGATACCGGTTCTGGACCATTCCCACCGTGCGCGGTGAGCGCTGTAGTGCTGCGAATGGCGGATCGCAGGTGATCGATGGGCGCGGCACGGGGCAGACCTATTTCACCGTGGTCGGCGATGCGTGCGATACCGCCGCCATCACCGGTCTAACCCTCGTTGTGAAAGACGAGGCGACCGGGCGTGAAACCCGCGAGGAAATCCCCATCGCCTACCGGGTTGCCAGCACGGGCGGGACCCGCGCGGCCGCGCCGTTTCCCGGAACCGAGGATTGCCTTCGATACACAAGCGGGTTCACCGTCCGCGAGCAATCTGGCGCTTGGCAGCTCCGGTCTGGCAGTGCACTGGTGCAGACGGTCGCCAGCCGGGAAGAGGCGATGACCTTGCTGCGCCTGATTACCGAGTACGGCCTCACCGAACAGTGCTTTGTGGGCCGGCCCGATCCTGGGCTCAGCTATTGGAAGACCCGTGAGGGAGCCCTGCCGTCCCTCCCTGGCATTGCAGATCCGGACTGCCTCAATGTGCAGGGCAGCAATCTGTCGGTGAGGGTGCGGGGTGGGATGTCCCTGGTCATGGATGGTGCCCGGTCGATGATGCGGTTTCGAGAGCGGGAGAAAGCCGAGACCGCGGTCGCGATCCTGCAACATTATGGCGCGAGCGAGATCTGCTATGTCGGTCGGCCTGGCCCGTCCATGACGTATCTCAAGCGGTGAGCTGCCATGGCCGATGATCTCCACGATACCCAGACCAGCCAGGTACCCGAAGGCTATGAAATCCTGCCGTGGCACCGGGGTTTTGGCCGAATGATCGGCCCGCTCTATGAGCGGACATACCCCGATGGCCGGTATGAACGCGCCTTCCGGGTTGAAGAGCACCACGCCAACGGAATGGCAAACGCCCATGGCGGGATGCTGATGAGCTTCGCCGACACGGCCTGGGGCCATGCCGTAAGCTCGGATGGGGACGCCTGGTGGGTAACGGTTCGGCTCACCTGCGATTTTCTGTCCTCGGCAGCGATGGGCGATTGGGTCGAAGGAACCGGCGAGATCATCGGTTGTCATGATACCCTGTTCACGGTTCGGGGCCGGATCTGGTCGGGCGCTCGGACGCTCCTGACCGGCACGGGAACGTTCAAGGTCATTCCCCGGCGCGACTGATCGTTCGGCCCCGGTAGAGCCGGCGCCTCTGAGGCAGCCCGTGCCCTCGCCTGAACCGAGCACCGCCCTACTCTTCCTGCCATGTCGACCCCAACCCCGCTTCAGATCGTCTGGTTCAAACGGGACCTTCGGGTGCAGGACCATCGGGCGCTGACCCGAGCTGCCCTGGCTGGTCCGGTGCTGCCGCTCTACGTGGTCGAGCCCGCGCTCTGGGACCAGCCTGACATGTCGGGTCGGCAGTGGGCGTTTATCGGTGAAAGCCTCATGGGTTTGCGGGAGGAGTTGGCCACCCTGGGCCAGCCCCTTATCGTCAGGACCGGCTCGGTGACCGACGTTTTGGATGCGATATGCGCCGCCCACCCGGTGGCGAAACTCTGGTCCCATGAGGAAACCGGCAATGGGTGGACCTATGACCGGGACAAGGCGGTGGCGGCCTGGTGCCGGTCACGCGGGGTGCCGTGGGAAGAGATCCAGATGCATGGCGTGGTCCGCCGCCTGCCGACCCGCGATGGCTGGGCGAAGCGATGGGACGGGTTCATGGCCGAGCCCGTCTGCGATCCGCCACGGGCGCTCCCTGCCCTGGAAGGCATCGAGCCGGGCGCCCTGCCGAGCGCGTCGGAATTGGGCCTTTTCGCCGACCCCTGCGAGGGCCGGCAGGCCGGTGGTCGACCCGCTGGCGAAGCGGTGCTTCAGAGCTTTCTGTTCCAGCGCGGCGAGCGATACCGGTCCGACATGTCTTCGCCCGTCACTGGTTTCGACGGATGCTCCCGGCTGTCGCCGCACCTGGCCTGGGGCACCCTTTCCATGCGCGAGGTCGCCCAGGCCACATGGGCACGGCAACGGGACCTCAAAGAGGCCCCGCCCCGAACAACCGGGTCCTGGCGCCCTTCAATGCGCAGTTTCACCGGCCGGCTGCATTGGCACTGCCACTTCATGCAGAAGCTGGAAGACCAACCCAGTCTCGAATTCCAGGACCTGCACCCGGCCTATCGCGGGCTGCGCCCCGATGTGGCCGATGCCGACCGGCTCGAAGCCTGGGAGCGTGGCGAAACGGGCTGGCCATTCGTCGATGCCTGCATGCGCGCGCTTGCGGCGACGGGGTGGATGAACTTCCGGATGCGGGCGATGCTGATGGCGGTTGCAAGCTACCATCTCTGGCTGCCTTGGCGGGCGACCGGGCTGCACCTGGCCCGGCAGTTCACGGATTATGAACCTGGCATTCACTGGCCTCAGACCCAGATGCAATCGGGCACCACCGGCATCAACACCGTCCGCATCTACAATCCGGTGAAACAGGGGCTGGACCAGGACCCTGATGGTGCGTTCGTCCGGCGCTGGATTCCCGAACTCGGCGACGTTCCTGATGCGCTCGTGCACGAGCCCTGGCGGTGGGACGGTGCCGGGAGGGTCTTGGGCAAACGCTATCCGTTTCCGATCTTGGACCACAAGGATGCCGCCAAGGCGGCCCGGGACAAGATCTATGCGGTGCGGAAGGGCGGCGCCTACCGGGATGCGGCGGACTCGATCCAGTCCCGCCATGGCAGTCGCAGGTCCGGCATTCCGAACCGGGGCCAGAAACCAGGTGCTGCCAAGGGTGCAGCGAGGGGTGCAGCCCGGAAAAAGAAATCCGCGCCGCCGAAGCCGGATCAATTATCCCTGGGATTAGACTGATGCCCACGCTGCCCGCACCCGAAAAATTCCAATTCAGCGCCACCTGTTTTAGGGTCAGCCCATGAGTGATGCAGCTGCCCTTGCCCAGATGATCCGTGAGGCTGAACGCATAATCGTGTTCACCGGCGCAGGGATTTCCACCGAAAGCGGGGTTCCGGACTTTCGCAGTCCAGGCGGTGTCTGGAGCAAGATGCAGCCGATCTATTTCGAGCAGTTCGTTTCCGACCGTGAGGCCCGTCGGGAAGCCTGGACCCGCGTCTTCAACCGCACGGCCGGCTGGACCGGTGCAGAGCCCAATGAAGGCCACCGGATCATTGCCCGGCTGGTAGAGGCGGGAAAGGTCTCATCGGTTGTCACACAGAATGTCGACAATCTGCACCAGGATGGCGGGGTCGCTGAAGACGCGGTGATTGAGATCCATGGTAACGCCACCTTCGCCAAATGCCTGAACTGCGGAAAGGGCTATTCGTTCGAGGCCTTACAGCCGCGTTTCGACGCCGGCGAAGACCTGACCTGCGATGTCTGCCCGGGCCTCATCAAGACCGCGACGATTTCCTTCGGCCAGGCCATGCCCGAGGCGGAGATGACCCGAGCGACCGAGGAGGCGATTGCGGCGGATCTGTGCCTGGTGCTTGGCTCGTCCCTGGTGGTTTATCCGGCCGCCGGCATCCCGCTGATCACGAAACGGAGCGGCGGCAAGCTCGCCATCGTCAACCGGGAGCCGACCGATCAGGATCCCCTCGCTGACTTGGTGGTGAACGCTGAAATCGGCGCCACGCTGGAAGCGGTAGCGAACCTGCTCGATCTGTGATCCACGGCGGCGGTTCGGTTGGTGACATAGCCGCCCGCTTCAGTTCACGAGCCGGACGCGGCGGGATTGCAGATAGCTGCGGGCTGAGCCGTCATCGGTTAGCGCAATGGCGCGGTCATATGCGGCGACGGCCTCTTCAAGCCTGCCGGCCCGCTGTAGACAGTGGGCGCGGGTCGCCCAGTAGGGACCGTAGGCGACGGCCCGGTCCTGTGGGAGGGCGTCGAGCGCGTCCAAGGCCGCCTTTGGCTCGTCCGCTTCCATGATCACAGCCGCGCGCGCGACCCAGGCGCCCAAGGCCGGGTTCTGGGCGATCAGGGCGTCATAGATCCTCAATAGCGCCTGCCAGTTGGTCTCGCCGGAATGGCGGCGTTCGGCGTGGACCGACTGGATCGCCGCCTCGAACTGGAACCGGCCGGGTGCGCCGAGCCCCGCAGCCGTGCGCAGGCACGTCTCGGCTTCGTCGATCATCCTGTGATCCCAAAGCGACGTGTCCTGTTCGCTGAGTGGTGTGTAGGTGCCGGTGCGCGCGGGCCGGCGACTTTCGCAATAGAGGATCAGCGCGAGCAGGCCATGGGCCTCGGCATGGTCGCTAACCCATTCGCTCAAGAGCCGTGCCAGCCATTCGGCTTCATCTACCAGCCGGTCGCCTGCGTCTCCAACGGGGCCGCTCCCGTCCCATCCAGCGGTATAGGCGGCATAGATCGCGCTGAGGACGGCATCCATCCGGGCGGGCCAGTCTGACCGGTCCGGCAGGTCGAAAGGAATCCCGGCAGCCTTGATCTTGCGCTTGGCCCGCACCAGCCGTTGGGCCATCGTCTTGGGCGCGACGACGAAGACCCGAGCGATATGGGCGGCGTCGAGGCCCAGCACGGTTTGCAGCATCAGGGGCGTGCGGACCGCCGGATCGATGGCGGGGTGGGCACAGGTGAACAGGAGCGACAGGCGCTGGTCGCCTATCGCGTCCGGTGTCTCGGTCATGGCGAGGTCCTCGAACAGGCGGACAAGGTCGGGCTCATGGGTCCGGCGGGTCTGGGCGCGGCGGGCCCGATCGGTGAGTTTGCGCCGGGCCACTTGCAGCAGCCAGGCATCTGGAGCATCCGGTACGCCGCGCTCGGGCCAACTGGTCAGCGCTGCGGCGAAGGCATCGGCCAGCGCATCCTCTGCGCCGGCCATGTCTCCGGTTCGGCACGACAGCCAGGCGAGGAGCCGGCCATAGGCGGTGCGGGCGGCCCGGTCAGCAGCGCTGTAGCTTGCACTTCCGACCCGCCCATCGCCGCGCTCATCCGCCGGCATAGTTGGGGATCGGGCGGACTTCCACATGCCCGCCATGCGTGTGGGTCGGGCTCTTCTTTGCCCAGTCGAGCGCGGCGTCCCAGTCGGCCACATCGATGATGTAGAACCCGCCCATCTGCTCCTTGGTGTCCGCGTAGGGCCCGTCCTGAACGGTGGCATCGTCGCGCAGCGTCTTCGCATCGCGGCTATGGTCCAATGGTTCACCATGGACGAAGACGCCCGCTTTCTCCAGCGCTTCGCCATAGGCCATATGGGCGCTGACAACGGTCATCTGCTCGGCTTCGGGCAGGTCGTGGAAGCGCTCATCATCATAGAGGAAAAGTGCGAATTGCATGGCTCAGCCCTCCCCTTCGCTCTGCATCGGCAGGACGGGGCGGACTTCAACGCCGCCCTTCACGCAAGCAGGACATTTCGCGGCGAGCTTCAGGGCTTCGTCGAGATTGTCGACATCCACGATGAACAACCCGCCGAGTTGTTCCTTGCTGTCGGCGAATGGGCCGTCATGGATCTGGGTGCCCCGGATCGTGGTCGCGGTCGACGGATCCTGGAGGGCCGCGCCAGTATTATCCGGGTCAGCGGCGTTCACCTCATTGGCGAAGAAAGACTGCCAGGCCGCCCAATAGGCCGGCGCGGTCTCCGGATTGTTTCGAGCGGCGAAATCATCCGCGTGCTCGTGGATCGTGATCATGTAGCGCATCGCTTGGTCCTTTCAGGGTCCAGTGAAGCACGGGACCCTTCCCGGCTTCACCCCCTAGACGGGCAGAGTGCGGTGTAATCGACACGCCGGTGAAACTTTTTTGCGACTGCCGCTGATTGGTGGGGACCGACCCTGCGGCGCCTCTACCCGATGAGTACGGTTTGCACGGGTTTGGTCCAGCCCACATGGATTTCGGTCCCGGTCTCGATGACGGGCCGTTTCACCAGGGTCGGATTGGCGATCAGCAGCGGTTCAGCGCCGCCGCTTTTGGCTGCTGACTTCTCGGCGTCGGCGAGGCCCCGCCAGGTCGTCGAGCGGGTGTTGACCAGGGTTTCGGCGCCCACCGCTGCCAGCCAGGTGGGGACTTTCGCCGTGAGATCGGTTTCGGCGCGGATGTCGACGAAACGCACCGTGTGGCCGGCTGCCTGCAGCGCCGCCTGGGCCTTCTTGCAAGTGTCGCAGTTCTTCAGTCCGTGAAGTGTGAGATCAGCCAATTCAGTTCTCCTTGGCGACAACGCCGACGATTGGGCCCATGTCCAATCCCCGTTCCAGCCGGGTCAGGTTGGGCGCATAGATCAGCGAGACGCGGCCGTCGAAATAGAGCGCATTGGGGGTTGTCAGCCGGTCTCGGAACAGGCTGGCAAAGGTATGGAAATTCACCGGCACCTCAGAGATCGCGAAATAGACCGTCCGGCCGTCTTCTGCGACGCCCACCCCGTTGCGGCGGTAGCGGGACGGGCCGTCGGCGTTGAATGCGGGATGGAGCGCGCCATCGATGACGAGCATCGGTCCGGACTGGCTGGCATAGGCCGGATCGAGCGGGCTGGCATCGAAGGCTTCGCTTTCAAGGATGCCGGCGGTTCCGGCCCCGGTCCAGAAAACGCCATTGGGTTTCAGCGTGAAATTGCTGTCGCCATCGGCGAGATTGATCGGGGCGCGCTGTTCATGGTCTTCGATCAGCAGGCCCACGGGCCGCCGGTCGGGCAGGTACATGCCGGCATTCATGGCGAAGACCAGGCGCTCGCCATCGGTTTCCAGCGCGCTCGCCAGGGTCTCGAACTGCCCATAGGGCGCCCCGTCAGCGCCGTTGAGGAACAGGCGAATGTCGTGGTCGGCGGCATCGAAGGTGCAAACGATGAAGGGAGTGTCGGCATGGGTCAGCGGCGCGCAGGGCTGTTGCGGCAGGCGTGCACAGCCGGCGGCAATGATCAGCGCGAGGGCTGAAATCGAGGAGAGCGTTCGCCTGTTCATGACGGTCACATTGCCGCCAAATCGCAGGGCAGGAAAAGGCTTGACCTTCACTTTAGCGTGGAAAGGGTCACCTCTTGGGCGAAAAGGACAACTCGAATGAATGGCGGACCCTGATCCCATGTTGAGACCCGGAGCCTTTTCGATCCCGATTGCGCCGCTGGCATTGACGCTGGCGGGATTGGTCCCGTTCGTCGCGAGCGCTGCGGTGATGGTGTGGGCTGGCGATGACCCCGAGAACGCCGTGCGGGCGGGCCAGGCCGGCTTTGTGGTGCTGGCCTATGGCGCTGTGATCCTGAGCTTTTTGGGCGGGGTCCGCTGGGGCGCGGAAATGGCGGGATCGGATGGGTCGCCGCCTGCGTCTACGGTCTTGCTGGGGTCGGTTGCGGGCGCGCTGGTTGGGTGGGGCGCCTTGCTGGTGGCGCTGTTGAACCCGTTCTTTCCGGTCGGGACCTTGTTTCTCGGCCTGGCCGCCGCGCTTACGCTGCATTGGGCCTGGGATGTGTCGAGCCGGGCAGCCGGTCTGCCGGCCTGGTATGGCGGCTTGCGAACGCTGGCGACGGCCGGGGCGGTGCTCTCACTGCTGGCAGCATGGTCGACGGTTTAAGCGGCCAAGCCGGGCATGCCGGCGGTGTGGGATGCATGGCTCGTGCGCGCGGCAAGAAAGCTGAGCCCTGCCAGGCCGAGCGACAGGACCATGTTCCATCCGGCCATTGAGAGGATGAAAGCCCAGGGCGGCTCGGTGCACCCGGGGGCGTAGAGCGGGCCTTCATCAAGTGTTTCCCCGAGGATCGCGCCCATGATCTCGTCGGTAGCGGCGCCGGCGGTGCAGCCTTCCGGCGCTGGCCACCAGCCATACTCGACGCCGGCATGGAAGCCTGCAACCACCGCTCCGGTGATGAACACCAGCCCAATCAGGACATTCAGCGCGGCAATGAACCGGGGGTTTGGCCGGACAAACCACAAGAACACCCCGACCAGGGACATGCTGATCAACGCCCAGTAGACCTCGCGTTGGCGGAGACAGAGATTGCAGGGCGGCATATTGCCGAACCGCTCGAACCCATGGGCGATGAGCAGGATCACGAATGACAAGCCGGCCGCCCAAAGCGGCCACCGCCAATCCCGTACAAGCGATCCCCAGATCTGCATGGTGGTGTTGTGCAGATCGGCAGGACCCCTGTCCATGCGTCAATCTTGGGTGGGACTGGCCCCGGCTGACGAGGCGGCGTCCTCACCGAGGCCGATCAGAGCTCTTATGTTGTCGGTTGTCAGCTCCATTCCGAGGGCCGCGAGCCAGGTGAAGGCCGTGATCAACAAGCCGATCCAGAGTGTCCCCAGAAGCAGGCCACCGACAACGAGAATGCCATCCCGCTCCATCAGGCCGAACGCGACCAGGGCGACCGCGAAAGCCGGCACGGAATTCGTGGCCGGGAGCGGGATCAGGATCGAGGCGCAGAACACGCAGAGCAGAAGGCCGATCAGCCGTTCGGGCCCTTTGCCGGTGAGGGCGGTGAAGCGGGGGCGGGCAATCGCTTCCACCCAGCCGAACCATTTTCGGCCGCCCCGAGCAGTGTTGGCGAGCCCTTCCCGGTTCACACGGCGCCGGGCCAGGGCGCCCGGTAGCCATGGGTCTTCTCGTCCCCACGCCATCTGTGCCGCGATCGCGATCATCGGCAGGGCGACCACTTGGGGCACCCCATAAAGAAACGGGATGCAACAGGGCAGAGCGAGCACGAACAGCATGGCACCGAAGGCCCGCTCGTCCAGCTGGTCCATGATCTCGGCGAGGGTATAGCCCTCCGCCGGCGCGTCGTCGGCCATGGCCTGGACGGAGTCCAGCAGGGTGCGCGTGGTAGGCTGTTTCGCTGTGTCGAGCATGTCGCGGGCTTTAGCCAGAATTCCCAACCGCGTCGAGGCGGTTGAAGGGTCATTGACGGGTCCGGGGCCGCCATGGCATGGCCGGGTCCGTGTTGCCCCTGTGGCGGAACCGGTAGACGCGACGGATTCAAAATCCGTTTCCTTCGGGAGTGCCCGTTCGAGTCGGGCCAGGGGCACCATTGGGCTGGATTGATCATCGACTGCCAACGTCTCGCGCGAACGGCTGGTGATGCGGCGCGCATGGTGTGATTGTCCGGAAGCGGGGCTGAGCATGGCCCTAAATCGCGGTGAACAATAGGCGCTGGACGCGGACCTTGCCGACCTCAGAAGGACCCGTCCTTCAAACCGGAACTTATCAATATTGCCGCCAGCGGCATCGGGGGTCCAGCTGAAGTGAAGATATTCGACGATGCGGGTCACCAATTGATGCTTGTCCACACGGCCGCGCTCTCTGACGCAGTTCACACACTCTGTCTCGCTAATATCTGACCCTGAAAGGAGCCTGCCCCATGTCTCGTCCAAGAGGACTGCACTCCCTCGCCGTCTCCAGATGCCGGACGATGCAATCATGCAGGCGGGCAGCGAACCGAACCCGTCGACGAAAGCTGCCTGAGCGATGAAAGCGATCATTGTTGGCGGCGGTATCGGCGGGCTGACTGCTGCGCTTTGTTTCGACCATTTCGGATGGGACGTGCAGGTCCTCGAAAAGGCATTGGAGCTGGGTGAAGTCGGCGCCGGCATCCAGATGAGCCCTAACGCCATGAAGGTTTTCGAGGCGCTGGGGCTGGGCCAAGCGCTCGCCGATGCGGGATTTCAGCCCGAGGCCATCGAAATCCGAATGGGCCTGAGTGGAATGCGCCTGATCCGGACGCCACTTGGCGAGACGGCAAGCGCACGGTGGGGCTCGCCTTATCTTCATATCCACCGAGCAGATTTGATTTCGGTGCTGAAGTCCGCGCTGCAGGACCGCTTGCCGACAGCCATTCATCTGGGCACGAGTGTCGATGGGTATGATCAGGACGGCAGCGGCGTGTCGGCTCGCCTTTCCGATGGCCAGCGTATCAGCGGTGACATCCTGGTGGGGGCGGACGGTATCCACTCTGCTGTTCGCACGCAGATGCACGGACCAGACAGACCTGTTTTCACCGGCAATGTGGCCTGGCGCAGCGTCGTGCCGGTGGATGTGCTTGGCAGCGACGTTCCCGACCCGGTTGCGTGCGCGTGGATGGGCCGTGGCAAGCACGCTGTGACGTATCGCCTTCGCGGCGGGAAACTGGCCAATCTTGTCGCTGTTGTTGAACGCGATGACTGGACGAAAGAGAGCTGGACCGAGGCGGGGAGCCGAGACGAGGCGCTGCGCGACTTCGCGGGGTGGCACCCGACGATCACGCGATTGCTGGAAGAGAGCGATCAACTGTTTCGGTGGGCTCTGTTCGACCGGCCGCCGCTGGACAGCTGGCATGACGGCCGTGTCGCGATCATGGGCGACGCCGCGCATCCCATGCTGCCGTTCATGGCGCAAGGGGCGGCGATGGCGATCGAGGACGCCTGGGCCCTGGCAGCGGCCGCGACAAGATCGGGTGATATGGCATCGGCGCTCGCCGCGTATCAGTCGATGCGCCATGGCCGGGCTTCTTCTGTGCAAGCAGGATCCCGGGCGAACGCAAAGACCTTCCACCAGCGTTCAGCCCTTGGGCGCCTGAAAACGTATGGACCCATGTGGTTAGCGGGCCGATTGGCGCCAACGGCCGCCCTCGTCAGGCAGGACCGCACATATGGGTATGACATTGTGAACGTTGCCTAGACCGGTTCCACTTTCAACGGTGCCGGTCTGGCCCGTTGTTTGCGCCCGCGCAGGTGTTTGGCTGCCTGTTTGACCAGCTGCTCCGTTACGGCCGGGATTGCGCTCGCCCAGTCCGAATTCGGCGTTTCGGGTCAGGTACCGGTCTGTTGGGAGAGGCCGACGCGCATGTCGAGGGCCGTATAGACCTGTTCGTCATCCTTGAAGACGCGGCCATCGGCGATGCCCAGGACGAGCTTGCCCCGCCGGACCCGTTTGATGTCGATCTCGTAGCGGACGATTTTCACATCCTGGGTGATCTCTCCCGTGAACCGAACCTTGTCGACGCCAAGGGCGCGACCCTTTCCTGGCGACCCTGACCAGCCGAGCCAGTAGCCGACCGCCTGCCACATGGCATCCAATCCGAGGCAGCCGGGCATTACGGGATCGCCGGGAAAGTGGCAGTCGAAGAACCAAAGATCGGGTTTGATATCGAGCTCGCCGACCACGTGGCCCTTGCCGAACGCGCCGCCATCGAGACTGATCTCGGTGATCCGGTCCATCATCAGCATGGGCGGGGCCGGCAATTGGGCATTGCCCGGGCCAAAGAGTTTTCCCTGGCTTGAGGTGATCAGGTCCGCATGGGAATAGGCGGGCTGGGGCGTATGGTATTCGTGGGGTCCGGACACGGCAGATATGACCTCGGGTCGTTGGTTCGCGATTGCGCTTTCGACGCGCTTGGGCCTCGCTTGTCAACTCGCTGGGGTTGAAGATCCGGGCCCGGCCATGGCCAGGCGGAGCTGTTCCAGCCGGTCGAGATGGGCGTGGTATGCGGACCAATCGTCAGCGTCGGCGATGGGGGCCCAGAGCGCTTCGATTTCGTCATAGAGGAGTGAGGCTGGCGTTTCGCCCTGGAAATAGGCGTGGGACAAGCGGCTGGCCCGGTCGGGCGTGCGGCCAAGCAGACCGTCGCGGACCGGGGCGAAAAGCGGGTCGCCATATTGGTTGGCGATCGGGCTGGCCGCTGCCCTGGTTTCGCTGGCGCTGCCACCGAACCAGTCGAAGAAGACCTGGGGCCACGGCACCCCGGTCTCCGTCATCCAGGCATAGAAATTGGACATGAAGGCGAGGTCGGCATCGAGGTCCGGGCCGTCTTCGAGGCCGAGCAGGGCCAGGGTGTGCCGGGCAAAGCGGGTCTGGTAGGCCGCTTCGAAGGGTCTGAGGGCGGCGGCGAGGTCGTCCTGTTCGGCCAGGGGGAGGAGGGCGCTGGCGAGCTTGCTGAGCGCCCAGAGCGCCTGGGTGGGTTGGCGTCCGAAGCGGTAAAGCCCCGTCTGGTCGAAATAGGCGGCGGTGAGGTTTGGGTCCGATTGGGGCAGGAACCTGTAGGGGCCGAAATCGAAGGTTTCGCCGGTGATGTTGAAATTGTCCGTGTTCATCACGCCATGGACGAAGCCGGCGGCCATCCATTCGCCAACCATGGCGGCGACGCGCGCGCCGATCCGTTCCAAGAGGGCCGGGGCCATGCGGTCCATGGCGGGATCGTCCGCCTCCGGATAATAGTGCTGGACGCAGTGGTTGACGAGCCGGGCGAGGCTTTCCGTGTCACCAAGGTAGGCCAGGCGCTGGAACGAGCCGAAGCGGATATGGCTGTGGCTGAGGCGGACCAGAACGGCGGATCGGGTGGGCGAGGGCTCGTCGCCGCGGTGGAGTTGTTCGCCGGTCTCGACGAGGGAAAAGGCCTTGGATGTATTGACGCCGAGGGCTTCGAGATAGGTGGCGGCGAGGACTTCCCGCACCCCGCCTTTCAGCGTCAGCCGGCCGTCGCCCTGGCGTGACCAGGGGGTCTGTCCGGAGCCTTTTGTGCCGAGATCAAGCCAGCGGCTGCCTCGGTTCTCGCCCCCGCCCCCGACTTTGCCCCCGTCGTCGCCCCTGGCCCTGAGCTGGGCGAAGAGGAAGCCGCGACCGTCGCCCAGCTCCGGATTGTAGGTGCCGAATTGGTGGCCATGATAGCGCAGGGCGAGGGGTTCGGGGAGATTATCCGGGAGCGGATCGAACCGGGCGAAGTGGCGGAGCCAGGCCTCGTCATCAAGCGCGGCCAGGCCGACGCTTTCGGCGGCGCGCTGGTTGCGGTGGCGCAGGATGGTCTTGGGAAAATCGGCGGGCGCGACCGGGTCGCCGAGGAATTCGGTGATTTCGAGGATGGGCGGGGGCTGGGTCTGCATGGTGGGCATCAAGGGCATGGTGGCGAACCGAAGTAAACCGGATGCAGACGGAGGGCGTGGGGCTTTATGCCGGACGGGCCGAGACCAGCAGGTGCGGCCGCAGACCCTTTGGATCTCCGGTGTTTGGGTTGGATTCGGGTTTGGGGCGCGGGGTTAGGTGTGGGGGAGGGGGAGTTCTGTTCTGGAACTCAGCGTAGGCGCGAGCCGGCGCGATGTGAACGCTTTCGCGGCGGCGGATATTGCGGCGCGGTAGCCCGATGTGCCGCAGCATGAGGCGCGAAAGACTGCTGGGCTGGCGCCGCACTCGGCGTGCGCAAATGCAGCGGCTTCGCGCCCGTGATGGGCGGCGAGGTGATCGCGTATGGCCTCGGTGCAGCGGGCGTGGTCGATGCTGTGGAGCTGGTTGCGCCAATGGTCGGCAGGCGCGTCGGGTGCGCGGCGATAGATGACGCCATTAGGGCGCACGGTGAGGAAGGGAATGGGCTCGCCGGCGGCCGTCAGCCGGGCCATCCAGTCATGCACCATGATGATATGCCAGATCAGCACCGGCCAATGGATGAACGGCACAATCTGGAAAGCATGTCGGAGGAAGGCAGGGCTGAGCATGCGGGCAGCATACCACTGGGGGGAGGGGTGGGGATAAGTTTTGGGGAGTTTGTTGGGGGGTACGGGATCAGCGGGCTCAACCATCCACAATCACGGTTTGATCGCCAGCGAGGAGCGAAGTTTCGACGTCTCTCCACACACGCTCAAGGCGATCGAACAGGGATGGGTTGGTCGCGTTCCCAATCCTTAGCCAGACGACCTGCGCCTGATCAATTGTCGAATAGTCGGAATCCTTCGTTACGATCACCGCATCCATGATTACAGCCGTAGCAATGACTTCCGGATCATCGCTTTCCTTCAGTCCGATCTCACGGACGTGGGTGGCGTTGTGGCCCTTTGCATTGAGCCAGTCTGTCATTGCGGGTGGGAGGTTCTGGTCAATCAGGAAGTTCATTCCGCCGCTATGATGCGGACGTCGCTGGCACGGGCGCCATAGGCGAGGGCTGCGGAGATGTCTTCGTTCTCCAGGTCCGGATAGGATTGAAGAATGTCCTGCCGCGTCGCCCCAGCTGCGAGCATGTCGAGGATGTCCTTCACCCTAATGCGCATACGCCGGATGCAAGGGCGTCCGCCCATCTTGTTGGGCTCGATCGTGATGCGGGCGAGGAGGTCGGGGTTGGTCATTGGGTGAGATTAGCATGCGGAGCGTGGCGTGTGCACGGTGGAAATACGCGAGAAGCGTCTGCCGTCCTCGCTATTCGACCGTACTCTCAAGAAGGCAAGCCAGCAGATCATCAATCTGTTTGTGTTTATCGCTTTCGACAGCGTCCCAAATTTTCCTGTCTACCATGGGCGAATTCTCGACGATTAGGTTATATTTCTCAATAATCATGTAGAGCCGCCCGTCAGGAACTTCTTTCAATCCATGAAGGAAAAGCAGTTCTCTCCGCAGTTCGGAAAAGCTGGATGCAGCATTCTTATGATCGTAGAATCGACTGGTGTATCGTAGCATTTGAAAGCCGACACCAAAGCAAACGAATAGAATAGCCAGGATTATGATTACGAAATCGTAAGATATGCCGACCCCGAATACTCGCAAATGAACGAAAAAATTTCTTAGATCGTCGGAGAGGGAAAGGGCCAGGATTGATATTGCCGACAGTGCACTTATAACCCCGTACTTCACGGCTGTGGAGTTCATCCGCTCTGATACTTTGTAGTGCGCGTCGGTGTTTCGATGCAGGCAAGCTTCTAGAAAGCGTATCAGATAATGCTTGTAGTTGGTGTGCTTCCAAGCATGGTGTTCCGGCCCGAGATTACTCAACGGCGGGTGTTGATGCGATAGTTTTGCGCTCATGCTTTTCCCCAATTAGGCATTGTTCGGCGAAAAGCAGAGGAGCGGCAAGTCTCCTTTCTACCTTACGTTGTAAAGAATTTGAGTTCGGTTCTCACAAACACGCTGATCAATTCCGCCCTATCCGCTTGTCCCGTGCCGCCAGCAGGCGCAGGCGGAGGGCGTTTAGGCGGATGAAGCCTTCGGCGTCTTTCTGGTTGTAGGCGCCGGCGTCGTCTTCGAATGTGACGTGGGCTTCGGAATAGAGGGAATAGGGCGAGGTTCGGGCCGCGAGGTGGGCGGCGCCCTTGTAGAGTTTGAGGGTGACCTCGCCGGTGACGTGCTGTTGCGAATGGTCGATGGCGGCCTGGAGCATTTCGCGCTCGGGGCTCCACCAGAAGCCGTTATAGATCAGCTCGGCATAGCGGGGCATCAGCTCGTCCTTGAGGTGGGCGGCGCCCCGGTCGAGGGTGATTTCCTCCATGCCGCGATGGGCGACCAGCAGGATGGTGCCGCCGGGGGTCTCGTAGATGCCGCGGGATTTCATGCCGACGAAGCGGTTTTCGAGCAGGTCGAGCCGGCCGATGCCGTGGGTGCGACCGAGGTCGTTGAGTTTGGTGAGCAGGGCGGCGGGCGACAGCGCTTCGCCGTTGATGGACACGGCATCGCCGCGCTCGAAACCGATGGTGATGGTTTCGGGCGTATCGGGGGCGTCTTCCGGGGCGAGCGTGCGCATGTGGACGAATTCGGGCGCAGGCACGCCGGGGTCTTCGAGGACTTTGCCCTCCGATGAGGAATGCAGGAGGTTCGCGTCGACGGAGAACGGCGCCTCGCCGCGCTTGTCGGTGGGGACTTCGATACCGTGGGTTTCGGCGAATTTGAGGAGGTCTGTGCGGGACTTGAAGCTCCAGTCGCGCCAGGGGGCGATGACGCGAACGTCCGGCTTCAGGGCGTAGTAGCCAAGTTCGAACCGGACCTGGTCGTTCCCCTTGCCGGTGGCGCCGTGGCAGACCGCATCGGCGCCGACCTGTTCGGCAATCTCGATCTGACGTTTGGCGATGAGGGGCCGGGCGATGGACGTGCCGAGCAGGTAGACGCCCTCATAGACCGCATTGGCGCGAAACATGGGGAAGACATAGTCGGCAACGAAGGCCTCGCGGAGATCGTCGATGAAGATGTTTTCGGGCTTCACGCCGGCGGCGAGGGCCTTGGTGCGCGCCGGTTCCAGCTCTTCGCCCTGGCCGAGATCGGCGGTGAAGGTGACGACTTCGCAGCCATATTCGACCTGCAGCCATTTGAGGATGATGGAGGTGTCGAGCCCGCCGGAATAGGCGAGGACGACTTTCTTGGGGGGCTGGGTGTCGGGCATGGGTTTTGGGGGTCCGGTGTCTGGGAGGAAGTTGGGGAGGCTGTAACGCGGGCGGCGGGATGGGTCACCCCTTGGGGGGGCGCGGGGTGCCAGTCGGAGGGAGAGGTTAACGGTGCTTAACCATCGAGAAACCCCATGGGCGCCGCGGGAGCGCCCTATTTCGGGGCGAGCATACACTCACAGACAGTTGAGATGAGGGAGTTCCGAGATGATCCGTTCCATTGGCGCCATTGCCCTGGGGGTCGCAGCCACGCTGGGACCGATGGCCAGTGCGAAACCGGCCGAACCGACTTCAACCACAGCCCCATTGGGAGACGCCGCCGTGCATTCCTACATCCTGCTCGACCGTACCGGGTCCATGTCTTCGATCTGGGACGAGGCGCTGACATCGGTGAACGCCTATGCCGCGTCCGTGGCGGAGGAGGAGGGCGATGAGCCCGACACGCTGCAGACCCAGGTAACGGTGGCGGTGTTCGATGCCCAGGAGGGGCTGCAATTTGATGTGCTGCGGAAGGGTGTGAACGCGGACACCTGGTCACCGGTGACCAATGATGAAGCCAATCCGCGGGGCATGAC
>JBCCBN010000027.1:0-23603 GCA_039034035.1 Pseudomonadota bacterium
CGCAGGACCAGGCCCCGGCGTCCATCTCGCCATCCATCATGATGCGCGGATAGACGCCGGCCACTTCGGCCATGTTGTCCTCGAATTTGAGGTCTGCGCCGAGGGCCGGTTCCTTTTCCAGGAGACGGTCGACCGCCTCATTGGTCAGCACCCGTTCGGTGTTGCGCAAGGGACGCATGACGAGGCGCGTGTCGAGCTCGGATGCGGCGACGATGGCCTGCTTCACATTCTCATGCACCGGCGCTTCTTTCGTGGCGATGAAGCGAGTGCCCATATTCATGCCCTGGGCGCCCATGGCGAGGGATGCCACCAGCGAGCGGCCATCGGCCATGCCGCCCGATGACACGAACGGAATTTCGAGCTCGTCAGCAGCCCGGGGTAGCAGGATCATGTTCGGGATATCATCCTCGCCGGGATGGCCGCCACACTCGAACCCGTCGACCGACACCGCATCGCAGCCGATATCCTGGGCTTTCAGCGAGTGGCGGACCGAGGTGCATTTGTGGATCACCTTGATCCCGGCATCATGTAGCGCGGGCATCACCTGTTGCGGGTTGCGGCCGGCGGTTTCCACGACTTTCACGCCGCCATCGATCACTGCCTTGACGATGGCCGGATAGTCCGGCGGGGTCAGGGTTGGCAGGAAGGTGATGTTCACACCGAACGGCTTGTCAGTCATGTCCCGGCACTTGGCGATCTCATTGGCGAGGTCGGCCGGTGTCTTCTGGGTGAGGCCGGTGATGATGCCGAGCCCGCCGGCATTGGAAACCGCCGCAGCCATTTCGGCGAAGCCCACATAGTGCATGCCCCCCTGGATGATGGGGTGTTCGATGCCGAACATTTCCGTGATCGCGGTCTTCATGGCGGTTTCCTCCCAAATGCGGTTTCGCGCTTTTTCCCAGGCATTGTGGACCTGCCGGGCGCGAAAGTTCAAGGCGTGACGAAAGGGAAACTGCGCGCCAGGCGGAGCCGCCGACCTTGCCCGGGAATGCGGCTGTGCGGGCGAGGGTGCCTGTTTGGGCCTATTCGACGAAATAGCTCGAATAGTTCTTGTAGGTGTAGAGATTGTCCCGCATCCGCTTCTTCCGCGTCAGCACAAAGCCGCGGAAGGTGACGCCCAGCCGTTCGGCGGTGTCGATCAGCAGGCGGACGGCATCGCGAGAGGTGGACTTCCAGCGCACCAGGGCGATCACCTCATCGGCGGCGCTGACGAACTGGCGGGTGTCCGACACGGCCAGGATCGGCGCGGTGTCGATCAGGATCAGGTTATAGCTGTCGCGCAGCTTGTCGATCACGTCGGTCACCGAGGCGTAATCGACGACGGCCAGTTGCTCGTCATCGAATTTCGAAGGGATCACATCGAAGCCGGAATCGGGGAATTTCTGGATCACGTCTTCAGGTTTGAGCTCGCCGCTGAGCAATTGGTACATGCCCTTTTCAGCGTCGAGGCCGAGGGATTTCGACAGTGTGTTCTTCCTGAGGTCACCGTCGACCAGCAGGATGCGGTGGTTCAGCAGCCGCTGGGCCGTGATGGCGAGCCCGAACGAGGTGGTTGTTTTCCCCTCGCCTTCGCCGGACGCGATTACCGCCATTACCAGGCCCCGGCGCTTGTCGGGCTTGTCCTGGCCTAGCTTGGTGTATGGGCTGGGCTTGGCTTCGTGACGGATGTCGATTTCTGTCAGGACGCGGCGCAGGCTTTCCGTGAAAGAGGAAAACGGCTTCTTGCGCAGGTATTCGATCGGGTCGCGCGAGCCTTTCAGCTCGGGTACCACGGTGAGGCATTGCAGGCCGGTGAACCGTTCCACATCCGGCACGGTGAAGAAGCGGGTTTCGAACACTTCGCGCAGCACGCCTGTCATGGCGGCGACGACCACACCGAGGAAAAGGGCCACCGCAAGCTGGAGCCGGGCGCTCGGGGTCGAGGGGCCATCGGGCAGGACGGCGGCGGACAGGACCTGGGCGTCAGGCTGCTGGAGCTCTGAAATGGCGGTCAGTTCCTGGTTCCGGGTCAGGAATTGCTCATAGATCTGCCGCTCGGCCTCGGCCTGGCGCTCAAGCTCGTTGAGGCGGACCTGGGCGCGATTGTTGGAGACGGCCTGGCCACGCAATTGGCCCAGGCGCTGTTCGGCTTCGGCGAGGGTCTGGCGGTCGGTGTTGAGATCGCTTTCGAGGCTGACAATGATGCGGCGAACTTCGGCGTCGATCTCTGCCCGGGCGCCCTGGAGCTGGTTCTCTACACTGATTGTGTCGGGGTGGGAGTTGCCATAGCGGGTGCGCAATTCCTCGCGCCGGGTGAGGATGCGGGCTTCCTCGGCGCGCAGATTGATGATGCGGTCGGAATTCAGCACCGGGGAGAGGGTGTCGGATTCCTGGCTTTCGAGCGCGATCTGCAGGGCGGCTGAGCTCTCGGTGACGCGCCGCTGGAGGTCCGAGATTTCGTTGAGCAGGCGCTCGATCTGGCGCTCGACGAGGTCCGAGCCAGACACTGACAGGAGGTTGGCTTGCCGGCGATAGTCCTGCACGGCCCGGTCGGCCTCTTCGACGGAGGCGCCGAGCTCGCCGAGCCGGGAGTTCAGCCAGTCATTGATCATGCGCGAGGTCTCGAATTTGTTCTCAACCTGGTTCAGCACATACTGTTCGGCATATTCATTGGCGATATCGGTCGACAGGACCGGGTCACTCGTCCGTACCCGAACAGACAGGACGTAGGAGAGGCCTTCGCGCCGGCTCGTGACCGTGTTCATCAGGGCGTTGACGGTGGCATTGCGCAGCTTCTGGGCCCGCTGTTCCTCGTTGAGCCAGGTGTCGGGATCGCGGTTGCCCCACACCGATTGGCTGATCCCGTCCGACACCAGCCGGATGATCTTGCGCAGGCCCGAGGGCGGTTTCGGTTTGAATTCGTCGCGTTCGAACAGGTTCAGCGTGGTGGCGACGCGTTCGGCGATGGCGCGGGAGGCGATCACTTCGACCTGGGTGTCGATCAGCGCGGTATCGAGTGCGGTTTGCTGGGTCGGGGAGGCGACGATCTGCTGGTCGCTGAGGTCGATCACCACTTGCGCTTCGGCGGTGTAGGTCGGCGTTGCGCGCATGGCGACCAGGAAATAGAGCACGCCAACCGCCAGCGCGGCCAGGATCGACACCAGTGCGCGGCGTTTGATGATCGCCCAGATCTCCGGCAGCGTGAAATCCGGTTTGGCGGCGGTTCGGTCCATACGGGCGGCGTCCTCTTGCTCGACTTCGGGTTGAAACGTCGATGCTCCGTTGCCGGATGTACTACGGCTCAATCGATCACACAGCCTTGTTCGGCGGTGACGTGCACGATCCGTGCAAAACTCACGTCAGCGGAGTTTGTGGTCTGCTTGCCCATGAATTTGGCGTATGCGGAAGACATGGTTTCGAGCCCGGCCCAGACCGGCCACGATTGCCGTAGCTCCCTGTCGCGAAAAGGGGGAACAGGCGAGTGCGGCCGGTATATTTCGTCCGAAAGCTGATGGTGGCGGGCCGAGGTGGATCAGGTGCCGGGCCAGATTGATCGGTGCCCGGTAGCGTTGGGGGATGATGGTGCGTGTCGCCATAGTTCATGACTGGCTCTCGACCTTTACCGGAGCCGAGAAAGTCTTGGAGCAGATCATGATCTGCTATCCGGGCGCGGACCTGTTCGTGTTGGTCGATCATCTTCCGGATGCGGATCGAGGCTTTCTCAGCGGTGTGAAGATCACTACCAGCCGCTTGCAGAAGGCGCCGTTCTCCCGGTCCGGTTTTCGCAACTATATCGGGTCGATGCCGTTCCTGATCGAACAGTTCGACCTCAAGGCCTACGACCTTGTCCTGTCCTCGTCATGGGCGTTCGCGAAGGGTGTGCTGGTCAATGCCGACCAGCCGCACGTGTCCTACATGCACACGCCGATCCGATATGCCTCGGCCCTGAAGCATCAGTATCTGGAGCAATCGGGGCTGACGCGTGGGCCCAAGGGCTGGCTTGTGCGGAAGGTGCTGCATTCGATCCGCCAGTGGGACGTGACCTCCACCCATGGCGTCGACACGCTGATCGCCAATTCCCACTATATCGGCCAGCGCATACGCAAGACCTATCGTCGGGAAGCCGAAGTGATCTATCCGCCGGTCGATATCGACGCATTCTCCCTGGGCGAGCGGAAAGATGATTTCTACCTGATGGCGTCCCGGCTTGTGCCCTACAAACGGTTTGATTTGGTGGTCGAGGCCTTCGGCCAGATGCCGGACAAGACGCTGGTGGTCATCGGCGCTGGCTCTGAATACGACAAGTTGCGGGCGCTGGCGGGCGACAATGTCCATATGCTCGGCTTCACCGCCCATGACGTGCTGGTCGATCATATGCGCCGGGCCCAGGCGTTCATCATGCCGGCGGAGGAGGATTTCGGGATCGTGGTCGCCGAAGCCCAGGCCTGCGGGACGCCGGTGATTTCCTATGCCCGCGGCGGCGCGCCGGAGATCCTGAAGCTCGACGAACAGTCAGGCCCCACAGGTTTGGTGTTCCAGGAGCAGACAACAGCGTCCATCATTGACGCGGTTGAGCGCTTCGAAGCGGCCAAGGCGCACTTCCGCCCGTCCGATTGCTGGGAGAATGCGCAATTTTTCCGGCCTGAGCGGTTTCGCGATCAGTTCAAGGCCAGCGTGGGCGAAACCGTCGCGAGCTATGACACCATGCTGGACGCGCCCCGACCGATGTTGCGCCTCCAGTCCGCCGAATGAAAATCGCCTTCGTCAACAACACGTTTGAGCCCTTCGCCGTGGGCGGCGCCGAAATGTCGATGTTGGCGCGCGCAAAGGGCCTCAAGGCACGGGGCCATGCGGTGAAAGTGTTCACGCTGGCCGCTGACGGCGCCGCCACCGAGCGGGACGTGGGCGGGGTCGATGTCGAATACGTCACCGGGCGCTGGGCGGCGGCGTCGCCGTTTCACACCGACCGCTCGAAACTGCAGAAACTGATGTGGCATGTCGGCCCCGAATGGATCCCCGGTGGCGCCACCGACCTGGCAGGCCAGATTGCCGCGTTCCAGCCCGATGTGGTCAACATCGCCAACCTTCCGGGCGTCGGTTTCGCCAATATACGGACCCTTCAGGCCGCCGGTATCCGCGTGGTGATGACGATTGCCGACTTTGCGCCGCTTTGTGCCGGAACCACCATGCTGCGCGGGGGCAAGCAGTGCGAAAGCCGGTGTGGTCAGTGCCGGATTGTGGGCGGCCCGCGCCTGTCGCGCTTCCTGGGCGCTGACCAGTTCGTGTTCATTAGCGATTTCATGCGCCAGAGCTATATCAAGGCGCTGCCCCAGCACGCGCACCGGTTCGAACGGGCCCCCGTCATCCACAACGGGTTGGACGAGAAATTCCTGGCCGCCGACTCGGAAACGCCCTGCGCGAGCGCCAGCGGCGCCAACGGCCCTCTCCGCATCGGCTACATTGGCCAGCTTAACCCGAACAAGGGCGTTGAAGCCCTGCTCCAATGCTTTGCGGGCACGCCATTTCGCCAGCCCGCAACGCTCACCGTGGCGGGGAAAGGCGACAGCGCATATGAGGCGCAACTCAAACAATCGGTGAGCGGGCGCGACGATGTGGATTTCGTCGGCTGGGCCAATCCGATGGCCTTCTTCCAAACGGTTGACCTGGTCGTCGTGCCCAGCATCTGGAACGAACCGCTGGGGCGGGTGCCCTATGAAGCGAACTATTTCGGCCGCCCGGCTTTGGTGGCCAATCGCGGGGGCTTACCGGAACTCATCGCGCCGGGGGTGAACGGCGCGGTGTTCGACCCCGAGAATCTGCAGGACTTCCGCGCCTGCCTGCTCGACTGGGCCGACCAGCTGACCCAGCGGCGGAGCGAGATCGCCGAGGCTTCCCGTCGCCATGCCATCGACCGGCACCATCCAGGCTCCATTGCCGCGCGATACGAGCAGGTGTTTTCGGTTCAGGACGTGTCGCCAGCGGAAATCCCCTGCTGAATGAATAGGGTTTATCGAGACATTTCAGAATTCTATTCTCACAGCACGCAGGCTCGCATGACGGCAGGACACTCGATCTGCGCATGGTCGGCATGCGCCCGGAAGCAGGGGCGGGTAGAGTATGGGTCGCATCGGTTGGATTGACGCTGTGCGCGGCATTGGCTGCATGCTCGTCATCATCATCCATTTCTACCATGACGCCCTGCAGGTTCTGTGGCCGACGATTTCGGGCAGCGTCCTCGTCATCGAGGACCACAGGCTGCTGATCGATACATTGCGGAACTATGCTGACATTGGCTGGCGACCTCCCTTCTATGAGTTCATTCTGGGCGGGGTGAATATCGGAAAGCTGGGCGTGATCCTGTTCTTCCTGGTCAGCGGATTTGTCGTCCCATTCAGCCTGCGCGAAGGCCAGCATGCGCTGACCCGGTTCTCGATCAGCCGGTTTTTCCGCCTTTACCCGATCTATTGGGTGTCGCTGATCCTCATCCTGCTGGCGCCGATCCCGATCCGGGAGATGTCGACCTCGGACATCGCCATGAATTTCACCATGTTCCAGAAATTCTTCTTCATTCCGGATCTGAATGGCGTCGCCTGGACGCTGCAGATCGAGCTGGCCTTCTACATCATCTGTGCGGCGCTGTTCTGGATGGGGTGGCTGGGCAGCCCGGCGAAGAATCTCATTGTCGCCGCCCTGTTTGCAGCCTGCGCCATCGGCTTTGCGGTGATCCGTAGCAGCACGTCCTTTTCGGCGCCCATCGCCTTGCCCCTGTCGCTGACCTTGATGTTCGCCGCCCATATCTGGCGCAAATTCCTGCTGAAGGAGGCACCGGTCTCGCCTTTGCTGCTGGCCGCGACGCTTGTGACGGTGTTTGCGGGGGTGATCATTGCCTGCGCCATCGGGTATGGCGACCGATGGGTCCAATATGTTGCGACCTATGTGACCGCGATTGTCGCCTTTGGTGTTGTTTCCACCGGGCTGGTGCGGATCGCGTTCAAACCGCTGCTGGGCCTGGGGACGGTCAGCTATTCGGCGTACCTGCTCCATCCCGTTGTCGGGAAGCTGACGATACCGCCCTTCATTGCCGCGCTCGTCCCGATATTGGGAGCAGGTTCCTATTCGGCGCTGATCCTGGTGTCGATGCTGCTGTCGATTGCGGTGACGCTGCTGGTGTCCTGGGTGACCTACAACTACATCGAGCGGCCATCGATCTCGTTTGGGCGGGACGTGTTCAAGCGCGTGCGCGCCGGCGCCGACCGGCGATCGGTGCAAGGCAACACTTGACAGGGGTTAGGTGAAGCCCCGAGCAGAGTGCCGGAACGGGGCGAGCAGGCCGACCAGAGGCAGTCCGAACAGGAAGTTGAAGAAGTTCGCATAGGTGAACAGGTAGATGAATGACGTCAGCGCCATCATGCCGAAGAAGATGATCATCGGCGTACGGCTGGCGATGCAGAAAAAACAGACCGCCAGCAGGATCACCCCAATCGCCACCACATAACCCTTGCCGATAGCGCCATACCGAAGATTGAAGAAAGCGGTCGCATAATGGGCGTGGCTGTGTTCGGGCTCGAACTGGTGGAAGATGCGGAATTCGTAGCTTGCCCCGTGGCCGAGGCCGAAGATCTCGGCTTCGCGGCCGGCATGCTTCAGCGCCCGGTCGATGTCGCGGGCCTCGATATTGCGCGATTGGAGCGACACGCTGCTCTCGCGCAGGTCCGGGTCGACCAGCGTCATGATGCGTGAATGGGTCTTGCTGCCCTCGACCAGGAACATGGGCATCGAGAGGGGGACGGCCATGGCCACCACGAGGGCGAACAGGGCGCCCGCTGTATCGACGCGAAACCGGAGCGCGACGGCGACCAGGCTGCCAACGGCCAGGAACGCCATGGTCGAGCGGTTGAGGTCTTCGATACCGAATATCCACACCGGCCAGAACAACACGGAATGGATCGTCAGCAGTCGGCCGTTCTTCTCCGTCGCGAGCAGGGCGAGGTAGAGCGCGGTGTACATGGCCAGGGCGATGCTGTCGGGCGTCGCCTTTGTCGGCAGCCCGCGCGCAAGTCCGGCCATGCCGAAGAAGATGCTGACAATCGTGGCGATGGCGGTCCACCACAGGACGCGGTGGAACATGCCGTCGAGGTTGGGTTGTGGCTCGGACACGCCTCGCAGGACCGTGAACAGGAGAAAGGCCAGCGGGAAAGTGTCGTCCATCAGGGCGACGGGGCCCTCGCCCCAGGCCGCCCCGATCAGGATGCCATGCAGGGTGATGGCGCCGAAGAAGGTCACCAGCCCGATGGCCACCATGTCCGGCGGGATCCGGCGAAGCCCGCCCCGCAGCACCCAGATGCCATGGTCAACCACGATCAGGGCCAGCAGGAAGATGAGCTTGGGCTGGGTCGACTTGTACCACCACATGCCGAGCGTGAATTCCAGCACGACGCGAGAGAACAGGGCCGCGACCAGGAAATAGATGATCAGGCGCTCGATATAGGTGACCTGGAAGATGCGCTGCAGACTCATGAAGACGCTCCCTCTATCGGGGCTTGCAATCCGCTCGCCATGGCTGCCGCAGGGACACGTCCGATCAATAGGCGCGCTTGTCGAATGGAACCACGAGAACCGTCCGTACCAGGATCGAAATATCCAGGCGCACCGACCACCGCTCGATATAGTCTATGTCGTGCTTGAGGCGCTGTTCGAGATCGTCGTCGGTCTTGATCTCCCCCCGGCACCCCCACACTTGCGCCAGCCCCGTAATGCCGGGCCGGGCATGCTGGCGCCGGGTATAGTTCGGGGCGCGCGCGGCGAATGCATGGTCATGGGCGAGCGCATGGGGCCGCGGCCCGATCAGCGACATGTCTCCGTTCAACACGTTGAACAATTGGGGGAGCTCATCCAGGCTGGTGCCGCGGAGAAACTTGCCGAACCGAGTGACCCGCACATCGCCTTCGGTTGCTTGCACCACGGTGGGACCGTTTTCCTGCACCGTCATGCTGCGAAACTTGAAGATTTCGAACGACCGGCCCGCAAAGCCGCCCCGGTTCTGGCGAAAGATCACGGGACCAGATGAGGAGAGCCGCACCCCGGCCCAGAGGAACAGAAGGACCGGCGACAGGAACACAATGGTCGTCAGCGCCAGGGCGAAATCCATGGCGCGCTTGACGACGCCGCCGACCGGCCGGGCGGGGAACGTGTCTTCAGCCGATGTCACGACATCCAGGTCCGGACTGGTTTCGCTACCCTCCGGGGCCGGATCATTCGCCCCGTTGTCCACGATCAATTCGAGTTCGGCCGCCCCCGTCTTTGTTCGCATTGCCCTCTAGACCGCACTCTCTGCCGCGCGCCCCTCAGACGCGAAGACTTACCCCAAATCATCCGAATACTTGGCACCCGTCACCGCGTCGGAGAGACTGGCCTCACCTTCGGACCTCGCCATCAAAGAACATTTTGAGCGTCCCAATAAAATACAATTCATTCAGAAAGAGAGGAGCGACCGGACACCTCGCCCGATTGGATTGAGGCCTCATATCCGCCCCGTTTTGCTATAGTGTCCGCCGAGGAAACTGTGAAACTCCGCGCTACGTCTTGAACCGCCCCACACGGCACGCCGCCCCAATTGGATTTCGAACCATGCCGCCTGCCTCGACTCCGCGCCGCCGCACTGCTGAAGGATCCACGCCTTGAAATCCGAGCCTATCGTCAGTGTCGGCACAAGTGTGGCGGTCGGCATCGGGCTCGTGCTTGTGTGCATGTATGTAGCGCCTCACCTGGCTGCCTCCGCATTCTTGTCCTTCATGGCTCTGCAGCTGGCGCTGGGCGCCGCGTTCGCTGGCCTGCTGCTGGCCGTTGCCCGGCAGATGCGTTCGGCGGCTATCGCAGCGTGTTTTGCAGGCGTGCTGGCCGCGCCGGTTCTCCAGGCCTCGCCCTCCACGCAAGCGCTGCCGGCCGGCGATGGAAGCCTCACCGTGCTCTGGCTCAATGCCCAGCACCGGCCTGTCTCGGTCGAGCGACTGCTCCGTTATAATGAGCATCTGGATGCGGACATTATCGCTTTCGCCGAAATGCCGGTGAACTGGGAAAACCGGTTCCGGCAAGCGCTTGCGGCGTTCGGCTGTCGGGAGTGGCGGGGCGAGGAGGACGGAGAGCGGATCGTTATCCTGTCGCGCTCCGAATGCGTCGGCCAGGGCGCCCATTCCGTGCCCGGTGGACGGGACGCTATCCGCTGGATCGCGCCGTCCGAGACCGGCGTGGACGTGGTGGCGGTGCACGCGCCGCGCCCTTTCCATCCGGGCCGGCTCGCGCAATTGCAAGCGCCCTGGCAGGCCCCTGCCCTGGCGCGGCGGGACCGGGTCATCGATGCCGCCGCCCAGCGCGCTGCCACCGCTGATGCCGGCATCCTGATCGGTGATTTCAACGCGGTACCGTGGGGCCGCGCGGTCAGGGCGATCAAAATGGCGGGCCTGAAACGTGTCGCTTGCGGTGCTCCCTGGCACACCACCTGGCGCGCCAGCCATGCCCTGCCGGGTTTCGCGATCGACCACGCATTCGTGCCCGAGACCGCCACGGCCCAGTGCATGATCGGGCCGGATATGGGATCTGACCACCGCCCGATTGTGTTGCGCGTGAGCTTCTAAAGTCCGGATACGGATCCTGCCTAGAAGTGCTTCTTCGGCTTACGGAACTTGATGTATTTCTTCTCGAAATTCCGCATGCTTTCCAGGGCTGCCGGCGCCAGCCACCAGACAAAGTCCGCGCCCAGTTGCATGATCAATCTGGGCCGCAGCAGCCACAGGCGCAGGAAGTAATAATAACAGCCGATCCGGTCGGAAAACTTCGGAACATGTTTGCCGATCATTCCGGAATACCGCTTCAGCATGATCCCATAGCTATAGACCCGCTTGTCGCTGTTGCGTGTGTCGAGCCATGCCAGCGCCTGGTCGCGCTTGCCCATTTTCTTGTCTTCAAGCCGGTTGGAATAGGCGTCATCATGGTCCCGGTTCCGGAAGAAGGGTTGGGGGTCGTAGATAACCTTTCCAGTCAGCGCGACTTCGGTCAGCATCACCTTGTCAGAGCCATAGAACATGCCGTGCAGCTGTGTGCGCCCCAGGGCCGAGCGGCGGAAGACTCCGAAGAACGTGGTGCAGCTATGGGGACGCAGCATCGCGCGGTAGCGGTGGGCAGGCGTGTCGCTGTCCACACCCTCCAACGGGTCGCTCACCTGGCGGATGGCATTGCCCTCTGAATCAATCACCGTGATCGCAGACGCCCACAGAACCGCCCCATCATCGGCTTCCAACGCTGCGATGGCCCGGGACAGGAAGCCCGGTTCCAGCTCATCATCATGGGCCTGCCATTTGAAGTATTTGCTGTCGGTTTCATGAAAGCATTTGTCATAGTTTCGCCCGGCGCCGAGGTTCTCAGGGTTGCGGACATAGCGGATCCGGCTGTCGCGCTCGGCATAGGTGAGGCAGATTTCCTGGGTATCATCGGTGGAGGCGTTATCGCAGATGATGATGTCGAAATCGTCGAAATCCTGGGACAGGATACTGTCCAGGGCGCGGGCGATGTATTTCGCGCCATTATAGACGGGAAATCCGATTGCGAGCTGTTTCGTCATCGCCTTGCTCCAAATTCGGCGTAAGGGCCGGTTGCCCGTTACAGGCAGACAATCCGTGGACTGACACCAAGCGCTTCCAGGTCGGCACGTATTTCCTGCTCGTAAACCCGGTTCATAACGATCACCAGGTCAGGCTTGATCTCGGCCAGTTCGGCGGGCGGCACGATCCGCTGCGCCGTGATCGGCATGTAGTGATTGTGTCTGTACGGATTGATATCGGTCACATAGTCGATCTGGTCGCCGACATTCAGCGTGGTGAGGAAGGACACCGCCTTCGAACCCGACCCCCACAGCACAATGGTCTCACCGGCGGCCTTGGCCTGTTCCACCTCGCCGCGCCATTTCTCGAGGGCGGCATTGCACCGGTCGGGGAAGCTCGCCACCAGGTCGCGAAGGGCCTGCAGATCATCCTCAAGCGGGAGTTGCGGGGAGGGTTCGGCGCCATCAGGCCGGGGCTGGGCTTCGATTGTCAGGTATTGGTCGCCGTATTCGATTGCGAGGTCGGAAATGTCGAAGCCCGCTTGCCGGAATGCGCGCGCGAGCGAGCCGGGCGAGAAATACGCGCAGTGTTCGTAGTAGATATCTTCGAACGCGCATTCCTTCAGGATGCGCATGGCTTCGGGGATCTGGAAGAACACCATCGCATCGGTCTGCTCGCCCAGGCCGCGCCGGACGGTGGACACGAAATTCTGCGCGTCCGGAATGTGTTCGAGGGTCATCTTGCAGGCGAGGAAGTCGACCTTGTGGTCGGCATAATTTTCCGAATAGAAATCGGCGATGAATTCGAGCTGGTCGGCCTTGTCGCTGGTGATCCGGTCGAGATGCACGCCGGGATCAATCCCGACCCCGCGATTGTTCCCCAGCTCTGCCAGCAGCATGAGAAATTCGCCCTTCCCGCAGCCGATCTCCAGCACGTCCTTGCCGTGTAGGTCGTGCTTTTCGATCAACCGTTCCGCAAGGGCGGTGTGGAAGGAATTGAAGGTGCCGGAATAGGCCTGGGTTTCTTCGTAGCGACCTGAATATTCGGTCTTTTTCAGGTCAAACGCGGTGTTGTAGATGAACCCGCACGCATTGCAGAACCCCAGCACTACATCGCCGGTGGGGTAGGCCCGGGCTTCTTCGGGCGTATCCAGCAGGATGCAGCTATTGGTGGGCACGTTCATGGCCGAGTGGAAGGGCACCATTTCCGCAGATTGGCAGGCCGGGCAGATGCACCCTTGGCCGGCTTGGTCGGCGGCCTCTGCAGTGTACAGTGTATCAGCCATGATGGACTCCTGGTCGGCGCTTCAAATGGGCCGGGCTCAAACGATCTTGGGTTCGGGAACGGGGATGATGAATTGGCCCCCCATGGCGCGATACTCCGCCTGCTGAGCAAGGATCTCGTCGGCAAAGTTCCAAGCCAGCATCACCGTGACATCGGGCCGGTCTTCCACCAGCGCTTCGGGGGGGCGGATCGGGATTTTCTGCCCCGGCATCATCTTGCCCTGCTTGTGAACGTTCCGGTCGACTACAAAATCGATGAGGTCCGGACCGAGGCCCACATAGTTCACCATGGTTGCGCCCTTCGCGGCAGCCCCGTAGGCGGCGATGGTCTTGCCCTCGGCCTTCAGTCCATGGACCATATCCAGCAGCTTGGTCTTGAGACCTTCGACCCGGGCGGAGAAGGTCTCGAAATACTCAGTGCCGGTCAGCCCGGTCTCCGCTTCGATGCGGAGCTGGTCGGTCACACTGGCGCTGACCCGTTCTATCGGTTCGACATAGAGGCGCAGCGACCCGCCATGGATCGACAAATGCTTGATCTCATTGAGGTAAAGCCCATGCCGGCGGAATAGCTTGTCGAGCGCAGTGACCGAGAAATAGCACAGGTGCTCATGATAGATCGTGTCGAATTCGATATGGTCGATCAGCGGCTTGAGATAAGGCGCTTCGATCACTGCAACCCCGTCGTCCTTGAGGATCTTGCGGATGCCCGAGACAAAACCGTTCGTGTCGGCCACGTGCGCGAGCACATTGTTGCCGTGCACGACATCGGCGCGTTTGCCCTCATCCCCCAGGGTCTGGGCGAGGCCTTCCGTGAAGAACGCATTCATGGTCGGCACACCGATCTTCTCGGCGGCCTCGGCGGGGCCATCGGCAGGATCGATGCCCAGCACCGGGATCCCGGCGGCGACATAATTCTTCAGCAGGTAGCCATCATTGCTGGCCAGTTCGATCACGAAACTGTCGGGCCCAAGGCCTCGCCGCTCGATCATGTCTTCCGCGTTCAATCGGGAGTGTTCGAGCAGCGCCGGCGAGAAGGAGGAATAATACGGATATGCGTCGGCGAAGAGAACGTCCGGGTCCACCGTTTCGGTGATCTGGACTAGGGTACAGTCGCGGCAAAACGCGGCCTTCAGTGGAAACACCGGTTCAGGCGCGTCGACTGAACTGGCCACGATCAGCCGGTCTGCCAGCGGAGTGATCCCGAGGTCGAGAAACACGTCGAGATTGGTCGAGCCACAGGACCGGCAGGCCGTGATCGTGTGGGATTTCGATCCTTGTGCGGAGGTTTCATACGCCATGATCTGCGCCCCCTACGCGCTGACAAGCTCTGGCTGTTTCCAGCGCAGGTCGGAGCCCAGCGCCCCGCTATCGATGAGGTGTTTGACGTGGGAAATGCGCTTGAATTTCTGGCCCTCGAAATCCTCCAGCGTCAGGTCACTGGCCGTGTACGCATCATAAAGTTGCTCGATGCCCCGGCGGCAGGTCCATTGCGGTTTGAAGTTCCGCAGCTTGCGCGCGATATAGTTGCAATCGACCCTGTAGTTCCGCTTGTCGGGCGCTGCATCGCTGGCAAAGCCGACCGAACTACCCGGCACGACCGCGCCAACAATCCCGGCAATTTCCCGGATCTGGTAATTCTCCGTAGTCGTGCCAATGTTGAACGCTTCATTGTGGATGTCCTGCCGGTCCGCTTCCAGGATCGCACAGTAGGCGTGGGCAATGTCTTCCACATGCACGATCGGGCGCCAGGGCGAGCCGTCGGATTTGAGGTGCACTTCACCGGTCGTGACGGCCCAGGCGGTGAGATTATTCACCACCAGGTCAAACCGAAGCCGCGGGGACAGCCCATAGGCCGTCGATGCGCGCAGGAAAGTCGGGCTGAAGGTTTCATCCGCCATCGGACCAACCGCCCGTTCAACCTCGACCTTCGACACGCCATAGGGCGTTACCGGGTTGAACGCGGAAGTTTCGTCGAGGAAGCTGTTACCGGCTGCGCCGTAATTGCTACACGATGACGCGAACAGGAAGCGCGGGACGCCGGCGGCCTTGGCCGTCTTAGCCAGTTTCACGGACGCTTCGTAATTGATCTCGCCGGTCAGTTCGGGCCGATAGTCCCCAAGCGGATCATTGGATAGGCCGGCCAGGTGGATCACGGCGTCGAACCCGCCTAGATGCTCCGGGGTCAGCGTTTCCAGCGTGACATCCCGCGAATCCATCACCACGGCGTCGATATCGGCCAGGTCGCCGGTGAAGGTGCAGGCGCGGAACAGGTCGCTGTCGAGGCCGTAAACCTCGTGCCCCCGCTCCAGTAGCATGGGTGTGAGAACCGCTCCGATGTAACCGCGATGACCCGTCAGAAAAACCCTCATGCCACCAGCTCCGGACGCCGGCGACGTTCCCAAACAGCCCAGGGCGCCTCGCCCCTGTCCCAGTAATTCTGCAGGATTTGCTTCTCGCGCAGCGTGTCCATGCACTGCCAGAAGGAAGTGTGGCGGTAGGCCATCAGCTGGCCATCGGCGGCCAGATTTCGCAGCGGGTCATGCTCGAACATGACGTCATCGCCTTCGATATACTCCAGCGCGCCGGGCTCGAGGACGAAGAAGGCGCCATTGATCCAACCTTCGCCCGTCTGTGGTTTTTCGGAGAACTCCTCGACCCGGTCGCCATCAAATTCGATATGCCCATATCGGGCCGGTGGGCGCACCGTGGTGAGCGTTGCAAGCTTGCCGTGGGATTTGTGGAACCGCAGCAGCGCATCAATATCGATATCGGCGACGCCATCGCCCCAGGTGATCATGAACGTGCCGTCGCCCATCCACTCGCCGAGCCGTTTGATCCGCCCACCGGTCATGGTCGAAAGGCCGGTTTCCACCAGGTCCACATTCCAATCGGGCCGGGTGTCGGCGTGGCGCTTGATGTCGCCCGATGCGGTGTTGATGCTCATGGACCCGCCATTGGTGGCGTAGTCGTGGAACCAGTTCTTGATGTATTCGCCCTTGTATCCGAGCGCGATGCCGAAGTCCTTGACGCCAAACGCGGCATAGATTTTCATGATGTGCCAGAGAATGGGCATGCCGCCGATCTCTACCATTGGCTTTGGTCTTATCTCTGTTTCTTCCGCAAGACGAGAGCCATAGCCGCCCGCCAAAATCCCCACCTTCATAGCTACACCCTCATACGCTACACAGCCGAAACAGCTCACCAGATTGTGAACTCAGGTATAGCTGCGGAAATTGCACTGTCAGCAACGTTAACCCTTGAGGGGAAAAGCCGTCTTCGGGTGAGTGATAACTGTTGTGTGTTGCGCGGTGAACCGAAAGTCTTCAACGTCAAAAGTATTCGATACTGTGTGCGTGGTCGGTGACTACCCAGTCAGCTATGGGCGGCGCCGCGTCTTCATCTCATGAAATAAACCGGTGCGTTCTCCACCAATATTGGTGGCCGTGTACTTGCGCGCCGGCCGGCTCATGGTTGGCCCGTGGCCATGAACCCCAAATCCTGGGCGTCGAAGTTCACAAGATTGGGCAGTACACGGATCAATTCACCCTCATCGAGCCCGAACCAGCGGCCGAGCGTGGCTGCGAACTGTTCGATCGATGTGGTGGGGATCAGCCGGCCTCGGCGATCCACATAGGACTGCGACAGCGGTTCGGGCGGGGCGATTTCGCCATAGATATCGCCGCCTCGAACAGCGCCGCCCATCACCATGGCATGGCCGCCCCAGCCATGGTCCGTCCCCGAACCGTTTTCGACAAGGGCCCGGCCGAATTCGCTCATGGTAAAGAGTGTGACATTGTCCCAGTCGCCCTGGGCAACCATCGCGTCGCGGAAGGCGGCCAGGGCCGGCACCAATTCGCCGTGGAGGTCCGCGATTTCGCGGGCCTGGCTGCCATGGGTGTCATAGAATCCATGCCGTACAAAGAACACCTGGCGATTGACGTTCAGGACGTTCCGCATCGCGATGATATCGGCCACCCGGTCCAGGCTCAGACTCGGATTGGGAAAGGCGTGTTCGACCGCCACCGTCCCCTGCCGGGCGGCGCGGAACAGCAAGGTCGCGTCCACGCCGGCGGCCTGCATCGCTTTCAGGTCGCGGGCATAGAGGTTCGGATTGGTTGGGTCCGTGGACTGAAGATAGGCCTGAATGGCGTCTCGCGTGGCATCGAACCGGTCTGCATTGCCGAGGAAATAGTTCTTGTGAACGATTGAGATATCGGGGGTCCGGTCGCCAAGGGGGGCGCGGAACGGGGTCGCGGCATTGCCGAACAGGAACACGCTGGGGCTGGTCATGGAGATGGCGGCGAACTCAGCGGTCGAGGTCGGGTCGGACGCGATAGCCGCATCGGCAAATTGTCCGCCCCAGCCAATGCGGGTGCCTTCCACGCCCAGCGATTGCCAGGTCGATTGCTGGTCATTGTGGGAGAACAAATGCTGGGGCAGGGCGGCGGCCCCGCTCTCATAGGTCTGGCGGGTCACCGGCTCGATCAGCGGGCCCACATCGCTGACAATGGCCAACTCTCCCGCATCATAGAGGGCGCCGAGCGGGGCGAAGTATGACGGCATGCCGAATTCCCGGCCGCTAAACCGTGCGGCATTGGCGGGCGCGAGGGGCACCAGGTTCTCGCGGTCGTGGCTCGCGCCATGGCTACCCATGATCCCGCCGCGCACCGCTTCCAGCGCGGCATAGGATTGCGGGTCGCGGGGCAGGATCGTGTCGGCATGGTCAGACCCGCCACGCAACATCACGCAGACCAGCGCCTTGTAGCCTTGGGTATCGGCCGCAAAGGCCCGCTGGTTGGCGAGCTTGGCCAACAGTCCGGACCCGGACGCCATCGTCGTTGCCGCGGCCGTGGTGAGAAACTTGCGCCGGTTGATATAGACCATGCGGTTCGACCTCCGTTCAGTACGCCATCGCGAAGGCGGGCGAGTTCACGACCCCGAAAATCGCCACTTCCGCCCGTTTCCGGCGGTCCTCGGCCAGGGTTTCGTCTTCGAGCGTCACGGTCGAAACCATGTCGATGATCCGGGACTGGGTGTCAGCGGTCAGCATCCCGCCCGCGAGATAGATGTTCAGGTGATCGACCAGGGCGGCGGGGTCGTCGGCCAGGCCGATCTCGGTGCCGTAATCGGGCACGAAGGACGGGCCGCCATTTTCGGTCGGTGTACTGTCGAGAATGAACTCGGCCATGAAATTCGCGTACCCGATCGGCGCCACAGAGCTGAAGATCTGGAGTTCCGGCGCGGTCAGGCTGGCATCGCCGGTCTCGGTCTGCGGGGCCAGAAAGCCTGGCCGGTAGAAATTGAACACCGAGGGTGAGCGGATCGGGTGCTGGGCCAGGGCCCGGTCGGGCCGGCCCGTATCGGCGAGGTCCTTCTCATTGGCGGCGTCCACATTCGAAAGGTCGAACGCCCGCGCCCAATGGACAAAGCGCAGCACGGGCTCGCGGATCTTGCCTTCCGCCGGCCCGATCGACCCGTCGAACAGGCTTTGGTCCAGCAGGATGGCCGCCACCATCGCTTCGAGGTCGCCACGGGTGCCGGCGCCGAATGTCCGCCCGTTTGGCGCGGTGAATTGCCCGGTCTCGAATGCAGCCGTGACCCGTTCGACATAGGCCGGTTCGGGATGGCTGGCGGTGAACCGCTGGATCATCCGTGTGGCCAGGAACGGCCCGACATTGGGATGCTCGAACAGCGCGTCCAGCGCCAGGCGGATCGTTTCGTCGCCGGGCGTGTTGGGCGGGATGGTCATGCCGAGGAAGGTTTTCTCGAGCGCCGAGTGGTCGCCTTCAAACATCTCCATCGGGGTAAAGGTTGCGTCCGCATCGGCGTTGCGGCCCCGGCTGTCCCCGCCGGCAAGGCGCAGGCCGGTGAACACCCGTGCCAGGCCCATCACGTCATCATTGGTGTAGGTGCCCTCGGGCTGTCCGGTTCCATCGGTGACCGGGGTGCCATCGGGGTTCAGCGTGACCAGCCCGATGGTGAACAGCTGCATGATCTCGCGGGCGTAATTCTCATCGGGCATGCTGCCCCGGCGCGGATCACCCTTCTTGTTGCCCATATAGGTGAGGTATTCGCCCATGATCGGCGCGTAGGTCACATCCTGGAGCAAGGCCCGGTAATTGCCGAACGCATGGGTGCCGAGCCGGTCGAGATAATAGGCTGTGCGCCGGGCCTCATTGGCGCCGCCATTGGCCCCGTCAGACACGACCAGAATCTGCGACAGGGCGAACAGCGTCCGCATTCGGAGCTGGTCGTCGGCGAGAATGAAGGCGTTCCATGTCGCCGGGCTGTTCGCAAAGCGGGGGAGCTGTCCGCCATTGGCTTCGTAGCGGGCCTGGAGGTCGGGCAGGAAGGTGGTCTGGGGTTTGGCGAACTCTCCGGCAAGCCATTCGGCGGCGTCCCGGCCAACCAGCGCGTCGATATCCTGCTGGCGCGCGCCAAAGGTCGCCCGGTTGAGGAACAACACCGCTTCGGCTTCGGTGGCGATCTGGGTGCTGGACGGGCCGGCTTGGGAAGAGGGGGGCACGGCTGGCGGCTGCGGGGCCGGGGCTGATGCAGGTGCGGGCGCTGGCATCGGTGCGGGATCGGGTGTCTGCGAGGCGGGCGGTGGGCTGACCGGGGCCGGTGGCGGTGCCGGCTCACTGCCCCCTCCGCCGCCGGAACACGCCGCCAGCAAGGTGATCATCGAGAGGGTTGCAACAACCATGGAGCGCACATGCCGATTGGACATAGCCTGGACCATCCTGAATCCGCCAAGGGGGTCAGGATAGCCAAGGACACCGAGAAACAGCCTTTAATTCCAGCTAATGACGTCGTTTCAATGCGGTTTCGCCAGCGGCGCGAACTCAACCAGGCCCGTTCGCCACGGCCAGGGCGCTGCCTGACAGGCTGAACTGGTCGATGGCGGAGAGGTCGACGGCGGCCGACATCCGCTCGATGGCGTCGATCTCCTCGTCGCTCAATAGCCTCCGCCAATACCGGTTGACGCTGGCCAGACTGTTGTTGCGGCTGTGGGCGCGGTCCCCGCTGGGCATGTCCCCGGCGCCGGGGCGGCTGCGATACATCTTGTCCACGGTCGCCTCAACCGATGACGAATAGATGAGGCCTGCCCAGTCAAACACCCGGCGATAGGTGTCATGCGGGGCACCGATGATGTCATCGACCGACACGAAGCGGATGCGGTCGGTCCGCGCCGCCGCCTTTGCCAGCGCGCTGTACAGCATCACGCTCAACATGGCGCCATTCATCGCCGAATTCTCGCTGTGCTCATGGGGCAGGTCCATCGGCGCGATCAGGCCCTGGGCTTCCAGATCCTTCTGCAGCCTAACCAGGCCAAACCCCCAGCCCATCCGCTTGAAACTCGCCGCGATGGCATGGATCGGCCGCACCGTGACCAGCACCGGAATGTCGTGCCGTTCCGCCGCCGCCACCGCGGCAGAGGCCGCCAGCGGATCCTTCCAGATGATGTTCCGCAGCCCCGGCTGCAGCCGACACCGCCACAGCGAGGCCTTGCTCCGCCCACCGATCACCGTTTTGGCAATCTTGTACAAACCCCGGTCAGACTCGAACACGCCGGGCTTGAGATCGAGCTTCAAGCTCCGCATGCGGAGAACAAGATCGTCAAACACCTCGAACGGAAAATCATCGGTGCCCGGCACTTCGAAATAATGCTGGATCACCTCATCGCCGGAGCTGAGATTCATCGGCTCATAGAGGTATTGCGATGCCGGCGCGCTGGAGAGCACTTCGCCGACAGCCGTTGTGCCCGACCGGGGACAACCGGTCACCAGGATCAACCGGCGGCTGTGCCTGTTGGTCTCTGCTCCCATGCCTTGCGTCCACACCTTGCCCAAATCCCACGAACGCTTCTGGCCCAATCCAGCGAGCGTTTCACCTGATTTCCCCCGCCAGCGTCACCGCCCCGCCCTGCTGTAGGTGCTGGCACGAGAACTGCCTAGAAAGCCCCCATGGCCTGCGATAGCTGGTAAGCCTCTTTGGCGCCCTGCAATCAGACCGGGTCATCGGATTGGACGACACGACGGGCCGAGGCTTGATTTGGCAACGATGAACACTTCCCGCAGGCTAAGACAGGCCCGCTCGGCGAGCCATCGCGCGTCGGTCCTGTTCCTGAACAAATTCCTGGCGTCAGCCATCCAGATCCCGATCGTGATCTTCCTGTCCCGGACGTTCGGACCCTCCGTAGTCGGCGAATACGCCTTCGCCCAGGCCATCGTCATTCCGATGATGTTTCTCGCCTCCATGCGCCATGGCGCGCTGATCCTGACCGATGCCAGGCGTGAGCGTCAGTATCAGGACTATTTCGTCAATACCGGCCTGCTCAGCATCGTGTTCGCAACCCTTGTCGGGCTGGCACTTGCCCTATCGGGGAACAGTTTCATCCTGCCGATCTTCGCCGCGCTGGCGGTCTTTCGCGGCCTGTTCCTGTTTTCGGAGTTCGCCGTCGCCTTCGCCCAGAAGGAACAGGACTTCCGGTTCATCCTGCAAACCTCGATCATCCGTTTCATTATCCTGCTGGCAACGTTCTGCGGTGCTGCCTTCAGCACACAAAGCCTGTTCTGGGGGCTGGCCGCCATGGCCGCGGCCCAGGTGTTTCTGGTGCTCGCCCTCGAGCTGCCCTGGATCCTGGCCCACCGACAGCGCCTCTCAGTGCCCGCTGGCACAGGCGCTACCGCCAGCCGCGCGCCGAGCCGCACAGCCTCCCACACGCCTCACCCCTCCCCCTGGCCTGGCCGGATGGACCTGCTGGTCCACGCCTTTCCGCTGGGCATCGCCGTCATGTTCGCCAGCCTGACACCCAATTCCGTTCGCTTCATCATCGCCGAGATGCTGGACGTGGAACAGCTCGGCTACTTCGCGGCGGTCACCCAGTTCCTGGTCATCCTGCGCCTCGCGGTCGGCGGCGCCAGTAACAGCATCCTGCCGCGCCAGACCCGGAAGTTCGACGCCCGCGACGGGCGGGGCTTCATCGCCCCCTTTGCTGTCATGTTCGTGGCCCTGATCGTGATCGGTGGCCTCGGCGCCATCGCCGCGCTCGCGGTCGGCGACCCGGTTCTGGAGCTGATCTACGGACCGGCCTTTGTCGGCCAGGCGGGCCTGCTGGCGGCCACCGCGATTCTCGCCGCGTTCACCTTCATCGCCCAGCTATCGGAGGCCGCCGCCCTCACCGCTCGCATCACCCGCTACAACATGTATGTGAACGCGGTTGGCCTGGTCTTCACCGTGGTGTGCACCATCCAGCTGATCCCCCATTTCGGGCTCTATGGCGTCCAGATGGCCCTTGGCGGTGCGGCCATTTTCCAGACGGTTGCCTATTGGCTGATCGTCGCCATGCGCTGGCGCACACCCCAGCCCACAGGCCCCGTGCCAGGCGCGTCATCGGAGGGCTGACCGCCGGCGGTGTCAGGAATGGGCGAAGGATTCCCAATAACGCGTCGCCGGCGGCAACACCTCTTCCGGCGGCAGCAAATTGGGCCGGCGGCCCTCTGCTTCCGCCATCAGCGCGTCGACCATCACTTCCACATCGCCAGATCCGCGCGGGGTCCAGGGCAGCAATTCGTCCCGGAACGAGATGCCCATCATATCGAGTATGGCCGGCGCGCGCCGACCGGCAAAGCTCCGGAGGTGCAGCGGTACGCTCAGCTTGGCATGCTTGGCTGCGCGCACCATCCGGTCCTTGAAACTCTGGTCTTCGACAAAGCCTTCCCATGGCGTGCCCGCCAGCTGGTCCCGATACCACTGGGCCGCCTCCTGCCAGATGTCCTGGCGGAACCGGGACCACGGCTTGGCTGAGGTGAAATGGGTCACAAACGGTTCGAAGCGGTTGCCATGCATCAGGTAAAGCTCATGCATGTTCCAGCGTGGATCGAGCGGCGCCCAGCGGTGTTCCAGCGCGGCGTTCAAGGCGTCCTGATCGGGGCAGCTATTGAAGCGTTCGGGTTGCTCCTCGATCAGGCGCCTCGACGCCCCAAGGATGTCCTTTTCCAGCGTCTGCGGCCAGTCAAACACCATCACGCCCGATTGCAGATAGGGCGATGTGGGCCCAAGGCCGATCTTCTTCCGGCGGGACTGGATGTTGCCCGTCACATAGTAGATGTAATCGTGGACGGCGCCGGCTGGCAGGCCGCGCAAATCGGCATTCAGTAACCCATCCAGCGGCGCCACAACCCGCGTGTCGGCATCGAAATAGATCAGCCGGTCATATTGCGCGCCGAACACCCGATCGAGATAGAGCCGTAAGTAGGCCGCTCGGGGCCACCGTGATTGCAGTACCTTGACGTCCAGCGCATCCACGTCCGGTTCAACGATTTCGGCATTCACGGCATGCTTGTCGAAGAATGCATAGGCTGTCCGGACATCGTGCTCGGAAACGTCGCAACAGACGACTTTCAGGTCTGCACGCCCGGGATCAGGTAACCATTGTGATGCCGACATGATCTGGCAACAGGCCGCCGGCAGGAACTTCGCATCTGAAGCGGTGAGAATAACGGTCCGTAATTCGGTCATGGTGCCCCCGGCCTTCCTGTGCCAACGCACGGGCCGGCGCCGACAAGCCTTTCGTCCCGATGACCAACCCCGATATATTGGCCCCACACCGGTGGAATGCTGCTTGCTCGCCCCGTCGAAATCCCGCGCGATACAAATGAGTGATCACAGGGGTAATAAACCGACAAGGTCATTCGTTATTGAGACGAATTCCCGCTACGGAAATCCATTGCCACTTGTATGC
>JBCCBN010000028.1:0-23483 GCA_039034035.1 Pseudomonadota bacterium
CGGCATCCTTTGCCAATGGTCCCTTCTCCAGCCAGGACCCCTTCGGCTTCTGCGCGACTGATGCCGATGGCGCCTTCACGGGTATGCCAACCATGGACGGCATGGCCGTTATCGCCAATGGCTCGACGCTCGATTGCGCCGATCCCGGCGACCCGGTCTTCCGGACAGTGGGTGTGGGCTCCAACGGCTTCCCGGGCTACGGCCCCGATGCCGTCGGCGACCTGACCCGCGACTCGCAAGGCTTGTACGTCGACCTCAGCACCGACATCACCGACGCATTCTTCGTCCAGGCGGCCGTCCGCTACGAAGACTATTCGGATTTCGGCACCGAGACGGTCTGGAAACTCGCCGGTCAGTATGACTTCACCGACGCGTTCTCGGCACGGGCCTCGATCGGCACTGGCTTCCGGGCACCGACACCGGGTCAGCTTGGAACCACCAATGTCTCGACCCGCTTGCCGAATGGCGTGCCGGTGGCCACCGGCCTGTTCCCGGCCACAAACCCTGCTGCGGTTGCCCTCGGAGCCGAACCCCTCGGGCCTGAGACCTCTGATAACCTGGCCTTCGGTTTCCTCGGGAATGTCGGGAACTTCACCTACACCGTCGACTTCTACCAGATCGACCTCAAGGACCGCGTGAACGCGGTGTCGACGATCACAATCATCAACGACATCGACTTCCCGGAGCTTAATGACGGCATGCCCGCCGGCACTGGCTTTGAGTTCGCGTCCGTTCTCGATGCCGCTGGCGTGCCGAATGCCAACACGATCGGCGGGGTGAACTTCTTCCAGAACGCCTTCGACACCACCACCCAGGGTGTTGATGTGGTTCTGACCTACGCCCAGGACTGGGGCGCCAATGGCACCACGGCCTTCACCGGGGCATTCAACTGGAACGAGACCGAGTTCGACAGCGAAGTCAGCGAGCTCTTCAACGCAGAAAGCACCTACGACTTCGAGAACTTCCCCTTGAAATGGCGCGCCAATGTGACGGCCACCCACAATATCGGTCAGTTCACGATTGTCGGCCGGGCGAACATCTTCGGTCCCTATGAAAACTCCGATAGCGGTGGTGCCAATGGCAGCATCCAGGAGTTTGGCGAGGAAGTGCTGTTCGACCTCGAAGGGATCTACGACATCAATGACACGATCTCCGTGGCCATTGGTGCGCGGAACATCTTCGACGAGTTCCCGGACGAGGCCGATCCAGCCATTGGCGACAGCTGTTGCGGTCGGATCTACCTGTCGGCCAGCGAAGTCGATTGGCAGGGCGGGTTCTACTACGCACGCCTGCGCGCAACCTTCTGACGTCCATGTGGGCCACGGGCCTCCCGTCTCCACGTCGGAGACTCACTGTGGGAGACGGCAATCGCCGTCTCCCACTTCTTTCCGGCGCGGTGCGATGGCGCTCGTGCGCCTTCTCGCACGGTACATTTATCGACCAGAGCAGGACAAAGATGTCTGGAACAGAATTCGATTATGTGGCGATCGCACAGCTCGTCGGCGTCTTGATGGCGGCCGGGTTGGTAGCGGGCTTCGTCGCTGGCCTCTTCGGCATCGGGGGCGGCTTTGTCGTCGTTCCGGCGCTGCTTGTGGTCTTTAGTTATTTCGGCGTTGAGCCAAGCGTTGTAACGCACCTGGCGATCGGCACCTCGCTCGCCACAATCATCGTCACCTCCTCGCGCTCCATGTATGCCCACCACAAGCGCGGCGCGGTGGACTTTCGCATCATTCGGGACTGGGCGCCCTGGCTCGTCCTCGGCGTCGGGGGAGGGATTGTCCTCGCCCAGTACATGGACGGCCGGTCCCTCAAATGGATCTTTTCGGCGGGCGTTTTCCTGATGGGCCTCCATTTCATCATGCCCGTGCTCAAGAACATCCAGGTATCGGATGAAATGCCGGGCGGCGTGGTCCGCGCGGGACTGGCCTCGTTCCTGGGCGGCTTCTCGGCCCTGCTGGGCATTGGTGGCGGTACGATCGCCGTCCTCACCATGACCATGTGCGGCCGGCCAATCCATCAGGCTGTCGCGACCGCGGCAGGCTTCGGCGTGATCATCGCCGTGCCGGGAGCGCTCGGTTTTGCGCTTCTCGGGCAGGGGCAGGCAGACCTGCCGATTGGCTCTTTCGGCTATGTGAATTTGGTTGCCGTCGCCGCCATTACGGTTATGTCTTTCATTACCGCGCCTCTTGGCGCGAGAGCCGCGCACAGTCTCAACGCTGCAGCACTGAAGCGCGTATTCGGGGTCTACCTCGTCGCAACGTCTGCGATTGTCCTGCAAAACTCTTTCGCCGTGTAGGCGATCCGAACTGCTGCCAGGCATGGCAGCACACTCACCCAAACCAGAACCGGGGACCATTATGGCATTCGACATCTCAAGACGCTTCCTACTGACCGGCGCTGCGGGCGCATCGCTGGCAGGCGCGGCGGGCTGCGCAAGCAGCGCGGCCGGTGCGGTGGCTGTCGCACCAGAGGCAGCCTTCCCGCCGGAGAACTACGCCGTGGACGATCCCTATCTCCTCGGCCCACCCGAAGGCGTCGCCCTCCTCTCGCGGAACGAGAACCCCTATGGCCCCGCGCCATCAGCCCTCAAGATGATCGACTATGCCGCCTCCAAGGGCGCGTACTACACCTCGCGTGGCGCAGCCATCAAACTGACCGAAATGATCGCAGAGAAGAACGGCGTCGCGCCCGAACAGGTCGTCGTGACAACTGGCTCCGGCGAGGCCCTGTCGGCCATCGCCATGATCTACGGCCCGAAAGGCCCCGTCGTCGCCCCGCGTCTCTTCTGGGACACGACCGCGCTCTATGCCAAGCGCCTCGGCATGGCAGAGATCGACCGGGTCGCCCTGACGTCGGACATGGATATCGACCTTGCTGGCATCGAAGCGAAGGTCACCGAGCAGACCGGCCTCGTCCAGCTCTGCAATCCCAACAACCCGACCGGCATCGCCATGTCGGCTGACGTGATCAAGCCGGCCGTGAAACGCATGGCCGCCAAGACCACCGTCCTCGTCGATGAGGCCTATATCGAGCTTGCCGACGATCCCGAGAGCATGACCTGCGTGGACCTCATCAATGAAGGCCATGACGTGATCGTCAGCCGCACCTTCTCCAAGATCTACGGCATGGCCGGGGTCCGGGTCGGCTACACCATCTCTTCGGCTGAAACCGCAGAGAAAATCCGCAACACCGCCATGTCCTGGGGCCCGTCCCTGTCCACGGCTGCGGCGATCGGCTGCTACAATGATCAAGCCTTCCTGGACATGTCCAAGAGCAAGATCGTGCAGGGCCGCGAAATGGTCACCACCACGCTCGACACGCTCGGCCTCCCTTACCTGCCATCGCAGACCAACTTCGTGTACTTCAAGTCCGGCAAGCCGGCGAACGATGTCCAGGCCGCGATGATGGACCGCAAGATCTCCGTGCGTGGACAATACATGGACTATGTAGACTGGACCCGCGTCTCCATGGGCCGGCTCGAAGATGTCGAGCGGTTCTGCAAGGCCCTGCCCGAAGTCCTGAGCGCCTAGGGCACCGACGCGCCCCAGTGCGCTGGGGCAAGCATACCCAAACCGATACGGCCGCATGCCAGCGGCCGATCGGACCCTTCGGCTCCCGGCAACCCATCGCGGGTCCCGAAAACGAGAGAAGGCGACCGAGGCCGGCTTACCCAAATAGGGTTCCGCGGCGGCGCCGAATTCCTCTTCCTCCGACCCACCCTGAGCGATGCGGTGTTTCCCCAGTTCGGCGACATCGCGGTCCATGAAAACGGTGAGATCACCGAACGCTGGCCGGTTTTCGCTGCCTCGGCCTGACGCCCCCGCCCCCCAACGCGCCGCTCCGCCCGCCCTCAACCGCCCCGGATCTTCGCTGCCAGCAGCCGCACATCATGCTCCTCATCGCCCGCATAGCGCGGCGCATGTTCAGCATAGGCCGCTTCAATCTCGGCATGGATCGGACCGATCCGCTCGATATTGTAAGGGTGGGTGACGACATAGAACTGCCCCGCAGAAATCTGCTCGCGCACCTTGCCGGCAAATGTCTCCGCCGCCATCGCCGCCTCGCCCAGCGGCCCGCTCGCCGTCATCTCAGACTGCACCAGCCCCGGACAGATCAACCCCACCGTCACCTGTTCCGGCATCTCCTCGCGCAGCGCCTCGGTCAGCCCGCGCACCGCATGCTTGCTTGCAATGTAGGCCGCCATTCTGGGCATCGCATTGAAGAAGGAATTCTCCGAGCCGACATTGTAGATCGCCACCGGACCGCCCTGCGCCACCATGCGCGGACCGAAGATCGCGCAGCCATGCCAGACGCCAAACACGTTCACATCGAACACCTGGTGCAACGCCTCAAGCGGCAACTCGCTCACGCGCTTCAATCCCACGCCAACCCCGGCATTGTTGATCAACAGGTGCACTGCGCCGAAGGTCTCCCACGCAAAGTCGGCGAACGCCTCCATGCTCGCCGGCTCGCGCACATCCAGCACCTTCGCAGCCACTTCGATACCCGCCGCCTCCAGCGCGCTCACCGCCTCCTCCAGACGCGCCTCGCGCGGCTCCCCGATCACGATGCGCGCGCCTTCGCTGCCAAATTCCCGGGCCAGGGCAAAGCCGATCCCTGTCGCCGCGCCCGTGATCACCACGGTCTTGCCCTTGTAGGTTTCCATCGTCGCACGCCTCCCACTCTTGGATATCGTTGCTGCGCTTACGGCTTCCCGATCTTACCAGTTCGACCCGTTCGTCCCAACCGGTCGCTCGCCACCCGGTTCCACATACCGCCGCAAGGATCTGACAAACTGCCGGGTCGCCTTCGCCCCGCCCGACGCCTCGAACGCCGCCAGGCTCTCCGGCGTCCAATCCTGCGCGGGCCACAGCGCCACACAATGCGCCTCCAGCGCCGCCCGGTCACCCCGCTCCAGCGGCAACGTCCCCGCTGCGGCCAGCAGCTCGCTCAAGGCCGCAATCTCGCGCAATGCCGAAAACGCGGCCGTCATCGCATCCATCAACCCCGGGTCACCGCGCCAGTGCGCGCCGGCAAACACCGTTTCGGTGAGATACTGCCCCACCCCGCCGCAATCATACTGGATACAGGCCGCAAAGCCTGCCGCTTCCCGATCCTCATGGATCTGGCAGCGATCATCGCCGCCCAAATGCGGGCAAGCCTGGCTGTTGGGCTTGTCGATGCCAAAGCCCTGCCCCTTGTCAAACGCAAACGCCATACAGCACAGCGCTGCGCACCGGGTACAATCGGCCTGTCCCTCCAGCCGGCTGGCCAGACCGTTCCGCCGCGCATGTTCCGGACCAGACGGCGCGCAGGTCATCGGCTCACCTCTCCTCCACTGCCCCCATCACACTGCCTGCGAGGCAACACTGGCAAGTGAAATCGGTCGATCCGCCTTCAATTGTCAGCATTTCGCTTGCCTCCCGCTTCGCCCGAGCGCAGAACATACCCTCCAAGGGGTCGAGGGGTCGACAATGTTGAACGGGGTGCAACTCGCCCGGGCGGTCGCCGCCTATGCGGTGGTCATATACCATATCGCATGTGAATTGAGCTACAAAGCCGGCTTCGACGCCGCCCCTTTCATCGTCGGCAAGGGCGGGGTCGACCTGTTCTTCGTCATCTCCGGCTTCATCATGGTCCATATCACCCGGGCCCACGAAACCCCCACCGGCTTCTTCATCAAACGGGTCTTCCGGATCGTGCCGCTCTACTGGCTAGCCACCACCGCTGTCCTTGTCCTGGTCGCGATCCGGCCCTGGCTCGTCCAGCCGGCGCTGGTGACGCCAGAGACCCTGGCCGCCAGTTATTTCTTCTTCCCCATGTTCGACAACAACATGGAGGCCCGTCCGATCCTCTTCCTAGGCTGGACCCTCAATTACGAAATGATGTTCTACGCCCTCTTCGCCCTCGCGCTGACGGTTCCGCGCGCGCTCCGGGTGCCCACAGTGATCACGCTGATGCTGGCCGTGATGGTCCTCGCGCCGCTGATCCCGCACCAGGCCGCTGCCCTGTTCTATAGCCAGCCCATCATGCTCGAATTCGTTGCCGGCTGCCTCATCGGCGCCGTGCTCGGCACCCGACAGGCCGCGACCCTCTTCAAGCGCGTCCCGGTCTGGCCGGTCACCCTGTTGGGCATTGCCGGCTTCGCCCTGGCCGCCACCCAATCGGGCGCGCTGCCGCGCCACCTCCTCTACGGGATCCCCGCCGCTCTGGTCGTCTTCGGCCTCGCCGCCCAGGACCTCTATCGCACGCCCCTGCGCGCAAGTTGGCTGTCGCGCCTCGGCGATGCCAGCTACTCGCTTTACCTCTTGCACATCCTGGTGTTCACCGTGCTGTCCCTCGCCTGGTTCCCACTTCTGGGAACGGGACCGGCCGCACAAGCGGGGTATGCCGCAACCGCTCTCGCTGCGGCGACCGTCGTCTCACTGCTCAGTTACCGGCTGGTCGAACGACCCTCGAACACCTGGCTCCGCCAGCAGTGGCAACGCGCCACCGGCCCTGCCGCCGCCTGACGACTATTCAGCGTCTTTCAGCGCCTTCAGATACACCGAATTCTTCGGGGCCGCGAACACCCGCTCCACCATTGGCACGAAGAATTCCAGCGGTTCGTTCTCATACTCGGGATCGAACGCGGCCTGGTCGTACAAATGGCAGAACTGGGCGGTGTATTCGAACCAGGGGTGGTCCTTGAACTGGTCGCGCATGTCCCGGTCCAGGCCCAGATAGTGGAAGAAATAATAGCCCTGGAAAATGCCGTGATTGGCTACCATCCAATGGTTCTGCTCGCTGACGAAAGGCTTCAGGATCGCCGCGGCCACATCGGGATGGTTGAGGCTGCCCAGCGTGTCGCCGATATCATGGAGCAGCGCGCAGACCACATATTCCTCGTCCCGCCCGTCGCGATGGGCTCGCGTCGCGGTCTGCAGCGAATGGCTCAGCCGGTCGACCGGAAAGCCGCCAAAGTCCCCGTCCAGCAATTTGAGATGGTCGATAACACGCTTGGCGAGGCCCTTGTTGAAATCCTTCGAGTGCGAGACGATGATCCCCCAATCGCTCTCGGTACCCTCCAGCATTTCCTTGAACTGCGCCCGATCGCCCATGGCCTGATCTCCCATGACATGTCCGTCGGCCATTACTTCCTCCCGCTATTTGTTATCATTGGCAGATATTAGCGCGATTTTCGCGCCGGAACCACTGGCAATCACGGGTCCGGCGGTGTGATCACCAATCGCTGCCCCGCCGCCACATCGGTCAGCACCCGCGTCCGCCCGTCCGGCCACGTCACATCCACCCTGTCAGCGACCGTCGCCGCGCCGAGGCCGAGATAGAGCCGCGCGGAATTGTGCGAAATGAAATTGCTGTTCACCGCAACCCAGCGCGTCTGGGTCACACCGCCCACCGAAACCTGCACCCGGGCGCCGACCGCCGCGCCCCCGCCTCCAGCGTCCAGCACATCAAGCGCCAGCATGTTCGCGTCGGCCACCTGGTTGATCCACAGCAGCGCCGCCTGGCCCGCCTCGATGGTCACCAGCAGGACATCCACATCCAGGTCCCCATCGAAATCATCGCAGACCACGCCCCGCCCCTGCAGCTGGTCGACCATGCCAGCCGCCTCGGCGCCATCGGCAAATCCGCCACCGGCCTGGGCCATCCAGAGATGCGAAGCGTCCTCCACATACTCCGACACCGATGGGTCCTCCCCAGCGAACCAGCCATTGGTCTGGTAGATATCGAGCCGCCCATCGCCATCGAAATCAGCAAAGCAGGACCCCCATCCCCAACCGCCCCGCGCCACATCGGCGGTCAGCGGCGACAGCGCGAACCCGCCAGACCGGTTCTCATAGAGCCGGTTGCCATTGATCGAGGACACAAACCAATCGGGGTCGCCATCATTGTCGATATCCCCCACCGCCGAACCCATACCGTTTTCATCGGTGAACACCGCCTGGTCCGCCACCCCGCGAAACGTCCCATCGCCCGCATTCACGAAAGCCCGCGTGCCATTGAAGTCCGACACCATCAGCAGGTCCTGGTCGCCATCGCCGTCAATATCGGCAAAGGACGGCGCGAACGTATAATCATGGTCCGGGCCCTGCACCCCATTGAGGTCGAGCGCCACCTCGATCCCCGCGCTGGCCGTCACATCGGTGAACCGGACACTGCCGCTCCCCCCGGTACTGTCGTTCCGCCACAGGGTCTCGGTCTCGCCCACCGCGCCCGCCGCCCTTGGCGTACCCCAATGGGCCAGCGCCAGGTCCAGGTCGCCATCGCCATCATAGTCCCCCAGCGCCGCCGACACGGTGTGCTCGGCCCCCATCCGGTCGAGCCCTGACCCGTCGGTCACATCGGTGAACACGCCGCCACCATCATTGACCAGCACCCGCGCCCCATCACCCTCCAGCCCGCCAACAAACAGGTCCAGATCGCCATCGCCGTCCAGGTCACCCAGCACCGGCCCGCTCAGCCGCGCATTCACGAGAGCCCCGCCCGCAGCCGCTGCGCCAAGATAGGACAGCCCCGCATCGCTGGCCCCATCCCGAAAACTGCCCCGGCCATCATTCAGGTACAAAAGGTTCGGCGCGGTGTTGCCCCGCACAATGAACACATCGATGTCGCCATCCCCGTCCACATCGCCCGCCGCTGCCCCGCCAGCAAACTGGCGCACCATGGCGTTCATGTCAGCGGTAAAGCCGAACCCGTGAGCGATACCCCGCATCACCGCCTGTTCTTCAAACCGTACCAGCGGCCCCGCCCCCGAACCGGTCTGAGGCTCGGCCGGCGCAGGCATTTCCGGTGTCTGACCCGTTGCAGGTGTCGGCGCCGGCGCGACCGGAGCCACAGGCGCAGGACCCCCGCTCCCGCCTCCACCGCCACCCCCGCAGGCTGCAACAATCACGACAGCAAGCAGACAAGCCCCCACAGGCCGAACAGTCTTTCTGGACATCACGGGCTGCCTCCCTTCGGCACGCTTGTTCAAGGGGCCACCCGACGGACCGTCAACCGCCCCGCAAATCCTGACCAATCCGGTCCAACACCCCATTCACGAACCGCGTCTCGGTCTGGTCGAAGAAATCACTCGCCAGCGACACATACTCATCGACAATGATCGCCCGCGACAAGGCCTGGTTCACCAGAAACTCTGCCGCCCCCGCCCGGATGATCGCCCGCGTCGTCGCATCCAGCCGCGTCAGCTTCCAGCCGCTCGCCAACCGCGCCAGGATCGCACCGTCGATCGTGTCCTGATTGTCGATCACCCCGTTCAGGATCTGCTTGAAGAGATCGGGGTCCGCCTCTTCCACCGGTTCGCCTTCAGGACCCAGCCCCAGCCGGTCATCCATGAATTCGCGGATCACCCCGCGCGCCGATTTCTCGGTCTGCTCCATTTCATAAAGCGCCTGCACCGCTGCCAACCTTGCGCCGGCCCGCCGCGCGCGTGTCACCTCGAACGGAATTTTCGGTTGGGGCGCCTCCTCCCCGCTCATCGCACAAACTTTTTGCGGAACTCAAGCATGGCCAGACAGGCCTCGGCCGCATCCCTACCCTTGTTCTTCTGGCCCCGGTCGGCCCGCGCCCACGCCTGGTCCTGATTTTCTACAGTCAGAATGCCATAGCCAATCGCCAACCGGCGTTGCACCGCCAGGTCCATCAGCCCCCGGGCGCTCTCCCCGCAGACATAATCATAATGGCTCGTCTCGCCCCGGATCACACAACCCAGCGCCAAATAGCCGTCCCACCGGGCACTGTCGGCCGCCATCGCGATCACACCCGGCACCTCGAACGCACCCGGCACCTCGATCGTCTCGGTCTTGCACCCCGCCTCATCCAGCGCCGCCTGTGCGCCGGCTTCCAGTTCCAGCGATATCTTCTCGTAATAGCGCGAGGTCGCGATCAGAACGCGGGCCATGGGTCAGGTTTCCTTCTGTGTGAGCGGACGCCAGCCCTCTATGGTCAGGCCATATCCGTCAAGACCCGCCACGCGGGTCGGCTGCGTATCGGAGAGAAAGATCATGCGCCGCACGCCCAGCTCCCGCAGGATCTGCGCACCGACACCATACTCCCGCAGGGGCGCTGTCGCATCGGCTGGCCGCTCGGTCTTTGCGCCCAGCCGTTCCGCCAGCGCGTTCGGCCGCATCGTGTTGACGAACACCACCACGCCCGGCTCATCGGCCTCGGCAATGGTCTGCATCGCCCGCTCAACGAGGCCCTGCCGCGGGCCCTGCTCGCCCAGAATGTCGGCCAGCACATCGGTCCGATGCACGCGGACCAGCGTCGTCGCGTCCGGTTCGATCTTGCCATGCACAATCGCGATATGCTCGGCCCCATCGATGGCATTGCGGAACACCACCGTCTTGAACCCCGCCCCATAGGCACTGGCCAGCGGCGCTTCGACCCGGCGTTCCAGATAGCGGTCATTCTCCCGCCGCCAGGCAATCAGGTCCGCAATCGTGCCGATCTTCAGGCCGTGGAACTGGGCGAACGTCACCAGTTCCGGCAGCCGCGCCATCGAGCCATCATCATTCATGATCTCACAGATGACCCCAGCCGGATAAAGCCCCGCCATACGCGAAATATCCACGGCCGCTTCGGTGTGGCCGGCCCGGACGAGACTGCCGCCATCCTTGGCCACCAGCGGGAACACATGGCCCGGCGACACGATGTCATGGTGGTCCTTGACCGGATCGGTCGCCACCGCAATCGTCCGCGCCCGGTCGGCCGCTGAAATGCCAGTCGTCACCCCTTCAGCCGCCTCTATCGACACCGTGAAGGCCGTGCCCATGCTTTCCCGGTTCTCCCGGGCCATCATGTCGAGCTTCAGCGCCGTCGCCCGTTCCATGGTGATCGCCAGGCAGATCAGGCCCCGGCCATACTTGGCCATGAAGTTCACCGCCTCGGGCGTCGCAAACTGGGCGGGGATGATCAGGTCGCCCTCATTCTCCCGATCCTCGGCATCGACCAGAATATACATCCGGCCATTGCGGGCATCCTCGATGATCTCCTCGATCGAAGAGATGGCCCCTGAAAAATCCTCAGCCATGGGGCGCCCTTCCTTCGGCAACAGGGGACGCAGGCGCATCTGCCCCCACCATGCGCGCCACATACCGCGCTAGCATATCGATTTCGAGGTTCACTTTCGCGCCCGCTTCCAGCCCGCTCAGCGTGGTCACCTGCCAGGTATGGGGAATGATCGCCAATTGGAAATCCCCGTTCGGCAAGGCTTCGGCCACGGTCAGCGAAACCCCGTCCACCGCCGCCGACCCCTTGGTCGCGAAAAAGCGCGCAATCTCTCCCGGCGGGCGGATGGTCAGCCGCCAGCTCTCCCCTTCGGCCTCCACCGAGACCACCTCGCCGACGCCATCCACATGGCCGAAAACGAAATGCCCACCCAGCTCATCGCCCAGCTTCAGTGACGGCTCCAGATTGACCCGGTCGCCCCGCTTCCAGGTCCCCAACACCGTCTTCGCCAGCGTCTCGGGAACCGCCTCGACCGCGAACCACGCGCCAGCCTCCCCGGCGCCATGGTCAACCACCGTCAGGCAGACGCCCGAATGCAGGATGGAGGCGCCCATGACCACCGTTTCGGGGTCGAACCCGCTCTCGATCTCGAACCGGCGCAGACCGTTCCGGTCCTCGACCTTTCGAATGGTGCCGACATTGGTGACAAGGCCCGTAAACATGGAACCATTCTCCTTCAGGACCGAACATAGGTGGTCAGCACGTCGTCCCCAATCGGTTCCGTCGCGTGAACGCGGTAACGGGGCGCACCCGCCATCGCCTCCAGCCCCAGCGCCGCAACGGCAGGCAAACCGTCGCCGCCGATCACGATCGGCGCCATGAACCACTCGATCCGGTCCACCAGGCCCGCCCTCAGGAACGCAGCCGCCACCTGCCCGCCGCCCTCCACCATGATCGAACCGATCCCTTCGACGCTGGCCCGGCGCACAACTTCGGTGGGGCTCACCCGGCCATCGCCGCCGGCACACGGCCAGACCGACGCGCCCTTCCGGCCATGCAGCGCGCCTGTCTCCCCAGCCGTGGCGATAACCACTGGCGCCACCGAGGTCGATGCCATCAACCGGCCATCCAGCGGGGTCCGGCCATAGCTGTCCATGATGATCCGAACCGGTTGGCGCTCAGCCGCCGGAACCGTCCGCGCGGTCAGCAGGGGGTCATCGGCCAGCACGGTCCCGACCCCCACCAGCACCGCATCATGGGCCGCCCTGAACGCATGGCTCCGCGCCCGCGCCGCAGGCCCTGTGATCCACTGGCTCGTCCCATCCGCCAGGGCGATCCGGGCATCCATCGATGTGGCAATCTTCAGCGTGACCGACACCGTGCTCATGCCGGGTCCCCACGTCCGGCACCCGCGCCAATCTCGCCGCCCTCCTCAGGCTCGTCCCCGCTCGTTTCCTCATCCTCGAAATCGGCCGTATCGATGAATTTCGCAAAGTCGCGGGGATCGTTGAAATCCTTGTAGACGCTGGCATAGCGGACATACCCCACCGGATCGACATCCCGCAGCGCCATCATCACCATATCGCCAATTTGCGAGGAGGGCACTTCAGTCTCGCCCCCGCTTTCAAGCTGGCGGATAATCCCCGACACCATCTGCTCGACCTGCTCCTCGCTGACCGGCCGCTTGCGCAGCGCCAGTTGCACCGTGCGAATGATCTTGTCCCGCTCGAAGATGGACCGTTTGCCATCGCGCTTGATCACGAACAGCTCGCGAAGCTGGACCCGCTCGAACGTGGTAAACCGCGCCCCGCACCGGTCGCACAGACGCCGCCTGCGCACAGCCGTATTGTCCTCAGCCGGGCGGCTGTCTTTCACCGCCGTATTCTCGGCACCGCAGAACGGACAGCGCATCGGCCCGCCTAGTCGCCAAGGCCCGGATAGATCGGATAGTCGGCCGTCATCGCCTTCACCTCCGCCCGCACCCTTTGCTCCACCGCTCCCGGATCATCGGACGATTGCGCCTCCAGTACGTCCGCCATCCAGTCCGCAATCTGCACGAACGCATCGGCACCAAAGCCCCGCGTCGTCCCCGCCGGCGAGCCGACCCGGACCCCCGACGTCACAAACGGCTTTTCCGGATCGTTCGGAATCGCATTCTTGTTGCAAGTGATGCCAGCCCGGTCGAGCGCATGTTCGGCCGCCTTGCCGGTCACGCCCTTGGGCCGCAAATCCACCAGCATGGCGTGGCTGTCGGTCCCGCCCGACACAATGTCCAGCCCGCGCGCCATCAACTGGCTGGCCATCGCCTGAGCATTAATCACAACCTGGGCGGCATAGGCCTTGAAATCCTGTTGCAGCGCTTCGCCGAACGCCACCGCCTTCGCCGCAATCACATGCATCAGCGGCCCGCCCTGAAGCCCCGGGAACACGGCGAAATTGATCTTCTTGCCCAGATCCTCGTCGCGGGTGAGGATGATCCCACCCCGAGGGCCCCGCAGCGCCTTGTGCGTCGTCGTCGTCGCCACGTGCGCATGGTCCAGCGGATTGGGGTAGGCCCCGCCAGCCACCAGCCCCGAAAAGTGGCTCATATCCACCATCAGATACGCCCCGACCTTGTCAGCAATCTCCCGCATCCGCTTGAAATCGACAATCCGGAAATACGCCGTCGCCCCGCCAATGATCAGCTTTGGCTTGTGCTCCAGCGCCAGCCGCTCCATTTCGTCATAATCGATCAGATGGGTCTCCGGATCGACCCCATAGCTCAGCACATTGAACCATTTGCCAGATTGGTTCACCGGGCTGCCATGGGTCAGGTGCCCCCCCGCAGCCAGGTCCATGCCCATGAACGTGTCGCCCGGCTGCAGCAGCGCGAAGAACACCGCCTGGTTCGCATTCGCCCCCGAATGGGGCTGCACATTCGCCCAGCTAGCCCCGAACAATTGCTTGGCCCGGTCGATCGCAATCCGTTCGGCAATGTCGACATACTCGCAGCCGCCATAATACCGCTTGCCCGGATACCCCTCCGCATACTTGTTCGTCAGCACCGAGCCCTGCGCCTCCAGCACCGCGGTCGAGACAATATTCTCCGACGCGATCAGCTCGATCTGATCCTGCTGTCGGGTCAGCTCCTGATGGATCGCTGCGGCGATGTCGGGGTCCTGCCCTGCCAACGTGTTCGAGAAGAAGCCGGCAGGCGCTGCGTTGGGGCGGGTGATCGTGTCAGCCATGGCGGCAAACTCCTCTATTCCCAACCGTCCTAGCCATCACCGCGATAGCCGGCAAGCAGCCCCGGCGCCGCGCCGCACCCAGCGTAAATTCACGCTCGAACTGAGAAATCGCCACAACACACCCTTAAAGTTGCGCCCGCCGCCTCCAACCCTCGAAAAACTCACCGCTGATCCGAAATAATCAGCAATTCCCTACCCCCCTGCGCCTTTTAATCATCAGCATACTCCCATATATATCGCGCCAAACCAAAGTGTTCGAAGCCAGCCGCCAGTAACGGGACAGACTTTCCAACGTCACCATTGGCATTCGAACAGATCAACTTGACAAACATCACTGTCGAGACGGCGGGAAGGGGGAACAGATGGGCCAAGCGGACAAGTCACACCTGATCGAGCTCACCACCGAGATCGTATCGGCGTTCGTCGCCAAGAATCCCGTGCCCAGCACCGGCTTGCCAGACCTGATCCGGGCGGTCCACGACACCCTGTCAGACATTTCGTCCGGCGAACCGGAAACCGAGCCGCGCCCTGAACCCGCCGTCGCCATCGGCAAGTCCATCACGCCCGATTTCCTGATCTGCCTCGAAGATGGCCGCAAGCTCAAGATGCTCAAGCGCTACCTCCGCTCGCGCTATTCCCTCACCCCAGAAGAATACCGCGCCCGCTGGAACCTGCCGGCCGACTATCCCATGGTCGCCCCAAACTATGCCAAGCGCCGGTCAGAATTCGCCAAGGAAATCGGCCTCGGCCGCAAACCGGAATAGGCTGCCGCCCCGCCAATCCCGCCCAGCCCTCCTCCAACGGCGCGCCTACCACCGCCGCGAAACACCCAGCGTCACCTGATGCTCGTCCCCAGCCAATCGCGAATCCGCGCTCGTAGCCCGCCCGTCCAGCCGGAACAGCCAGCGTTTGTCGCGCGTCTCCCGCAACACGCCCGCCGTCAGCTCCACCGCCTCATCCAGCCGGACCAAATTCGCCCCATCGCCATAGCGCGGCCCGATATAGGCAAGGCTGCCCGACAGCCGGAAGAAGCGCGGATCCACCCAGCTCGCCCCCACCCGCGCACCATGCTCCGGCACAACCGGCAACTGCCGGCCTGCAAACGCGCCGCTATCGATTTCCCCGTCGCTGAAGACGTAGGACGCCGAGACTCCCAACCGGTCGCCAATCGTGACATCGGTCCCCAGCGTGAATTGCGCCAGCGACGCATCGGGCGCAAAGAATGCCGACCGCTCCAGCCGCTCACCGGCCAGCCCCGCGCTCGCATCCGCCATGTCCTGGAACTCCGCCGCCGCGAACACGAACACGTCCGGCCGCGCCTCATGATCGACCCGCACGATCGCGCTATCGATCCGGGTCGCCGTCACCCCGGCAAGCTGGTTCGGAAGCAGACCCAGCGTCCCCAGCGGCGCAATCGTATCAACCCCAGACAACAGCCGCGTCCGCTGCAAAGCCACCCGAAGCTGCGTGTCACCGCCCCGCCATGCCAGCCCAAACCGCGGATCCAACGTGCGGCTCGTCTCCTCGATCTCGGCCGACGCCCCCAGGAAGCGCGTCCGCAATCGGCTCCGCAACAGCGTCGGGAACACACCCGCTTCCGCCGTCCAGCCCGGCGCAACCGGCCAGCTGCCATGCACATGGGCCTGCAAGCTGGTCGACCGGGATGATGTGGGCGAGGTCACTGCCAGCGGCTCGCCCAGATCGAACGTGGTGATCTCTCCCATATTCGCGAAGTCCCCGATCGCGCCCGCCCCGACCAGATTGAACACGATCTCGCTCGTATCGGTCTCCGTTTCGATCTCGCCATACTCCAGACCAAATGAGAGATCAGCGCCGTTCCGCCGCATGATCCGCCGGGTCTGCAGGGACACCAACGTCGTGTCGGCTTCAATCCGCGACACCGGATCGGTGTCATCGGTCAGCGGCAGCAAGTCCTCTCCAACCCGCCGCGTCACCGGGACCGTCGCCGGTGGATCGACGAACAGGATCGCCTCGCCCGGCATGCTGGCCGTTGTGTCAAAGAGCCCCCGGGCCGCAAAGGCCTGCGCCGCTTCCAGCCCCAGCGACGCCACCAGCGAATACTCGATAGGGTCCAGGCCGCTGCCAAACGCGCTCGGATTGCGAAAACGCCGGTCGCCTCGCGCCAATGCGCCATTGATCATCCACCGGTCAGTCCAGCTCTGATTGAACGTATAGCCCAGCCCCACCACCGTGCTGATGTTCCGCTCATCATCATCCCGGTCGGCCACCCCGAAACTGCCCGGCAACTCCATCTCGCGATAATCGACCGTCAACCGCCCAACCAGCCCATGCCGGCCATTCCGCACCGTCCCGGCCCGTAAGGACAACAGCCCCGACCGCTCGTCACTATTGGCCATCGTGCCCTGGCCATCAGAATAGCGGATGAAGCCCGCCAGAGAGACCGGCTGCTGCGGGGTCCGGATCAGGGTCTGGCTATCGCTCGCCACCGATATTTGCGAGGCGCCCTTACCGCCAAAAGTCGCCGATGCGTCTGCAGTCTGCTGGACCATTGGCGTGCGAAAGAACTGCACAAAGCGGTTCGGGTAGGTCACCGCCAGCGGGTCGAGCAGCAGGCCCACGGTCGTACTCGATTGCCGAGCCACGCCATCGGGGAAGATATTGGCGTACGCAAAGGCGCTGTTCGGGTCGGCCTGGGTCCGCGCCAGGCTCGAATAATATTCCGCCTGAGCCCCCAGCCCCAAATTCAGGAACGCCGCGCCGATATCGATCCGGCCAGACTGGCTCGCCGGCAACTGGATCAGCCCGGCGCGGGCATTGCGCTGCTTCGCATCCCAGGCCGCCTGGGCGAACCGCAAGGCGTCCCCGGCGGCATACTGGTCCTGGGCCAGGGCTGAGGCGATCCGCGCGGCCACCGGCTCGTTCGGGTCCAGCCGGACAGCATTGCCGATCACCTTCCGCGCCACTTCGCGCCGGCCCGCCTGCCAATGAGCAATCGCGTCCAGTTGCGCAATGCCCGGCCGGTCTGGCTTGGCCGCGATCACGGTGCCGGTCGCCCGCGATGCATCATCGGCCTCGCCTGCCATCAACGCGCGGATAGACAGGGCCGACTGGATTTCCGGGTGCAGGGCGAGCGGCGTGCCGGTCACCGGCGCCAGCGCCGCATCCGCCAGGTCCAGCCGGTCCATGGTCAGATACACAAAGGCCTCAGCCGCAATCGTGAAGGGCTCAGACGGGTCCAGCACCCGCGCGTTCTTCAGCGTGGCCAGCGCGGACCGGCTTCCTCCGCTGGCGGCCTGCAATTGGGCCACCGCCACAATCGCGGGCACGAATTCGGGGTTCAGCCCAGCGGCGGTTTCGAACACGGCCTGCACCGCAGATGGCGACCCCGCCCCTGCCGATGCGAGATAGATCCCACGCCAATGCCAGGTTTCGAATGCGTCAGGCGCCGCCAGCACCAGGGCGCTGGTCGCCTGTTCGAAGGCTGCGTCATCGCCCTGCAGCGCGGCAATCTGAGCGGTGAGCAGGTGTCGCCGCCAATCCTCGGGCGCCACTTCGCTTACCCGACCGGCCAGCCCCCGCGCGGCATCGTATCGCCCCGCATAAGCCTCCAGATAAGCCTGCAGGGCCAGCGACGCCAAATCCTCGCCATGAGCAGCGCCATAGGCGTCCAGCCGTGCCAGCGCCGTTTCAAACTGCGCGGCGTCAATCGCGGCTCCTACCGCTGCCGCGTCGGCCAGACGGCGATACCCGGCGCTCACCGCAAGCTCAGAGAGCCGCGCGCCCGCGCGGTCAGGCTCACGCAGCATCAGGTCGATAATCGCCCGCGCCGACTCCATGTCCGCACCGGCGTTCGCATCGGCACCCAACCCATCCATTTCAGCCTGCGCCAGGCGCGGCTGCCGATTGGCCAGCGCCGACCAGACCGGCGCAGCGGGTGTCTCCGCGGCCCGCTCCACCGCTCGCTCGAACGGTAGGAAGGACAACCAGTCCGAACGCGGCGTCAGCGCCCAGCGCGGCCGGTCCACCGGCACAATGTCCAGCTCGAATTCCGGCGCCGCACCGGGCCGGGCAATCGCCGACCGCCCCGCATCCACCGGAATATCCCCAAACGCATTGAAGAACCGCACCTGCCCATCCAGCACCACCAACCGCGATGTCCCATCGTCCAGCACTTCCATGAACCAGTCCGTCCCGCGGATCGCCGCCGTCGCGCTCGGCGTTTCCACGATCACCGGCCGGTCGGGCCGGCTCGCCCGCGACCACAGCCGGCCAATCGACAGCCCGAACCGCTTCGGCTCGGTCCCCGTCCCCGGATCGGCGACTTCCATCTGCGTATTGGCGTGCAGCCTCACATAGGTCCGGTCCTCGAACGCGATCCCCAGCCCACCAAAGGCGCCTGTGCGCAACACATCGCCCGAACTGAGGTCCTGCTCGACCAGCAGGGCCTGCCAGCCTGCCTGCTCGACCGGGGTGAAATCCTCGCCGCCTTTGGCCTCCACCACATTGGCGACCACAGCGCTCTCCCGCTCGGCCAGGATCTGCGCCTCGGCGCCTCCCGCTCCGGGCAAGCCGGCCCATCCAGCGACCGCAACGGCAACCGCCACAAGGCTCCGCCTCACCCAGGTGAATTCTGAAGACATTTCAACACTCCCCCCTTAGTTTACCCGCTGCAACAGGCATGGAAGTCAAGCGTGAACGCTTTCAGGGAGAAACTGTCCGATCCCATAATCGCTCGCGCCGCGATCCTATGGACCTGTCTGGTCTGGACCGCTGTGAGCGGCCTCACACTCCTCGGCGCCTTCCACAGCGCTGACCGCAGCGTCCAGGACCTCATCGCCCGCCTCTCACCCGCCAGCCCCGCCCCCGGCGACATCCTCGTGGTCGCCATCGATGCCCAGAGCTTCGCCCAGTTCGGCGACCCCTGGCCCTGGCCCCGCAGCCGCCACGCCGCCCTCCTCGACGCGGCCCACAGCGCCGGCGCGAAAGCCGCCGTCTTCGACATTGTGTTCGACGCCCAAACCGACGCCGACCCCGCCTTCGCCGCGGCCATCGAGCGGTTCGGCCCCGTCATCCTCGCCGCAGAAACCGCCCTCACCGCCACCCCCCAGGGCCGCATCGAGACCCGCTCGCTACCGGCCCCGCGCCTCGCCACCGCAGCCGCCGCCATCGGCGACGCCAGCCTACCACTCGACGGAGACGGTCGCCTCCGCCGCATGCCCGCCAATGCTGGCAGCCTCGCCCATGCCACAGCCCGCGCCCTCGCCGACCCCACCAGCCAGCCGCCCGCTCCCGATCAGTTCCGAGACCGCTTCATCCCCTATGCCGCGCCCCCCTTCCCCCCAACCGTCTCCTACTACCAGGCCCTCGCCCCCATAGAGCACCTCCCCCCGGGCGCCCTCGCCGGCAAGACCCTGCTCATCGGCCTCACCCTCGACGCCAACCCCACCGGGCGCGTCACCGGCGACACCATCCTACTGCCCACCCATGTAAACGGCGCCGCGCCCCAGCCCGGGATTGTCGCCCAGGCCCATGTCCTGGCCGCCGCCCTCTCAGGCAAGGCGCTCCACCGCGCGCCCCGCCCCCTCGAACGGATCACCGGTCTCGCCGCCGCCCTCGCCTCGCTCGCCCTCATCGCCGCCGGGCTCAACTCCCTCCCCCGGCTCCTGGCCTGGGGGCTGGCCGGCGCGCTCGGCACCCTCACATGCCTCTGGATCGCCCGCAGCCATGGCCTCGTCATCCTCGCCGGTCCTGCCCTGTCAGGCTGGGCCCTCGCCATCGCCGGCCAGGCCGCCATCATCGGCGGCGCCGCCCTCGCCGCCAAGCGCCGCCTCGCCGCCGGCTTCTCCCGCTACGTCTCCCCCGACCTCCTCAAGCAGATCCTCGCCCAACCCGATCCCCCCGCACTCGGCGGCGAGGTTCGCACCGTCGCCGTTATCGTCACCGACCTTGCCGGCTTCACCGCCCTGATGGACCGCCTCGACCCCACCCAGGGCGCTAGCCTGCTCCGCGACTATCTCGCCACCCTCAGCGCCGTCATCCTCGACCATGGCGGCATGATCGACCAGTTCATCGGCGACAGCATCGTCGCCCTGTTCAACGCTCCGCTGGAGCAGGCCGACCACGCCCGCCGCACCCTCGACTGCATCCGCGCCCTCGACCAGACCGCCGAAACCTTCCGCCAGCGCCATGACGGTCTCGGCATCACCCGCATCGGTGCGGCAGTCGGGCCTGCCATGGTCGGCAATTTCGGCGCCGAGCAACGGTTCCACTACACAGCCATGGGCGATGTGGTGAACACCGCCGCCCGCCTCGAAGCCGCCAACAAGCAGACCGGCACCCGCGCGCTCATCACCGACGCCCTCTACACCCAGGCCGGCGCGCCCGAGGGGTTCGGCCCCGTCCAGGCCATCCCCCTCTCCGGCAAACCCGCCCCCGTGCCTGTCCGCACGCTCTCGCTCGCCCCCGAAAAAAACCTGGTGTGAGCGGGCTCACAGCGTCCCGCCGCCCGGCCTGTCAAAACCGCGTCCATCGGCAGCGATGTCCGCCGCCGCGCACTCGAAAGGACGACACGATGAACCCCTTCAACGCCCGCACCCTCGCAAAACTGGCCCTGGCCGCCTTCGCCCTCACCACGGCCCAGGCCGGCACAGCCGCCGCCCAGGACTACAATGACTGGTCCTCGATCAGCCCCTACGGCCTCGAAATGCAGGATGAGTATGGCAACATCCACTATGTGGACCCCTACGCCTACGACTCCCAGGCCGATATCTATGGCAATGTCTACTCCGACTATTCCGGCACCATGGACCCCGCCATCGGCATGTATGACCTGACCCCCGCCTGGCAGGACAACAGCTATGGCGGCGGCTACAACACCGGCAGCGCCTATGAGTGGAGCGAGTATGACAGCTCCGCCTACACCTCCAGCGAGTCCAGCAACTGGGCGCCGGGCGGCCTCTACGACACCAGCTGGATGTTCGAATAGTCCGCCCCCCAGCCGGGCCAGTGAGGCGGGAAAGTGCCTGAAAAGGCGCGGGCGACCACCGCCTCCCCCCGCCTCACCGCACGGGCCCGGCTCCTCCCCACTCTGAAACCCACCCGGCCCGGTGTCTGCCCTGACACCGGGCCCTTTCTTTCGCCCACCGCCCGACAAGAAATTCGCCCCCTGTGAGCCACTTCACAGCGTCATCCCGGTCCAGCCGGCACTGTGCCCGTGTCGCCAAACACGAAACCCCAACCCGAAGGACCGACACCATGAAAACGATCACCACCCTCCTCGCCGCCCTGACCCTCATCAGCTCGGCTGCCGCCCAGATGCCCCACTACCAGCCGCAACCGGCCTACAGCCAGCCAAACTACGGCCAACACGGACACGGCCAACGCGGCTTCACACAGCCTGGTGCCATCGACTACACCGCCCTGGGCGGCCAGTGGTACATGACCTTCAATGGTCGCAGCGACCCCAATCCCACGCCCGCACAGGTCGACGCCCAGGGCCGGTTCATGGTCCGGAGCGGAAACATCACTTGGCAGGGCCAGTTCCGCGGCATGACCGGACAGGGCATCTCCATGGCGCCCAAGCGCAATGGCCGCGGCATCGACCGCTTCCCGATCCGGCTGCAATTCGACGGCCAGTGCCACATCCATGTGTCCATGCAAGGCGCCGCCCCGATCATGATCCACGTCAACCACCGGCCCGGCGAACCCTGCCCCCGATAACCCCTCACCCCCCGGTCGTCGCCCGCGAACGACCGGGACCGGGGGACCGGCCCCAGGATGTCAGGCCCCCGATAGCCGGGGCCAGCCACACCGCAGCAGGGCGGCCTCCCCACGCCGAAACCGGCCGCCTCAGGAAAATCTCCCAGAACTTATCCTCCCCCTCTGGTCCCATGGTATTCTTCCCACCATGGATTACTCAGCCCTTCCCATCGCGCTTGCCCGGGTCCACCCGCTCCACTGGCCGGTTCTCTTCATGAACCTGCTCGCGGTGACCGTGTACCTGCGCGCCAACGGGATTGCAGGCGCCAGCCTCCGCGTCTGGCCCAATGGCCGCGTCGAGATCACCGGTTTGAACGAAACGCACCAAACCTCGAACGATGCCCAGCTCCAGGGCCTTCTCGCCCTCACAGGCCGGCACCAGCAAACCGCCAGCGCAGCCCTGCTCGCCAATAGCGCGCCGGCGCAACCGCTCCCGGTCACAGGTGACCGTCTTTCGGCCGACGCCATAGCGCCCGCACTCACACGCGCGCGCACCGGTTCAAACGCCGCAATCTCCGCTCTGATGGCCGCGCTCAAGCAAGCGCTGTGCGCCGTTCGGTCCACCCGCGACGGTCGCGCGCGCGATCTCCGCCCTGGCGGCTTTCAGCCTACTCGCGCCCTGCGCCCGCCATAGCGCCGGCGCTCTGCGGGAAATCCATTCATCAACCTCTAACTCCACACTCCAGCCCGAAATCACCGCCCGGCCTCGCCGCGGCGGCCGCCCGTGCTGGCGCGATCAAGCGAAGGCGGTTTCGAGCCCCGGCATCAGGAACAGGTCGGTATCGTCCGGCTTGGCATCGGCGGCGGTCAGCATGGCATGGACCTGGCCGCGATGGTGGGTCTGGTGATTGAAGAAATGGGTCACGCACACCCAGGCCGGCAGGCTGACCTCCCGGCCCGCCGCGCCCGAATGCCAGCTCAAGGGTCCTGCCAGCCAGTCAGCCGAGACCAGGTTCGACCAGTCCACAATCACCTGGTCGAACGCCGAGCGGGCCTCGGCCAGGGGTTCAAGATCGTCAAACAGCGTGGTCGATCCCGCCATCCCCACCGCCGGTTTCTCGATATCGGCAAAGCGGCTCATCCAGATCCGGTCGGCCCAGAGAATATGGTTCAAGGTGCTGAGGATGGACCCGAAGAACGCGCCCACATCGAGCGTGAGAACATCCCGCTCGAGCCCTTCGGCGGCAGTGTAAAGCGATTGGTTCTGCCAGGCATTATAGGAGGCCATCAACTGGAGGTGGCGGGGTGAAATCATCGGGCTCAGATCTCCTCAGGCTCCCCGTCTTACACGCCGGTAAGGCGAAAATGAAGCGCCCCGGTTCAACGAACCGGGGCGCCACCAAAACTGCCTGAAAACGGGGCTTCGAAGCCCGTCCGCAATCAGCAGGGGACGATCTGCAAACCGTCAAACCGCCGCAAGCGAAATAACTCTACATCCCGGCCAGCACCGCCAGCATCAAGAGGGCCACGATATTCGTGATCTTGATCATCGGGTTCACCGCCGGCCCGGACGTATCCTTGTAAGGATCGCCAACCGTATCGCCGGTCACCGCGGCCTTGTGA
>JBCCBN010000029.1:0-23422 GCA_039034035.1 Pseudomonadota bacterium
GAGTCCGTTGCGCGACGGCGAACGCCGCCAAGCCTCCTTGTCCCCTTCGTGGCAACCCATGGGACCGTTGGCGCAGTGGCGCTTGATTCCCATGGCGACCTGGCCGCTGCCACTTCGACTGGGGGCGTTCTCAACAAGACGCCGGGCCGGGTCGGCGATACACCGATTATCGGGGCTGGCACCTGGGCTGATGAGCGGGTCGCGGTCTCCTGCACCGGCCAGGGCGAGTATTTCATGCGGTCGGCGGTCGCCGCTGACATTTCCGCCCGGGTCCGATATGGCCAGCAATCGCTCGCCCAGGCGACCCGCGGAGCGCTGGAGGACATGGGCCTTCTGGGCGGGGATGGCGGTTTGATCGCGATCGATGTGCTGGGCCGGGTCGAAATGCCGTTCTTGTCTGAAGGCATGAAACGGGGCTGCGTCACGTCCGAAGGCCGGTTCGACGTGGCGACGCAGCGATGAGGGGGCGCACATGACCTGGACCGTGGTTTTCTGGGCGCTCCTGATCGGCATGGGGTTCGCGCTGTTTCTCGCCTATCAGATGCGCTATTTCGCCGGCTTCGTGCTGCGCAATGCCATCGCGGCCCGGGACCCATCGTTGGCCCGGCCAGACCTTTACGACGCGGTGGCCCATGCGGTTGCCGGCCGGGTTCCCGATACCGATACCGATGCCGGTGACCGGGCCGGGCCCGGCCTGGTGGCGGCGACCGAGCATCTGATCGCAACCTACCCGACCCCGATCGGCTATATCCGCCTGGCCCGGACCGTTTGCCGAGTGCTGCCTTTCATGCTGGCGGGCCTTTTGGTGGCGCGCTGGGCGCTGAACGGGGGCCTTTGACATGCGGGGCTATTTCGCAATGGGGGCGGAGGGGATCTCCAAGCCGATGAATCTCGGTGCCCTTTTGCGCACCGCCCATGCCTTTGGCGCGAGTTTCGTGTTCTCTGTGGGCGCCGCCGACAAGGTGCGGAAAGTCTACCATGCCGATACCTCCAAGACGTTTCAGCATGTGCCCTATTACCAATGGGATGCCCTCGACGACATGCACCTGCCTCGGAGATGCCAGCTGGTCGGCGTCGAACTGACCGAGGATGCGGTAGATCTTCCAAGTTTTCGTCACCCGCTGAACGCGGCCTATGTGCTGGGCCGGGAGCGCGGGGATCTGAGCGAGGCGATGCTGGTGCGCTGTGACCATGTGGTGAAGATTCCCACCAAATTCTGCATCAATGTGAGCCTGGCCGGTGCCCTTGTGATGTATGACCGGGTGCTGAGTTTTGGCGGCTTCGGCCCGCGTCCGGTGATGCCCGGCGGACCGAAACGAGAGGATGAGACGCGGCCAGGCTGAGCCGCCAGCACGGGCGACCGCCGCGGCGTGGCCGGGCGGGGTCTAGCGGTGCTGGGCATGGGTTTTGAGGGTGAGAAGGAAGGTTTGCCGTTCGAGGCCGGCCTATGGGGGGTGCAGAGCGGGTCGAGCCGCGCGATGCGCGCCGACCGCCTGAGCGGAGACGATGGCCCGATCAAGCCGACCGGCAAGGGTGGCGATCGCAGACGTCCAGACTGCGCGCACCGTTTCCAGCGTGCGGGCCGGCGCCTGGGCGAGCGAGGCCGCGCCATCGGCGCCCATTCCGTCCGAAGGCGCAGGGTCGCAGAGCAAGGCCGCGCTGGCGGTTTGCTGGTTTCTGCCTGTGAGGGCGAGGAGGCCCTGGAGCTGGGTCTCGGGGTCACAGCGGCTTTCAGCGCGTTCCCACAGCCGGTCGATCTCGACCCGGCCATTGGCCCAGACCTTGAGACTGGCGCCCCGGATGCCGTTCGCGTGCAGGTACATGCTCACCGCCAGCAGGTTCATGAGCAGAACCGGCCAATGGAGCGGGTGTACGCGGGCAAGGACGAGAGGGAGGGCTGAATAATCCATGGCAGGGAGAATACCATGGGTCAGGAGGGGGGGATAAGTTCTGTAGCGTTTTGTGGGACGAGGGGGACCTGGGGTGCATATGCAACGACCAGGACCGAGCCGCGCAGGGCGGCGAAATGGCCGTGCGGAGACAAGCCCGTGCCCGCCTGGGGTCAGGATGGGACAGGCCGTTCGGCGGTGGGAGTGGCGCGGATGGCCCTCGATGCCCTGCGCCTAACTTCCCTGTTTCGCGAGGTTTGCGCGTTGAAATTCATCACCTGCAACGGCCCCGGAGCGTGACCGCACGATTGGCCACAAGAGTTGTTCGGCGGTTGTTGTATCTGGCAGGTTTTCAACGCCCAGGCGGTCTGGATAGCGCCGGGTGATTTTCGCGGTCCCGAACAGGACGTCCCAGAAGAAGAGCAGATTTCCGAAATTGCCTTTGTAGTTCGTGACCCCATCGTCTGCGAACTTGCCGTGGTGTGCGCTATGGGTTGCGGGCGTGGAGATGGTGCGCTCGACGACCCACATAATCGGAGAAAGCCAGCGGATTTTATAGAGCGGTTCATCCCAGCGAACGTCACAATGCGCCCCGAAGATGACAAGCATCTTTACGACAATATAGCCCGCATAGATCCAACCAAGTCCGAGATAGATGAGGGCTCCGGAGAACCAGAGCCCGGGCATCATGGCATAGTAAAAGATATTGTTCCGATACACGACGCGGATCGAAAGGTACTCGGCATTGTGGTGAGGACGGTGGAGTTTGTAGAGCCAGGGAACCGTGTGCGACAGGCGGTGCCACCAATACTGGCTCAGATCGTCGAAGATCAGAAACAGGGCGATCCCGGCAAAGACCGAGATCCCAGCCAGACTGTCGGCAGAATTGGGCCAGATCAGACTTGCAACAAATCCGCCCCCGAGTAGCGCCAGGGGTTGGGTGACGGCAAGCAGGGTGACCGTGCTGACGACCTCCACAATTGCGTCGCTTCGCGTCTGGCCTCTTTTACGGAAGAATCCGGTGTAGATGACTTCCAGGAGCGCAAACCCAATGAAGGCGCCCAGGATAACAAGTTTTTCCACGACGCGCTCCTCCTTATCATTGATGAGATTAAAGCAGGGACCGGCCCGCTTGAATGCTAAATATTTCGCATTTAAAGGACTTGAATGGAGCCGATTTATAACCAGCCCCTGCTACCCTTACTGTCGGAAAACGTTCGGGATGCGTTGATCGCGGCGGGCCGAACGATGACCTACTCGGATGGGCAGTTCATCCATCAGCGGGGTGAAGGCAGTCCGGGCCTGTCAATCATACTTACCGGACGGGTTCGGTTCGGTATCTATTCGGAAACCGGCGCCTACATCCAAACGGGCATCTTGGACGCTGGCCACTGTTTTGGAGAAGCCACCCTCTTTGCCGATACGCCGCGCGCTTATGATGCAGATGCCTTCGGCGAAACCAGGATCGCCGATATCAGCAAACCGCGCTTCGAGGCGCTTTTAAAACAAGCGCCAAGTTTCGCGAATGCGCTGTTGGTGAGTTTGACGACAAGACTTTATGAAGCCCTGGAGATTGCAGACGATTTGCGCGCGCTTTCGCCCGAGGCCCGCATCTTGAAGCTCCTTCAGCGCCTGACCCATTCTGGCGGTTTCAGTGAGACCGCCATACCCATTCGTCAGATCGATATTGCCTATGCGCTTGGCCTCTCCAGGGTGAGTGTCGGCAAAGCCCTGAACGCGCTGCGACGGCAAGGACGCATACAGCTTGGATACAAGGAAATTTCCCTGATCAACGTTCGCCCATAGCGGCAAAGACACACCGTCTCGTGAGCGGCTTGAAAGCGTTCCAAGTCAGAGACAGACCAAGGGCACATTAACGACAGTTCTCGGAGCGATCTAACCGTCCGTCGGGCCGGTGACGGCGGCGAGTGGGATCGTGTAGTGGCGGCTGCAGAACTGGCAGTCCACGGCAAGGGTGCCGTCGGGCTCGACCAGGTCGCGAAGGGCGGCGTCGGGCATGCCAGAGAGGGTCTGGCGCAGGCGGTCTTCATTGCACGAACAGGCATCGGTGACGCGGTAGGCGGTCTCGCGGCGGACGCCGGGTTCGTTGAACAGGCGGAACAGGAGCCGGTCGGCGCTGAGGCCGGGATCGATCAGTTCGCTGTCTTCAACGGTGCGGAAGAGGACGCGGGCGGTTTCCCAGGCGTCGGCGGTGTCGCCCCGGGCATCATCGGCGGCGACCTGCTGGAGGATGATGCCGCCGCCTTGCCAGACCGGCGGGGTGCCGGGAACGGTCAGTTCGCCAACGCCCAGGGCGATCTCGGTGGGGACCTGTTCTGAACGGATGAAATACTCCTTGGCGCAGGCCGATAGGGTTGGCGCGGTCAGGGGCACAACACCTTGATAGGGCCGCATGCTGGGGTCGTCATGGATGATGATCATGCCCAGGACGGCTTTTTCTCCGAACACGGAGGGGATCGGCGGGCGGTTCCCTTCCCGCTCGATCAGGGCGTCCCAGGCGGCCGTATCGAACCGGGCATAGCCGCGCAAGTCGCCATTAGACGAGTATTCGGCGACCAGCATGGTGATGGGGCCGGAGCCTTCGGCCTGGACGAGGAGTTTACCGTGGAATTTCAGCGATGTGCCGACAATCACGGCGAGCAGGAGCGCTTCGCCGAGCAGGCGCGCTATCGCATCGGGATAGGCGTGCCGTCGCAGGATCGGGTCCAGGGTGGCCTGGCCGAGTTGGACAATCCGTCCACGGACGGGCTGGCCATCGATCTGGAAGGCGGCTTCCATGTCTTCGAGGGGCGCATCGGCCCCTAGAGCTTGCCGAGACACCATTTCAGGATTGCCTTTTGTGCGTGTACGCGGTTTTCCGCCTCGTCCCAGACCAGCGATTGCGGCCCGTCGATGATTTCGGCGTCCACTTCCTCGCCGCGATGGGCGGGCAGGCAGTGGATGAAGTGGGCCTTGGGAGCGGCCAGGGCCATCAGCTCATCGGTGACAGCGAACGGGTCAAGCTCGGCCAGGCGGGTGTCGGCATCGTCATCGCCCATGGAGACGAATGTGTCGGCGATGACGACATCGGCGCCGGCGGCTGCTTCCTCAGCGGTATCATAGAGCGCGACACGGGCCTGGAAGGCGGCGGCCATGTCCAGATCGTCCTCGTCGGGGGCGTAGCGGGCGGGGGTGCCGATGGCGAGTTCGAAACCGAATTTGGCGGCAGCGTGAATGAAGCTGGCACAGACATTGTTGCCATCGCCGAGCCAGGCGAGCCGGGCGGAGGAAAGGTCGTGGCCGTGTTCTTCCAGGGTCAGGAGGTCGGCCATGATCTGGCAGGGGTGGGAGCGATCTGACAGTCCGTTGATGACCGGAATGGAGGCCGCATCGGCGAAGGCTTCGAGGTCGGCATGGTCGTTGACCCGCAGCATCACCGCATCGACATAGCGCGACAGGACGCGGGCGGTGTCCTCGACGGTTTCGCCGCGGCCAAGCTGCATGTCATTGGCCGTCGCGGTGATCGAACTGCCGCCGAGCTGGCGCATGGCCATGTCGAAGCTGAACCGGGTGCGGGTGGAGGATTTCTCGAACACCATGGCAAGGGTGTGGTCGGCGAGGGGCGCGCCGGCATCGGGCTTGCCCTTCGGCCAGGGCGTAGCGTCCCCGCCGGGGCCGGTGTCGCGGCGGGCGGCCTTGGCGGCATGGGCATCGTCGAGAATGGCGCGCAGGTCGGCCTTGTCGAGGGTGATCAGGTCGATGAAGTGCTTCATGGCGACGGATCGGCAGCCGCTTCGGTGAAGCAGGTATCGAGGATGGCGACCAGTTCGCGGACATCGCTATCCTCGATCACCAGGGGCGGGGCGAGGCGCAGCACATTGTTGCCGGCAACGCCGACGAGCAGGTTGTGGTCGCGGGCGCGGGCCTGGATCGGCTTGGGGGCATCTTTCAGTTGGAGGCCCGTCAGCAGGCCCTTGCCGGTGACGCCAGCGACCTGGTCAGGGTGGCTGTCGGCGAGGGATTTGAGGCCCTGGGCCACGGTGCCGGAAACCCGGCGGACCTGCTCGAGAAAGGCTTCATCGGCGATGGTGTCCCAGACAACACGGCCGACGGCCATGGCGAGGGGGTTACCCCCATAGGTGGAGCCATGGCTGCCGGGCTGCATGGGGGCGCCGACCGCTTCGGTCATCAGGCAGGCGCCGAGGGGGAACCCGCCGCCAATGCCCTTGGCGACGCACATGATGTCTGGCACCGCGTTCTCGGCCCATTCATGGGCGAACAGCCTGCCGGTGCGGCCCATTCCGCATTGGACCTCATCATAGATCAGGAGGGCGCCGCGCTCGTCACAGAGCTTTCGCAGCGCGGTGAGGCAGGTTTCGGGGATCGCGCGGACGCCGCCTTCGCCCTGCACGGGCTCGACGAAGACGGCGGCGGTCTTGTCGGTGATGGCGGCGTCGAGCGCCTCATGGTCGCCGAACTCGACCTGGGTGAAGCCAGGCAGGGGCGGGCCGAAGCCTTCGAGGTATTTCGGGTTGCCACCGGCATTGATGGCGCCGAGGGAGCGGCCGTGGAAGGCGCCGGTGAGAGTGACGATGTCGAACCGGTCGGGGTCGTTATTGGCCCAATGGTATTTCCGGGCGGCCTTGAGGGCGCACTCGACCGCTTCGGTGCCGGAATTGGTGAAGAAGACCCGGTCGGCGAAGGTGTCGGCGCAGATCCGTTCAGCGAACGCCTCGCCCTGGGGGACGCGGAACATGTTGGAGGTGTGCCAGAGCTTCTCGGCCTGGGACTTGAGGGCGTCGACCATGGCGGGGTGGCTGTGGCCAAGGGCGCTGACGGCGATGCCGGCGATGCAGTCGAGATAGGCCTCGCCCTCCTCGGTGAACAGGCGCACGCCCTCGCCACGCACAAAGGCCTGCTCGGGCGGGTTGTAGACGGGCATGATGTGGCGACGCATGTCGGACAAGGCGGGCTCCCTGGATGGGTATGGCGACGGTGTTCACGCTTTGCCGGTGCTGGGGAGGGACGTCAACCAAACCCCTGCCGCCGGGACTGGGCGGGTTTGGTCGCCTGGCGGGTGAGACGGGTTTTGTGCGCCGGGGAGTTGACGTTTTTCGGTAAATGCGTATTGATAATCGGTAAGTCCGGCGCAGCAGCGGTGTTCACTCACCCCCCTACCTCACCCCTGAGCTTGCCGTTGCCAACGACCAAGGATGTGAACCTTCGATTTGCCTTCTTTGCGCGCGGCCATGGTCGCGCGTTTTTTTCTTGTCGGATTTGTGTCCTGCGACGGCGGAGGAAGACTAGACCTTCCGGGCAAAAGAAAAGCGTGGCCCGCACAGCCACGCTTCTCCCGCACTTGCAGCGTTTCCTCCCAGAAACCTTGCCACCCGACCAATACGGGACTTCACAGATGTGTCAACAAGTCGCTTTGGTTTTGGCAAGAAAAGTTTCGAGGGCAGGATTGTGTGAACGGTAAAGGAATACAACTTCCGCGATACCAACCGGTCCGAGTCCAGCCGCACTGAGCGCACGGGCGACGGAATTTGCTTCAATAGCAGCGCAGTAGCCGGTCTGTCCGTCGACGTCCTGTAGCCCCAGCTCGGTAGCGAGGGCGGCGGGAATTGGCTTGCCGGTGGTGAGCTGCCTGAGTGAGTCTGCGCTCTCTTTCGCCTCTACGGCGTCAAGTAAAACGCCAAGTATAGATTTCGCCTGATCTGTCCAATCAGCGCGCAATGACGCTCCCAACGCCGCTTCACTTCGCAGGATGACTCCATCATCGAGGACTTTGAGGTGGTTGGCGCCGAGGGTGGCCCCGGTTGAGGTGATGTCGACAATGAGTTCGGCCGAGCCGGCGGCAGGCGCTGCTTCGGTGGCGCCGGCGCTGTCGACGAGCCGGTATTCGCTGACGCCCTGGGCGGCGAAGTAGCGCCGGGTCAGCGCGTGATACTTGGTGGCAACGCGGAAGCGCCGGCCATGGCGATGGCGGAACAGGGCGCCGGCGGCGTCAAGATCAGCCAGGGTAGCGACATCGAGCCAGGCCTGGGGCACCGCGACCACCACATCGGCGCGCCCGAAGCCGAGGCGCTTCAGGAAGTCCACATCGTCGGTCCGGTTTGGCGACAGGTCCTCAAGGAGATCTTCGCCGGTGATGCCCATATGGATCGTGCCGTCGATCAGGCCCTGGGCAATCTCACGCGCTGACAGCAGGAGGATCTGCGCCTGCGAAAGGCCCTTGAGGTCGGCCTGGTAGCCGCGGGCGCCGCCTTTCTGGCGCAGCGTGAACCCGCACGCCGACAGCCAGGCTTCGGCCTGGTCCTTGAGCCGGCCCTTGGAGGGAATGGCGAAGGTGAGCTGTGTCATCGCCGGGGTCTCCCGCCGGCCTTGCTGGGCTTTCCCGCCTTGTCGGCCTTGTCGGCTGCAGGGGTCTGGCTGGCCAGCGCCATGCGGTCGGGCCGGACGACGCCGCCGATGGCCGTGACATCGGCCGCGCCATCGGAAAGGTCGGCGATGAGCCGATCATAGCGGCCCCCGGCAGCGAGCGGGGCGAGCGGCGACTCGCCCGTGGCAAAGAGTTCGAACAGGAAGCCGTCATAATAGGTGAACCGCCGCCCGAAACCGGCGCCAAAGTGCAGCGGCAGGCCTTTGGTGCCGTCGGCGAGCGCATCAAGCCGGCGACTGAGCCGGTCGAGCACGGGGTCGAGGCCATCGAGCCCGGCGCTCTTCACGGTCTTGGCGAGCGCGTCTGCGGTCTTACGGGCCGGGCCGGCCATGCCGAGGACATCGCGCAACAGGCCGCGGCTGGCCGCTGACACTCCGCGGAACCGGGCATTCGCCGATTTCGCCATCAGGCGTTCGACAATCTCATCGAGCCCGCGGGCGCCCACCGGTTCAACCCCGGCCAGGGTGAGCATTTCCCGGACGAGGGCTTCGGCCTGGGCGGGCTCGGCTGTGGCGATGACATCGGCCAGGCTGGCGCTGGGGACACTGGCGCTTGCCATCTGATCGCTCGGCGCGTCTTCGAGGCCTTCGAGCCCGATTGTCGCGCCCTGGCGGAACCGGCGCTTGAGACTGTCAGCGGTGACCGGATCATCGGTGACCGCATCGACTACGGCGGGAAAGACGGCGAGGTCGCCAAGCAGGGCCTTGTCCAGGTCTGGTGCGCTGGTCTGGGCGGCCTCCAGGACAGCAGCGAAGGTCTCGATGTCGGCATCGACGCCGCTCGGCGCGCCATAGCGTTCAAACCCGACCTGGGTGAATTCGGTGTCGAAGCCTTCGGCGGCGGGCAAGCGAAAGGCGCGGGCGACATAGCGGCAGACCCGTTCGCCGGTTTCGCCGGCCTTGCGTGCCTGGGCTTCGGCCAAGGCGATGGGCAGGGTCAGGTCCGGACGAAGCGCGATGTCGCGACCGCGCGCATCGGTGAACACGCACAGCCGGCTGCGAACCGCTTCGCCGGAAAGGTCGAGCGGGATGTCCGCATCGATCAGGGTGGGCGGGTCAACCAGGGTGCCGCCGAGGCGGGCGAACACGGTCGCGGCGGCTTCGGCGAGCGGGCCGGTGATTGGATCGGTGAACGGGTCGGCGCCGGCAAGCGTACCTGGACCCGCGCGCGGGTCAGGCGTCATCGGGCGCCTCCACGATGGCGCGCAGGCGGGCCACCATATCGGCCAGCGGCGCCTCGAACTGGCCGGGACGGGCCTCTCTGTAAGCCGCGTTGGATTCGATGTCGGAAGCGGCGCGGGCGCCGGCTTCCAGGTCCTTGATGGTGACGACGCCCCTGGCGCGTTCATCCTCACCGGCCATGACCACGGCGGGGGCGCGGCGGCGGTCTGCGTATTTCATCTGCGGGCGCATGCCGGAGGTGCCCATATAGGCCTCGGCGCGCAGGCCGGCGGCACGGATCTGGGCGGTGAGTTTCAGCGCTTCGGTGGGGTCGGTCTTGTCCATGTTCAGGACCACGATGGGGCCGTCGAACCGGGCGGCTTCTCCTGTCCGCTCTAGGGCGGTGACGAGGCGGCTGATACCGATGGAGAAGCCGGTCGCCGGCACACGATCACCGGTGAAGCGGGCGATCAGATCGTCATAGCGGCCACCGCCGCCGATGGAGCCGATCTGGACCGGGCGGCCAGCATCGTCGGTGATGGGCTTGAGAAAGTCGGCCTCGTAGACCGGTCCGGTATAGTATTCGAGGCCGCGGACAATGGTTGGGTCGATGGTGACATCGGGTTCCGGGGTGCTGAGGGCTTCGAGCGCGGCGGCAATATCGGTCAATTCATCGAGGCCGGCGCGGCCTTCCTCGCTGTCGCCCACCGTTTTCTCGATAGTGGCGAGGGTTTCGGCACGGCTGGGGGCGCCGGCATTGGCGAAGTTGAGAAGGGGTGCTCGGGCGGCGGCGTCGAGGCCCGCGCCCTTGGTGAAGTCGCCGGACTCGTCCATGCGGCCATCGCCGAGGAGGGCTTCGACGCCGTCGATACCCAGCCGGTCGAGCTTGTCGAGGGCCCGCAGGACGATGAGGCGGGTGCCGGCATCGGTGACGCCGGCCCGGTCGAGCACGCCGTTCAGGAGGCGGCGGGTGTTGACGCGGATGACAAAGTCGCCGTCGCCGAGCCCGACCGCGCGCAAGGCGGCCGCGCCCATGGCGACCATTTCAGCATCGGCGTGAAAGCCCGGTGCGCCAATTGTGTCGGCGTCACACTGGGTGAATTGGCGAAACCGGCCGGGGCCGGGCTTTTCATTGCGCCAGACGGGGCCAGCAGCATAGCGGCGGAAGGGCTTGTGCAGCGATTGCCAGTTTTCGGCAGCGAACCGGGCGAGCGGGGCGGTGAGGTCGTAGCGCAGGGAGATCCATTGCTCGTCATCATCGGTAAGGGCGAAGACGCCGGCATTGGGACGGTCGGCGTCCGGTAGGAACTTGCCCAGGGCGTCCGCATATTCAAAGGCGCCGGTGTCGATGGCTTCAAAGCCCCATTGGCGATAGACGCCGGTAATGGTCTCGACCAAGGCCTGTTCGGCAAGCAGCGAGGCTTCGCGCCGGTCAGGAAACCCCCGGGGCTTGCGGGCCAGGTGTTTGTTCGAGGGGGCCTTGTTCGAGGGGGCCTGGGATTTCGACATGTCTGGCGGCATTTCTTCTCGGCGAGGGGTCAGCGCCGTTCGGTAGCCGACGCGTCATCGCCTGTGAAGAGGGATCGGGCCTGTGAAGCGGGATCGGCCCCCAAGGGCCGGGTCGCGCGCCTGATCTCGCATACGCAATTTGGCGGGCGCCGTTTGGGGGTAAGTTGCGCGGGCGCCAGTTCGGATGAGCCGGCGCCCGTATTGTCGGCTAGTACTTCACCGAGCAACCATAGGGTTTGGTGGCGCCGGGGTCTGCGGCCTCACCGGCGGCAACGGCGGTCAGGGCGGCGGTGACGTAGTTCGTGGCGGGGGGAATGTCCGACGTGCGCGCCGACGAAATGGAGTCGATGGCGCCGTCATAGGCGAGGTCGCCATCGGGTTCGATGACGTACATGTGCGGGGTGGTCTTGGCCGCATAGGCGCGGCCGATATCGCCGCTTTCATCGATCAGGATGTGCGCGGGGCTGGCGCTACGAGCTTCGCTGAGGGCCAGGGCTTCGGCGCTGGAGACGTGGCCCTGCTTGCCGGGGGCCGAAGAGATCACGGAAATCCAGACCACATCATCGGCTGCTGCGCCGGACTGGAGGGTCTGCATGTTGGCGTATTCGGCGTCATAGTGCTTTTTCACAAACGGGCAGTCGTGATTGGTCCACTCGAGGACGACGGTGGACCCTTCAAAGTCGGACAGCGACAGCGTTTCACCGGTGGCCGTGGTGCCCGTGAACGCCGGGGCGGGCTCGCTGATGGCGGGCGCATCGGCGTGGGCGCTGAAGGCGATGAGGGCGCCGGCGGTGACGATGACGGCGGTGGACATGCCGGCGACAATTCCCAGTCTCTTGCGAAGGCTCATCTCTTGGTCCCTTTGTGGTTGGATTGGTTTCGTACCCCGGTCCCATAGTGGAGATTGCCCTATCCGGCCGCCGTCGCCACTGCGTCAATTTCGCGGAGCATCAGGGCGGGTGTCAATGCTTCGGGTAGCAGGGTGGGGGCCGATTGGCCCGGCCCGTAGAGCAGGTACATGGGGACGCCGGGGCGACCATGGGCCTTCAGTTCGGAAGCGATGGTTTCGTCCTTGCTGGTGAAATCGGCGACCATGAACACGATCCCGGCATCGTCCATGGCCTGGCGGACCTGGGGCTGGTTGAGGGTGGTGCGCTTGTTGGCCTGGCAGATCATGCACCAGGTGGCGGTGAAGTCGACGAAGACGCCCTGACCGGCCGCGGTCGCGGCGGTGACGGCTTCGGGGGACCATTGCACGGTCTGGAACTCGGTCTCGGCGTAGGCGCTGGTGCCACCGGCGACGGCTTCGCCGGTGAGCCCTGCGCGGATGGGGACGAGCAAGCCCGCGATGACGGCGACGGTGCCCACGAGCTGGGCCAGACGGCGGACCGGGCCGCCGGCATGCGTAACCGCCCAGATGCCGAGCCCGAGCAGGACCGCGCCGAACAGGGCCATGGTCACGGCCCGGTTGCCGGCCTGGTCACCGAGTACGGTGAGGAGCCAGACGGCGGTCAGGAACATGGGGAAGGCGAAGAACTGCTTCAGCCGCTCCATCCAGGCACCGGGCTTGGGCAGCAGGCGCTGGAGGCCCGGCACATAGCTGAGCACAAGGAAGGGCAGGGCCAGGCCAAGCCCGACAAGGGCGAAGACCGCGAACACTGCATAGGCCGGCTGGGTGAGGACGGCGCCAAGCGCAAAGCCCAGGAAGGGGCCGACACAGGGGGCGCCGACAATCGCGGCAAGGACGCCGGTGAAGAAGGATCCGGTAACGCCGCTCTTCTGGGCGAGGCTGCCGCCCATGCCCTGGACCGAGCTGCCGAGTTCGAACACGCCGAGCATCCACAATCCGATCACGAACATCACCAGAGCGAGGCCGGCGACGACGGCCGGATACTGGAGCTGGAAGCCGAGGCTGACAAATTCGCCGGCGGCCCGGAGCGCCACGAATACTGCTGCAATGGCGAGGAAAGAGAGGACCACGCCGAGCGTGTAGGCGAGGCCGTGACTGCGCAGCTCGGCTTTCTCGCCGCTGGCCGCAGCCTGGACCATGCCGAGCGCCTTGATCGACAGGACCGGCAGGACGCAGGGCATCAGGTTCAGCACCATGCCGCCGAGCAGGGCGAAGAGCGCGATGGTGAGGATATTGATGCCGCTGCCACCGGGTGCTGTCGCGGCGCCTGGTGTGCCGAGCGGCGTGCCAGTGGTGCCGGGCAGCGGCGCGCCCTGGCTGGCGGTGATGCTGTAGCCGGTGCGGGTGCCGTTGGCCGTCTCGATGGTGAGCACGCCGGTTATGGCGTCGCCAAGCGGTTCGCGGGGTTCCGCCACCATGTCGAGGGTGAGCCCATCGGGGCCGACCGAGACCGCCTGGTCCTGGGCATGCTTGATCTCATTGGCGTGGGGCAGGAAACGGGCGGCGGTGATGGCGTCTGAGGCGAACCCGGTCGGTTGCACGCTGAGGGACAGGGTGTCGCCGTCAAGTTGGGCGGTGGCAGCGCCTTCGAACAGTGTGGGCAAGGCCTCGAAGGCTTCGGCGATCAGGGCGCCGCCAGCATTGTCGGGCACCTGGCTGTCGCCGACCTCCAGGGTAAAGGTGACCGGGGCCGTTTCGGGGATGCAGACATCCTTGCAGATCAGGTAATCGGCGGTTCCGGAAAACCGGATCAGCCCGGTCACGTCGCTTGGCACATCATAGGCAAACGGCAGGGTAACCGCGCCGGAATAGCCATAATCCATGATCTCGCCGGGCAGGACCGGCAGCAGTTCCGGCACGGGCCAGGAGAAATCATCGTCCCGGGTCGTCTCGGTGAACGGGGCGCCCTCATCCCAGAGGATCACCGGGGCGAGGCCGGCATCGCCAGGATTGCGCCAGTAGACATGCCAGTCTTCATCCATGACCAGGTGCAAGCCGAAATAGACGGTTTCGCCGGGGATCGCGACGGCGCGTTCCGACACCAGGTCGACCACCGCATGGCCAGCGTCCACCGGCTCGGCCTGGGCCGGGAGCCTGGCGAACAGCAGCGCGGTGAGCGCCAGGATGGTGAGGGCGAGGGATCGGACCATGGGAACCAACATGTGGGTTGCGATACAGGCATGGCATAGGCCCGCCCGGTGAACAAATGAAAGGCCCTCGCCTTTTCGTGAGCGGATGTGATGGGGGTGAGGCTCGTCTGACACGGTCAGCGGGTCCGGCCCGGCGCCATGGAAAAAGGGCGGCTGCGGCAGGAACCGCCCTTTAGTGCTTTGCATGTTTGGGCCGGTGCGGCTTAGGCCGTGCCGGTGGCCTGCTGCACGCGGATCGCGCGCTGGATGGTGCGCGGCCAGTTCAGCAGGGAGATGAGGTGCGCATAGATCGCCCCGATGGCGCCATTGTTCTTCAGCTCCATATAGGCATCATTGCCCAGCGCATTCAGCCGCTCTTCGGACACGGCCCAATAGTCGGCGATCTTCTGCTGGTCACCCACTGCATTGCCCTGAGCATCACGCGGCTGGAACGCCACTGACTTCTGTTCGAACAGGTCGAACTTCGCAATGATCTGGGCGAACTCTACCGTGGCCCGGCGCTGGCGTTCGAACTCCTTGCAGAACTCGATCGCTTCATTGGTGAAGGGTGACGGCTCGCCTTCATTGAAGAACGGCACTTCGGGCGTTTCCGACACCATGGGTGCATACCGGTCGATGCAGAGCAGCAGCCGGTCGGACTGGTCGTCGGCCGCGAACACGAAGGGATAGCGGCGGACAAAGGCCGGGACGTAGAAATCGGGGTCGGTCTGTCCTTCGGCGGTGACATAGAGGTTCTGGCCCTGGCGGATGCCCATCACGGCCACGGGGGTCCGGTCGTCGCCGACAAAGATCACGGGATAGGCGCTGGCGGCCATGCCGAACTCGGTGACAGTGACCGGCACGGCGTGAGCCTCGCGCAGGAAGCCGAACGGCTGCTGGATCTGGGTGACACCGAGATTGCCGTGGGCCTGAGCGGAAAGGGGCTCAGGCTGCTTGTAAAAAAGAACGTTACCACTGAGTTGCGCAGTTCCCCCGTCCTGGGGCGCATTCGGGTTGTTGTCCACGGGTGTTTCTCCTGACTTGAACGGGGCTCCGATAGCCGATTAGTCAATGGCGAACAACCGCGGATGTACGTTACGAATTCGTCGTACTTCTGGGTCATGGTGGCGTGTTCCGGTGCAACCGAAAGAGGATCAGGACCCGTGAGTTCGCCAGAGCGTCCCTGCCAAACTGCTCGAAACGGTGGAAAACGCCGCGCTGGCGTGTCCCGGCGGCGCGCGCTGGTGGGCCTGGGGGCGAGCGGGCTGGTGCCGGTGCTGGGTGGCTGCGGGCCAACCGGCGAGGCGACGAGCGAGCGGGACCGGCGCCACCGCGAGATCGGGCGCGTGCTGGACGAGATTTCGCGGCTGGCGATCGAGGTTGACCCCGAAGCGGTGACGCGGCTGGGCCTGTCGGGCCGGGGCGCCCCGGGCTGGACGGCCACGCGGCTGTCGAGCCGTTCCCAGGCCGGGTTTGAACGCAGCCGCCTGGATCGGATCGCGACCCTCAAGCGATTGTCGGCCCTGCCCCTCGCCGATGAAGGCTCCCGGCTGAGGACCCATCAGATCGCGATCATGGGTGCGTTCGAGCGGGCGGTGGCGGTGCAGGCGTTCGGGTTTGGCCGGGTGTCGCTGGCCGATGCGCGGCCTTATGTGGCCGATCATATGGGTGGCAGTTACCTGGATGTGCCGCGCCTCTTGCTCTCGCGCCAGCCGGTGAACTCGGTGGCCGATGCGGATGCTTATTTGCAACGATTGGCTGCCCTGCCGCCGACGATCCGGGATGAGCAGCGGCGTATGGAGGCCGATGCGGTGGCAGAGATCCGGCCGCCTCGGACCGTGTTGAGCCGGCTGGCGGCGAAAGCGGCGGCGCTGGCGGTCCTGCCGGTGGAGGGCCATCCCATGCTGCGCGATCTCGCTAACCGGACCGAGGCGCTCACCGGCCTGTCGGATGAAGCGCGCCAGGACATGTTGGTGGCGGCCAGCCGGGTGATTGCCGGCCCCCTGGCGGACGCCTACCGCAACCTTGCCGGGCGGGCAGGCACCCTGTTCGAAGGCGCGTCGGACCTGCCGGGCCTGTCGGCGTTCCAGACCGGGCCTGACTATTTCAATGTCTTGCTGACTTCGAGCCTGCTGACCCAGGCCAATCCCGAAGACCTTATGGCCGATATCGATGTGCGGGTGCGCACAGCGCAACGCGAGTTGAAGGATGCGCTGGACCGGCTGGAGCTTGCGCCGGGACCGGTGAAGGCGCGGCTTGAGGCGCTGGACGGCTTGGTGACGGTGCCGGCTGGCGCACCTGCTGATGCGGCTGAGGCGGCTGGCGGCGGAGGGCTGACGACGCGGGGCCTGGTGACGGCGCTGTCGAACGATATGGCGACGCTGCGCCCCAGATTGCGCCAGATCATGGCGCGCCTGCCCGATGCCGAAGCGGTGGTGACCTTGTCGCCGCAGGATCTTTGGGCGCCCTATGATCATGATGACATGACCTATGAACCGGCGGCGGCCGATGGGTCGTTGTCGGGCACGTTGCGGGTGCGGCCCGGCCTTGAGGGGCGGGGCGTACCGGCGCTGTTGCCGACGCTCTACCGGGAGGGCGTGCCGGGCCGGCACCTGGCGCGGGCGGTGGCCATCGAGGATACGGCCCAGCCGCTGCTGCGCCATTTGACCCATCCGAAATCCTTCGAGGATGCCTGGGCAGCCTATGGTCTGGATCTCGCCGAAGAAATATCGCGGACCGATGATCCGGTCGCCGACGCGTTCCGGCTGCGGGCGGATCTGGGCCTGTTGATCGAAGCGGTGGTCGATCTGGGGATCCATGGGCTGGGCTGGACCAGTGCGGCGGCGATAGAGGCCTTGTCGGGGGAGGGCGGGTATTCGAGCCGGGACGCGGTGGATACGCTGTGGCGCGTCGCGGTGGAGCCGGGCCGGGCGGTATCGGCGGTGTTCGGGCGCAGCGTGTTCCGGGCGTTGAGGACGCGGGCAGATACGCGGCTGGGCAATGATTTCGATCCGGCGGCGTTTCACTTCACGCTGCTGACGACCGGTCCGCGGCCGTTTTCCCAGGTCCAGGCGGAGATGGAAGACTGGGCGAGCGCGCAGGTCGGTTAGGCTTGGATCTGGTGGATCGCCCTGGCTGAAAGTCCCGGCTTGCCCGTGAAACCGCCCAAAAGATGTCCGTTTTGCAAGGTTCTGTCGCCTCAACGAGGATGAGGAGACGAGACATGCTGAAAGGCAAACACACATGGCTGAAAGGGGTTGCGCTGGCGGCCCTGCTGACCGCTTGCGAGACCGCCGAGGATGGTGCCGAGCCAGGTGATCCGGGCACGGTGACGGAGGCTGAAGCGCCCGCGCCGCTCGCTGAAAACATCACGGTGACCGGCTCGCGGAAGCAGGAGCGCGAAGCGGCGATGCATGGGCGTACGGCCGATCAGGCCATGGCCATGGAAGCGCCGGCCGGGGCCCTGCCACCCCAGGCTGTTCCGCAGCCGCTGCCGGGTGATGTGGACACCGAACGCTATGAGGATGTGGAGATCAACCCGGTGAAGCTGGTCTCAGAAGAGCCGGTATCGACCTTCTCCATCGATGTGGACACAGCGAGCTATGCCAATGTGCGGCGCTTTCTGAACCGCGGCGTGCTGCCGCCCAAGGATGCGGTGCGCCTGGAAGAGCTGATCAATTATTTCGACTATGCCTATCCTCTGCCGGAGGCGGAGGGCAGCCCGTTTGCCAGCCATGTTTCGATTGCGCCCTCGCCGTGGGCTGAGGGCCGGGAACTCATGCAGATCGGGGTGCAGGGGTATGAGCTGGACCTCGATGAGCGGCCGCCGCTGAACCTCACGCTGCTGATCGATGTGTCAGGCTCTATGTCGGATCCGAACAAGCTGCCGCTGGCCAAACAGGCGCTGGCAATGCTGGTCGACCAACTCGGGGAGGCGGACACGGTGGCGATCGCTGTCTATGCCGGGGCGGCGGGTGAGATCCTGCCGCCAACGCCGGGCACCGAGAAAGGCAAGATCCTCGCCGCTTTCGAAAACCTCGATGCGGGTGGCTCCACCGCGGGCGGAGAGGGGCTCAGGCTGGCCTATGCGCTGGCTGAGCGCAATTTCGATCCAGACGGCGTCAACCGGGTGATGCTGCTGACCGATGGGGACTTCAATGTCGGCATCAACGATCCGGAACGGCTGGAGGATTTCGTTTCACGGAAGCGCGAGACCGGCATCTATCTCTCGGTGCTGGGCTTTGGCGAGGGCAACTATAATGACGCCCTGATGCAGAAGATCGCCCAGACCGGGAACGGCATGGCGAGCTATGTCGACACGCTGAACGAGGCGCGGAAGGTTCTGGATGAGGACCTGACGTCGAACCTCTTCCCGATTGCCGATGACGTGAAGATCCAGGTGGAGTTCAACCCCGCCGCAATCGCTGAATACCGGCTGATCGGCTATGAGACCCGCCTCTTGAACCGGGAAGACTTCAACAATGATGCGGTAGATGCCGGCGAGATCGGTGCGGGCGCCAGCGTAACGGCGATCTATGAAGTCACGCCCGTTGGCTCCGATGCGCGGCTGATCGATGAGAGCCGCTACCAGCCCGCTGCCGAATCCAGCGGAAATGCGGACGAATACGCCTTCCTGAAGCTACGCCACAAGGCGCCGGGCGAAGACACGTCCACCCTGGTCACCGAACCCATCACGGTCGCCAGCCGGGTCGATGACCTTGCCGAGGCGCCAAGTTGGGCGCGGTTTGCCACCGCCGTGGCCGGATACGGCCAATTGCTGCGCGGTGACCCCTATACCAGCCCGAACTGGGACTATGACCGGGTGATCGAGCTGGCCCAATCAGCCAAGGGTGACGACCCCTTTGGCTATCGCGCGGAATTCATCAATCTCGCACGCCTTGCCAAGACAGCCGCCGCCCAGGCGGCCCTCGAACGCGGCGGGACGGGCGTTGGCCAGTAGCGACACGCCGGCGATGCTCGCACGGCGTCCCGAGCTTCGCTGGCCCTGGCTAGAGCCGGCCGCAAGCTGGCGACCGGCTCTCTGCCTATTTGGCGTGGACGACGACCGGCATCCACGTATAGCCCTTCACGAAGGCGCCGGAGGTCAGTGACGGTTCGTCCAGCACTTCGATGTCGCTATACCGGTCGAGCAACTCCTCCCAAAGAATGCGGAGTTGTAGCTCGGCCAGGCGGTTGCCGACACAGCGGTGGATGCCGAAGCCGAAGGAGATGTGACTGCGCACATTCGGCCGCTCGATCCAGAAATCGTCTGGCCGGTCGAAATGGCGCGGATCGCGGTTGCCCGACACGTACCACATGGCGATCTGGTCGCCTTTCTTGATGGTCTGGCCGTACATTTCGACGTCTTCGAGCGCTGTGCGGCGCATGAAGGCCAGCGGTGTCTGGTAGCGGATGGTTTCCGACACCATGGCCGGGATCAGGCTGGGATCGGCTTTGAGCCGGTCGAACTGGTCGCGGAACTTGTTGAGGAAGTAGACCGAGCCGGTCATTGAATTTCGTGTCGTGTCATTCCCGCCAACGATCAGCAGGATGACATTGCCGAGCAATTCCTGGGGAGTCATGTCCCGCGTTTTCTCGCCATGGGCGAGCAGGCTCATCAGGTCGTTCTTAAGCGGGATCTGGCCCCGTTCCTGGAAGATGCCCATAAACGCGGTTAGGCATTCCAGCATCTCACGCTTCCATTGCTCTTCCCCACCGGGACAGATGTCCGGATTGTTCATATTGGTTGCCACGTCAGACCAATGGGTGAGATCGCGGCGCTTCTCGAACGGGTAGTCGAACAGAGTTGCGAGCATCATCGTCGTCAGCTCGATCGATACGGTGTCGACCCAGTCGAAAGGCTCGCCAACGGGTAGGCTGTCGAGCAATTCCCGGGTTCGGGAGCGGATCAGCGGCTCGAACTCCTTGAGCATGTTCGGCGCCACGGCGGGCTGGACGGTGATCCGCTGTTCGGCGTGCCGCGGCTCGTCCATGGCAATGAACATGGGCAGCTCAAAGTCCGAAACCGGCGGGCCGAGGGTGATGCCGCCATGCTCCCAGGACGAGGAGAAGCGATGGTGGTCAGTATCGACGGCCATGATGTCGTCATAGCGGGTGATCGACCAGAAGGGCCCGGCAAAGCTGTCTTCGGTCCAGTGCAGGGGCGCCTCGTTGCGCATCCGCTCAAACCGATCCCAATACTGCCCCTGGCGCCAGATTTCGGGGTCGAGAATCGACAGATCGTCCAAGGATACGTCGCTGGCCGCAGGAACCTGCGCACCGGTTTCGAGATAGCTCGGGAACAGCGGTTCGCGCGGCGACAGGGTGGGTCGCTTCAGGGCATCGGACAGCGTATGTTGGGTATCAGCCACTTGGATCCTCCGTCATTGGGCACCTTTGTACCTCAGGTGCAGGGAATAGCATGACATGCCCGGAAAAACCATGACACCGGCGTCACTTTTTTGCATCTGGGGTCACTGCATGTATTCAAAAGGGTAAACACTTTCGGCTTTCTTGTTAACGTATTGACAAATTGCCGCGATATTGACTGATTTCAAGCATAAATGATTTACTTTGCAAGACGTTCTTAAGGTGTGGCCGCTCATACTGTGCTCAGTTAGTGCATTTTATGGGAGTCCCGGGCGATGGGCAGCCTTTCTTCGAACACACGGCTAGACGACTGGATCGGCCGCTCCGATGCGGCGTCTTCGGTACCCTTGGACCTTGAGGCGCTGGACCTTGGCGATGAAGTCCAGATCACCGGGGCGGGGTCGGTATTGGCGCCGGCGCTGGCGGGCGGGCTGGTTCCGGTTGGGCCGGGACCGAGCTTCCAGGCATCCCTGCAGGCTGACATCTTCACCGGCACGGCGCTCGCCGACGTGCTCGCCGGGAATCTGGGCGACGACATGCTGCTGGGCGCGGAGGGCGATGATACGCTGCGCGGCGGGGTCGGCGATGATGTGCTGAACGGCGGGGACGGCAATGATCTGGTCCAGGGCGGCCAGGGCGACGATGAGGTTCTGGGCGGGGCCGGCGATGACACGCTGTTCGGCCATGATGGTGACGATACGCTGTTAGGCCAGGACGGTGATGATGAGATTACGGCCGGCCGGGGTAATGACCGGATCGAAGGTGGTGCGGGCGATGACCAGATCGACGCCGGCCGCGATGCTGACACCGTGTTCGGTGGCGGTGGAGATGATATCCTCTTCGGCGGCGGCGCGCAGGACCAGCTGTTCGGCGATGCCGGCAATGACCGGATCGGTGGCGGTGGTAGCCGCGACTATATCGATGGCGGTGCAGGCGATGATACGATCTTCGGCAATCGCGGCGCAGACACGCTGAGTGGTGGGGCCGGTGACGATCTCATCAGCGGTGGCTCGGGCCGGGACACGATCGATGGTGGCCTCGGCGATGACAGTCTGCGCGGGCGTCAGGATGCCGATGTGATCAATGGCGCCGATGGCGATGACGAGATCTTTGGCGGCGGCGGAGACGATATCCTGCAAGGCGGCTTCGGCAATGACATCATCACCGGTGGCGGTGGCGATGACATCTTCTTCGGCGATAACGGGATCGACGCCTTCCTGTTCGATTCGACCCATACCGGCACCGATACTGTTGTCGATTTCGAAGCGGGCGAACGCATCCTGCTGCGCAATTTCACTTTTGAGGATGCCGCCGAAGCGCGGCAGGCCTTCACCCAGACCGGCACCGATGTGGTGTTCTCCAGCGGGGATGTGACCGTGGTTTTCGAAGGGGCAATCCTGCCCTTCGTGGTCACCGGTGTGGAACTGGTCGATACCTCTATTGATGCCGAACCGACGAGCTTCGACTTTACCGGCATCCAGGGCCTGGCACCGGCACCCGTACTGCCGGGCGAGATGTTCGAGGAAGCGGTCGAGGCTTCGCGCTTTACCGCGGATGCGCCCGCAGTCGAGGACATTCTCGACTTCGGCATCGACTTGTTGGGCGACACGTTCGACTTCACCGACTTCGCATAGGGCGCTTTCACCTCTGGTGGAAGCGTTCCAGCGGGCAATCAATCCTGACGGTTAGTCCGAGGACAAGACAGGCGGGGTGCCATGGCGCTCCGCCCGAGCCTTTTGCAGGGCACCGCGTAAGGCGTCGGCCAGGCTGGCGCGTTCGTCGGGGGTCAGGAACCGGCCAATGACATAGGCGGTGTGGCCATGCTCGATCCGGAGCTGTGAGGCGTGGGTTACGGGCGTGTCGAGCATCACCCGCGCGAAAGCCGAGGGCAGCTGGGCGGTTTTCTCGCGTCCGCGCCGGTCGGTGTGGTGCAGGCCAAGCTGGTCGGCGGTGATCCGCACGCGCGTCCGCTCGGCGCGGCGTTTGCGGTGCCATCGCCACGCCAGGTAAAGCGCCAGCGCATCGAGACCGAAAAAGCCGGCAACCGGTGCAGCCCCCATGGCCAGGAACATCATGCCGGTGACAAAGCTGATCCCGGCGATGGCGGCCATGACGAGGATGAAAGCCCGGTCGCTGAGGCTGTCATTGGGGGTGAGGACAGCATCCATGTAGACGATCTGTTTGTCGGCGGTCTCTGGCATAGCGGGGAGACTAGGGCGCCGGCCCGCACCCGTCGATTCCGGGCCCTGCGCCCTTGCGCCGCGCCAGCGCCGGCGTAAATCCTCCCGCCATGACTGACACGCCCGCCAAAGCGCCATCTAAACCACCCGGCAAACGCCGGAAGGCGCGCGCACCCCGGACCATGGACCGGGCCAAGGCCCACGCGCTTTATGCGGCGCTCTCGGCTGAGCGTCCCGATCCCCATACGGAGCTCGAATTCATCAATCCCTACACGCTGGTGGTCGCCGTCGCCCTGTCGGCCCAGGCCACCGATGTGGGCGTGAACAAGGCGACGCGCGGCCTGTTCAAGGCCGCTGACACGCCCGAAAAGATGATCGCGCTGGGCGAGGCCGGGGTCGCCCAACACATCAAGACCATCGGCCTGTGGCGCAACAAGGCGAAGAATGTGCTCGCGCTGAGCCAGATGCTCATCGACGATTTCGGTGGCGAAGTGCCCCAGACGCGCGATGAGCTGGTGCGCCTGCCGGGCGTGGGGCGCAAGACCGCGAACGTGGTACTTAATGAAGCGTTCGGCCAGCCCACCATCGCCGTCGATACCCACATCTTCCGGGTCTCGAACCGGACCGGCCTCGCGCCCGGCAAGGACCCCGACCAGGTGGAAGCCAGCCTGGAGCGGGTCACCCCCGACGCCTACAAGCTGGGCGCCCACCACTGGCTGATCCTGCACGGACGCTATGTCTGCAAGGAGCGAACGCCCGAATGCTGGCGCTGTACAATTGCCGAGCTGTGCCGGTACAAGCCAAAGACACAGGACCCGGCCACCGTCTCGAAAC
>JBCCBN010000030.1:0-22744 GCA_039034035.1 Pseudomonadota bacterium
ATTGCATATTGCGAGTCAAAGAAAAAGTGAGCGATCACAATCTAATTTTTTCGGCGTGACGGGTGCGGGTGGGGCGCGTTACAGATTCGGGATTGCGTCAACCGCTGAAATGGCTTGGGAAATTGGTAGCGATCCCGTATGCCGCGCCGGTGATCGAGATCGTCCCTGAAACGCCGGCCCGTGATGCCGTCGCCATTGAGGCGCTGTACGACCGGACGTTCGGGCCGGGCCACTTTGCCAAGACGGCTGAGCGGTTGCGGGAATATTCCGCGCCGCTGCCGGCGATCAACCGGCTGGCGCGGCAGGGGGACGCTGTGATCGGGGTGTGCCGGGTGTGGCCGATCCGGGTCGGCGATGTGGATGCGCTGTTCTTCGGGCCGGTGGCCGTCGATCCCCGGCACCAGGGGCACGCGCTGGGGCTGGACGTGACGGCGGCTGCGATGGAGGCGGGCCGGGCGGCGGGATGGCCCGGCGGGGTGCTGATCGGGGCGTCCGCTTACTTCTCTCGCATCGGATTTTCGGTTGTGCCGGCAGGGCAGATCAGCTTCCCCGGCCCGCAGGATGAGCGGCGGGTGATGGTGTGCGACCTCGCCGGACGCGGCCTGGACCTGGTGGGCGCGGCGCGTGCGGCGCCGGCGTGATTACGCAGCGGCTAGTGCGCCCATGATTTGCTGGCCGCAGGCGGACGGAGATGTGTGCGTTGTGTCGACCTCGAAATCATAGTCGACATATCGATGGACGAGGTCGAATTGGCCGCGCGCCTGGCCGTGCACCCTGTCTCCGCGTGCAATTTCGCGACGTTCCAACTCGTCGAGATCGCAATGGACACCGACCCGGAACACCGCGACCCCGCGAAGGGCGGTTTTCCAGTCATCCCAGAGGTCACGCGACAGGACGACCTCATCGAGAATGAGATCAATACCAGTTCGAGCGATCGCTGCAGATGCGCGATGGTGCGCTTTCAGTGTGGCGAGGCCGAACGCACCGAAGTTCAGGCGGATGCGCCCCTGATCATTCCTGTCGAAAAAGAACCCATCTGCAGTGTTGTGAAGGCGAGCGGGCAGCATGGCGAACGCATCATCGATGCCCGAAAGCAGATATGGCGACGGCATCTGTTCCTGAAGGGACCGGGCAATGCTGGACTTTCCCGCTGAGGTGCATCCGTTCAGGAAAATGACGGTCATGGGTGATACTCGGGGCTGTTCCGAATTCGGCGGGTTAGCAGCATGGCTGAAGCGTTGGTCGCCGTCTACGCTACCGTCCTTCGCGGCGCCAGGCGACCAGCAGGAAGAGGGTGGCCAGCAGAGCGGCGGCGATGGCGGGCAGGAGGGGCTGGCTGGATGAGGCCTTGACCACATAGGCGCCGCGTTCGCGCAGGCCGAGCCAGTTGCCGCCCGCGGCTGCACCGGTGCGCCCGACCCGGCGAACTTCGGGGCGTCGGCGCCCGTCTGGGCCCAGTTCGAAGGTGCCGCCGCGGGTGGCTGCTGTGAGGGGTGCGAGCACGTCGCCAGTGGCGCGCAGGTCGACATATTCGCGCGGATTGGCCGGACCGTTGAGGGCCACGGTTTCCAGCCCTCCAGAGGCGGCGCGGTAGAGCCCCATCTGCTCGACCGCGGCTTCGGCCACGAACAGGCCGGGCTCCAGCATGGTCCAGTCCAGCGCCATGCGGTCGCCTTCGGGTGTCTCCAGGGCCAGCGGCGGGGCCTGGTCTGACAGGGTGCGCAGCCTGGCGCGCAGCAGGCCGTCTTCTGCCACCAGGTCGAGCTTGCGCTCTTCCAGCTCCGGTTCCTTCATCATCCAGTGGACCATGCGGCGGATCAATTCGGCGAACGGGCCACCGCCATCATGGCCGCGCGCCCAGAGCCAGACCTGGTCGGACAGGAGCAGACCGACCCGGCCATCGCCCACCCGGTCGACCACCAGGAGCGGGTCGCCGGTCGGGCTTTCGAGCAGGACATCGCCAGCCTCGGCATCGGCGCTGACATAGCGCATCCAGCCGCCCCAGGCCTGGCCGTCCAGCGCATTGGTAACCGTGTGGCGGGTGCCGGCATCGGTGAGCGCGGGGGTGAAGGGGCCGATGGAGATCGAGCCGGACGGGATGGCCGGGAGCACGCCGGCGAGCGGTGTGCGCGCGAGGCTTGCGGGGCCTGCAAAGGCCTCGCCCGCAATCAGCACCAGCGCGCCGCCTTCTTCCACGTAGCGCGCCATATTGGCGAGATAGGACTGGGTGACGACGCCGGTGCGCTCATACTGGTCGAAGATGATCAGGTCGAATTCCGAGAGCTTATCCTCGAACAATTCATCGGTGGGGAACTGGATCAGGGCCAACTCCTCGATCGGGGTGATGTCCTGCTTGAAGGGCGGGCGGAGGATGGTGAAGTGGACCAGATCGACCTGGGGGTCGGACTTCAGCAGGTCGCGCCAGACGCGGCCGGCGGCGTTGGGCTTGCCGGTGATGAGCAGGACGCGCAGCCGGTCGAACGTGCCTGACAGGATGGCGGCGGTGCGATTGTTGGCGAGGGTCAGCTCTTCGGGGCCGGGGGGCGCTTCGACCACGACGATGTTCTCGCCGCGCCGTTCGACTTCCAGCGTGACCGGCGTGTCTTGGCCTGAGCGGACGGTGACGATTTGCGGGTCGCCGCCATTGATGCTGATGGAGAGGGGAATGTCGCCGCCGCGTGGATCGTCGGCGCGGACGATGAATTGTGCGCTCTCGCCGACAATGCCGAAACTGGGGCCTTCGACGATTTCGGCCCGGCGGTCGCCCTTGCGGCTATCGCCCACAATCAGCGCATGGACCGGCCCGAGATCGGAGATGCGGGAGAGGTCTTCGGGCACGTCATGGACCTGGCCATCGGTGACGAAGATCGTGCCGGCAATCCGGTTGCGGGGCACGTCAGCCATGAGACCTTCCAGCGCGCTGACCAGGCTGGTGCCATCGGCATTGGGGTCGGTTTCGGCGACGCGGATGTCGAGGCTGTCATCGGCCTCCAGCGCGGCTTTCACCGCTTCGAACGTATCCTCGGCCACGGCCGCCCGGTCACCGAAGGTCATGCTTTCGGAGCGGTCGAGGATGACCGCCGCGACCGACGATAGCGGCTCGCGTTCCTCTTCGACCAGGGACGGATTGGCCAGGGCGGCGAGCACGAGGGTCAGCGCCAGCGCTCGGGTGAGCCAGGCGCGGCCATGCAGCACGAAATAGATGAACCACACCGCGAAGGCGGCTGCGGCCAGGCCGGTGAGAATGGGCCAGGGCAGGAACGGGTCGACCCCGATCCGGGTCGAGGCGAGATCGGGGATCATGGTTGCGGGCCTCCGTCCAGGATGCGCGAGGGCACCCGGTCGAGATCGATATTGTCGCCCACCCCTTCGATGGCGTCCTCATTGCCCAGCCGCTCGAGCAAAGCGGGAATGTGGACCTGGTCGGCCTTGTAGTTCCCGGTGAGGATATACATCACCAGATTGATCCCGAACCGGCGGGCCATTTCCCGCTGGCTTTCCCCGCCATCGACGGCATAGAGCGGACGGGCCCGCTCATCCACGGCCCAGGCGCCGGCCCAGTCGGCATCGCCAATGAAAAGACGCGAGACGCCATCGCCGAGCACGCGGCCTTCGCCGCCGACCTGCTCGATCCACAGCCGGCGCTTGTCATAGCGGCCGGGAAACCCCTCGATCAGGTAGAAGCTGCGGGTCAGCACATGATCGTTCGGCACGGGGGCGAGATTGGGCACGTCCAGCCCGGCCAGTACGCTGGTCAGCACGCCGACATCGGTATCGCTGCCAACCGTGGCACCCTGGCGCGTGTCGATGATCAGGGCGCCGCCTCGGCCGATATAGGCGTTGAGATTGGCAATGGCCGCTTCGCTAAGTGGGGCCGCGGTTTCGGGGACGGAGAAATAGATGAGGGGGTAGAGGTCCAGCGCATCGGTGGCGGGGTCCAGGCCATGGGGCTCGGCAGGCTCGACCGAGGTGCGCAGATAGAGGATGCGGGATAGCCCTCGAAGGCCCGCGCGGGTCCGGTCATCGAGGGCGGCGTCTCCGCTTTCGACGAAGCCGAAGCGCATTTCCGTGGCCGCCGCAAGCGCCTTGTCCCGCGCGCCCTGGGCATGGGCAGCAGTGTCGGGCACCAGGACGGGTAGCGCCGGTGCGAGCAGGCCCGCCACCACGAGGCTGGCGGCGGCGCGGCGCATTTGCGGCAACCGACCGCTGAGACCCAGCGCCACCAACAGGTCGATCAGGAGCAGGCCAGCGGCCACGGCGAGCAGCGGGCCGGCGAGCGGCAGGGTGGAGGCGTTTTCGCGCTGGACGACCGCGGCGTTGGCGGGCCAGGCGGTAATCTGGGTTGGCCGGAGGCCCGCGGCGGCGTTGAGCGCGCGCGTACAGGCGGGGCCGCGATAGAGCCCCGGTGGGCTGGTCTCGCTCGGCAGGGTCTCGGCGAAGGCCTCGCCCATCAACGGGGCAGCGACGCTGGAAGGCTGCTCCAAGCGGCCAAAGCCATCGAGCACCACATCCGGCACATAGGCGCCTTCGCCCTGGGTCTGGGTCTCGCCGCGCCCGGCTGCAATGGCCCGGCGCAGCATGTCGGCAAAGACGCCGGAATAGGGCAGGTCTGACCAGTCGGGTCCTGCGGTAATGTGGAACAGGATGATGGCGCCTGCGCCGCGCCGGTCGGCGGTGACCAGCGGTGAGCCATCGTCCAGCCGGGCCCAGGTCTTGGTCTGGAGGTCGGCGGCCGGTTGGGCGAGAACCTGCTGGCGCACCCGGGCATCGGGCGGCGGCACCAATTCGGCGAAGGGCGAGGTGGCGGGAAAGGCGGCGATGGGTTGGGGGTCTTCCCAGGCCAACGCGCCGCCAAAGGCCCGCGATGCGCTCCGCAGTGGCACGGGAACCAGCGTATCGCCCTGGGCTGCCAGGCGGGGGCCGGCAAAGCGGATCAGGGCGCCGCCTGCTTCCATCCAGGCGGTGAGCGCGTCGGCATCGGTGGGCAGGATCGTGCCCATATCGGTGATCACGATGGCGTCGGGATCAGCGGCGAGCACTCGGCCCAGATCCCCTTCGATCAGCGTCGAGAAGGGTTCGATGGCCTTGCGCACATAGTGCATGTCCGAGAGGAGCGGCTGGGACGACCCGCCTGATGAGACCAGGCCAACCCGCCGCGTCCGGTCGGCGGTGTCCCAGAGCCAGACAAGCCCGGCCGATTGCCCGCCGGCGACGGCAAAGCGGCTGACCCGCGCCAGGGCGGCGGGCGGCAGGGTGAAGGTGGCGCGGGCCTCGCGTTCCCCATTGGTAAAGCTGGCCTCGGCGGTGGCGAGCGGCGTGCCATCGAGCGACAGGGCCGACACGAAGACTGGCTCTGTCCCGCTGGCGCCGGTGCGCCTCAGGATCACCGATACGCCGTCCACGCCGGAGCCCAGCCCCGTCAGGGCGGTGACAGGAGATTGGCGAGCGGGATAGATCGACAGGGGCGCGCGGTCGGCCAGGGCGTCGAAAGCGTCCCGGTCATTGATGGTGGCGACGGCGCTGGTGGCGTAGAAGATCCGGCCCGGCGTGATCTCGGCGGCGTTCAGGCGTGCAATGGCGCCTTGCCGGTCGACCGGCCAGGCGACGGGCTCCAGCGCGGCGATCTGGCGTTCGGCTTCCTGGCGGGTGAGGCGGTCGGCCGGGTTGGGTCCCAGCTCGCGCGGTGCGGTGAGCAGCAGGTGCACCCCATCATCGGGGCCAAGCTGTTCGAGACTGGTGCGCGCGGCGGTCTTGAGATCGTTCCAGCGCGGGGCGGCTGACCAACCGTCATCCATCACCACCAGCATCGGTCCGGAGCCGTCCTGTTCGGGGCCAGCCTCATCGGGAGAGAAGACCGGCTGGGCGAGGCCGAGCACGGCGAGGCCGGCTGCCGCCATGCGGAGCGCCACCACCCACCAGGGGGTGCGCGCCGGCGTCTCGTCGCGGATCTCGATATCGTCCAGCAAGCGCATGGATGGTAACACCACATCCTGCGGCGCCGGCGGGGTGGCCCGGAGAATGAACCAGATCACCGGCAGCAGGCCGAGCGCGGCCAGGGCCAGGGGTCCGCCAAAGAGGAAGGGACCGAAATTCATCTGTCAGAAGCTTGTCGTGGCAAGGGTGTAGCTTTCAAGGGCCTGTTTCAGGTCGGTGGCCGCTTTCAGGGGGAGGGTGCCGGTCTGGTGCTCGACCATGCGCCAGCCGAACCGCGCGGTCAGGTCCCGCAAGGCCTGGCGTTGGGCGCCGAATTTCTGGAGATAGGCGGCACGGACGCTCTCGGCGCGGCCGAGCAGCTTGCGCCCGTCGACGCCGGGGCGCGACAGTTTCACCCGCCCTTCAAACGGGAAGTTCGCCTCCACCGGATCGTGAACCGCCAGGATCACGCCCTCCTTGCATTTCGAGGCCACCGGCGACAGGCGCGCCAGCCAGACATCGATGGGATCGTAGAAATCGGAAGCAATCACGACCATGGCCGACCCGCTTGGGGGCATCGGCATGGTGGTCGGTTGGTCGGTGGTGAGGTCTTCGGCCAGCCGGTCCACGGCGCTGGCACCGAAGCTGGGCGAGCGGCCCGAGCCGAGCGCGCCGATCCGCTCGCCATCGCGGCTGAGCAAGGTGCTGATGGCGAGCATCAGCATGCGGGCTTCATTGGCCTTGGTCTTGAGTTTCAGCGTGTCGCTCGACCATTCGAAGCCGGGATGTGGGTCACACCAGCAGAGCACCGTGCGGGCTGTTTCCAGTTCGGTTTCGCGGACATAGAGATCGCTGCCCCGGGCTGAGCGGCGCCAGTCGATCCGGTCGGCGCTGTCCTCGTGGGCGTAGCGGCGATACTGCCAGAAATGCTCGCCCGTCCCGGCCCGCCGCCGCCCGGCCGAGCCGATATGCGGCGCTTCCGACGCCTGCGCCTTCAGCGAGACATCGGCGAGGGCAAGGGCAAGCTCCTCGGCTTCGGCGCGGAGTGTGGCGAGGTCAGTCATGCTGGTTGGATCCCCCGCTGGGCTTTGCGCTGGCGCGCTTCGCGACGCGATGGATCTTGCTCAGGGCTGTAGGTCCAGAATCCAAGTCTGCGGATTTGATCCGGGGTCTCCCGCGACAGAGCGCGATGGTGGCACGAGGTCCCGGGTCGAGCCCGGGAACACGGGAGAAAAACGAGGTTTGCAAATCTACGCCGCCTTCCGCGCGAGGTCCGAGATCAGGTCCCGCAGCCCGGGCGCTTCGCCGGAGGGGTCGTAGCGCATGGCCATACGGTGGCCGAGGGCGGGTTCTGCGAGGGCTTCCACATCCTCGATGCTCGGCGCAAGGCGGCCGCGGAGCAGCGCGCGGGAGCGGGCGGCCAGCATCAGGGCCTGTCCGGCGCGGGGGCTGGGGCCCCAATTGACGAGCCGGCGCACCCGGTCATCGCTGCTCTGCTCGGGCCGGGCCTCTCGGACCAGCGTCAGGATCGCTTCAAGCACTTTCTCGCCCACCGGCATGCGGCGGACCATCGCCTGTAGGCCAAGCAGGCTGCCGGCGTCGAGCGCCGGCTGGACGGCCTCGCCGTCGGCGCCGGTGGTCTCGACCAGGATGCGCCGCTCGGTTTCGAGGTCGGGGTACTGGACGTCGATCTTGAGGAGGAACCGGTCGAGTTGGGCTTCGGGCAGGGGATAGGTGCCCTCCTGCTCGATCGGGTTCTGGGTGGCCAGCACGTGAAAGGGCTGGGGCAGGTCATGGCGCACGCCGGCGACCGTGACGTGCTTTTCCTGCATGGCCTGGAGCAGGGCGGACTGGGTGCGCGGGGAGGCGCGGTTGATCTCGTCGGCCATGAGGAGCTGGGTAAAGATCGGCCCGCGAAGGAAGCGGAAGCTGCGCTGGCCGTCGGCGCCTTCATCCAGCACTTCGGAGCCGAGAATGTCAGACGGCATCAGGTCCGGTGTGAACTGGATGCGCGCGCCATCCAGGCCCAAGGCGGTGCTCATGGCCTCGACCAGCCGGGTTTTCGCAAGGCCGGGCGCGCCGATCAGCAGGGCATGGCCACCGGCGAGCACGGCGCAGAGGGCCAGCTCTACCACCGCGTCCTGGCCGAAGACGGACTTGCCAATCTCACCCCTGACGGCCCGCAGACGGTCTACGGCCAGCTCGGCTTCGGCTATGATATCGGGGGTAGCATCGGTCATGGAAGGGCAGTCCTGTGGGCGAAAGCGGGCGAAGGCAGGTTAGGTGCAGGCAATGTGCCGGTTGGGTCGCGCGGCGGGTTGGCCTAGATAGCCGATTACCCCATGCGACGAGTAGAGCGAAACTATGGCGGACGGCCCCCTGAAATCCAGCCCTGAAACTGCACCGGACACATTGAAAGCGCTCAATGAGTTGATCCGCACCATTGCGCCGGATGGGCTGGATGGAAAGACGCTGCCGCCGGTTCACCTGTGGCATCCGGCAAACCTGGCCGATATCGGCATGGAAATCCGCGCCGATGGGAGCTGGTGGCATGCCGGCACGAAATTCAACCGCATGAAGTTGGTGAAGCTGTTTTCCCGCATTCTGCGCAAGGATGAGGATGGCCGGACCTATCTCGTCACGCCCCATGAGAAGGTGATCGTGCATGTGGAGGATGCCCCCTTCCTGGCGGTGCGCGTTGACCGGGCGGGAGAGCCGGGCCGGAACCAGAGCCTCGTGTTCACGACCAATCTCGACGAATTCACCGTCGCCAGCGCGGAAACCCCGCTCGACATCCCGCTGGCACCCGGCACGCTGGAGCCTGCGCCATACGTCAATGTCCGCGCCCGACTGATGGCGAAACTGACCCGGCCGACCTATTACGAATTGGCCGAAATGGCCGTGCCGTCCGATGATGATCTGGACCTTTGGGGCGTGTGGAGTCGGGGGTGTTTCTTTCCCATCGGCCCGGCCGCCTGACCCATCGATCCCATGGACCGGTTCACCACGCTTGACGATTTACTCGCTCGCGCCGCAGCGCGGCTGGACCCGCTGGAGGGGCGTGAACGGTTGCCCGAGGGTGGTGATCTCGAATTTCTCAGCGATGCCGAGCGCCAGGCGGTGCGGCGGGCCGGTGTGTTGGTGGGGATCAAGCCGCGGGCGCAGGGCGCCACGGTGATACTCACTGAACGGCCCACCACCATGGCCAAGCATCCCGGCCAGGTCGCCTTTCCCGGCGGCAAGATCGACCCCACGGACAAGGATGAAGTGGCCGCCGCTGTGCGCGAAGCCCATGAGGAAGTGGGCCTTGAGCCAGCCAGCGCAGAGCTGGTGGGCCGAAGCGCACCCTATTACACCGGCACAGGGTTCCGGATCGTCCCGGTGCTGGCTGTGCTGCCCGCCGATTTCGAACCCATACCCGAACCGGGCGAAGTGGAAGAGGTGTTCGAAACCCCGCTTGCATTCCTGATGGACCCGGCGAACCACCGGGAAAAGACCACGGTCTGGAAAGGGAGGGAGAGGAGCTATTACGAGATGCCCCATGATGGGCATCGTATCTGGGGCGTCACCGCCGGGATCATCCGCACTCTGCACCGCATTCTCTATGGTGGATGATCGGGATGGCGGTTAACCTGCGCAAGGGGCCGCTTTCTCGTCACAGGCGCTTCCACCGGCGTGCGAATTCGCTATCTGTAAGGGAAAAGGAGAATCCCCGTGGCGTATCGCCTGGCCCTACAGGTGGCGGTCTTCCTGCTGCCCTTCGTGATGTATGCGATCTATCGCCTGCTGGTCGCCGATGCCCAGGCCGATGGCCGGAAGGTGTGGCCGATCAACAGCCTGTTCGGCGCCGGTGCCGCGCTGACCATCGGCTTGTGGACCTATCTCACCTTGCGCGAGACCAAGGAGCGCGACATCTGCCATGAGCCCGCCCGGGTCGAGAACGGAGTGCTGGTGCCTGGCTCCCAGGGACCGTGTGCTGAATCCCGGGAGATCATCAATGTCGGTGCCCCGTCCACGGATTCGCCGGGCTCGGCGGCGCGTGGATTCGGTGTACGGCCGCGCGATGATGTGTCCCGGGCCGATGAGGTGACCCGCCCGCCGCGCGAGGGCGAGCCGGCGCCGGAGACCTCGGAAACGCCCAGCGAGACCAGTGACGACACCCGCTAAGCTCGAGGCGGACTGGTTGTCGGCACCGGCCAGCCGATCGGTGATCGACGCCCTGCAAGCGCGGCGCCCGGGCTCGGCCCGGTTTGTCGGCGGGTGCGTGCGAAACGCGCTGATGGGCCGGCCGGTGGACGATCTGGATATTGCGACGCAGCTCCCACCAGACGCGGTGATGGAGGCGCTCAAGGCTGCTGGTATCCGCGCCATTCCCACCGGTATCGACCATGGCACGGTAACGGCGGTCATCGGCGGCGAGGGGATCGAGATCACCACCTTGCGCCGGGATGTGGAGACCGATGGCCGCCGGGCCGTGGTAGCCTTCACCGAGGATTGGGCCGAAGACGCCGCTCGCCGCGATTTCCGCCTCAATGCGCTCTATGTCACGCCCGACGGTACGCTGCATGACCCCACCGGAGGCGGCATCGCGGACGCTGCGGCGGGCCGGGTCATCTTCATCGGCGATGCGGACCAGCGGTTGAAAGAGGACTATCTCCGCATCCTCCGCTTTTTCCGGTTCAATGCCTGGTATGGCGCGGAGATGGATGCGGCGGGCCTCGCCGCGTGTGAGCGCCAGAAGGCTGGGCTGGCGCAGATCGCGGCCGAGCGCGTGTGGAAGGAGTTCAGGAAGCTGTTGGCGGCGCCGCGCCCGGGTGCGGCGGTGCAGGCGATGCAGGAGACGTCAGTGCTGGCGGCGATCATCGGCGACGATCTGGGCGGGGCGCACCGCACCGTTCGGCTGGTGGCGGCCGAGCGGGCGGCGGGCGAAGCGCCCGATCCGATGCGGCGGCTGCTGACGCTGGTTCCGGGGTCGCAGGGCTGGATCGACCAGTTCGCGGGTCGCCTGCGCCTGTCGCGCAGCGATCATGGCCGGCTCAGCGCCTGGGCCAATCCGGACCTGCCGGCCGTTGGCGCCGGGCCACCGGCCGCCATCCGCGCGGCACTCTACCGGTACGGTGCCGAAGCCGTGCTTGACCGCGCCCTTGTCGAGCACGCCCGCTCCAATGCCCCGGTGACCGAGCCCTTCCTCTCCCTCGTCCGCACGTGGACCCCGCCCCGCTTCCCCCTGGGCGGCGCAGACGCCAAAGCCGCCGGCCTCACCGGCCCGGCCATCGGTGAAGCCTTGCGGGCCGCAGAAGCGCGGTGGATCGACAGCGATTTCCAATCAAACCGTCAAGATCTTCAGGTTCGCCTTGCAGCGCACCGGAACGAGCCTTAAGTTATTACCAAAGTTATAACGGAGAGAAAGCGATGTCCTCGTTGAAGCTTCGCGAAATCGGAAATTCGGTTGGTGTCATCTTTCCGAAAGACGTCCTTGAAAAACTTGGCGCAACGGTCGGCGACGAAATCAGCTATGTACTCAAGTCGCAAGGCGTTCTGGAACTTTGCGTCAATGACAAGGACGTTGATGATCTGATGGCGATGGCCGAGGAAATCATGGACGAGAACCGCACTGTCTTACGAGCTTTGGCCAAATGACCGAGCCGGTCTGGCTGCCGAAAGCGTTTTTTCTCAGGGTTCACGACCAGCAGATCGCCCAGCATGGCGGCTTGCCCGGCCTGCGCGATGAAGGGCTTCTCGAAAGCGCAATTCTTCGCCCGTGCAATGCTTTCTCGTATGGCGAGACGGACACCTGCACTTTGGCGGCGATGTATGCAGGCGGTATCATTCAGAACCACCCCTTCCTCGACGGCAACAAGCGCACGGGGTTTGTTGCTTACCTGACATTTCTGAAGGCAAATGGGCTGGAGCTAACGGCGCCAATGGCTGATCGCTTGGCTCAAACGCTTATGCTTGCAGCATCTGAAATCGACGAAGCAGCCTATGCTGATTGGCTAAAGCGAAGCACCGGTCATGCAGGAGGTTGACGGGTTTTCCTGTGATACTGCCCGCGGCGGGCGGGGGTCGCCCTCAAGCCAATCGTTTCGACACTATGTCTGTCACCCGGCCCCCTAAGGCCACTTCACCACCGGCGGCATGGAGGACAGGATGCTGTCCACATTGCCGCCGGTCTTGAGGCCGAATGTGGTGCCGCGGTCGTACAGGAGGTTGAACTCCACATAGCGGCCCCGGCGGATGAGTTGTTCTTCGCGTTCTTGGTCGGACCAGCCCTCATGCATCCGCCGGCGGGCCAGCATCGGGTAGACATCGGCAAGAGCGCGGCCGACGGTCTGGGTGAAGGCAAAGTCGGCGTCCCAGTCCCCGGAATTGAACCGGTCGTAGAAAATGCCGCCAATCCCGCGCGGCTCATCGCGGTGGGGCAGGTGGAAATATTCGTCGCACCAGGCTTTCAGCTTGGGGTAATCGACGGAGGTGTAGCTGTCACAGGCCGCTTCCATCGCGGCGTGAAAGTCCACCGCGTCGGCAAAGTCCTGGCTGCGTTGCCCCTCCAGCAGGGGAGTCAGGTCCGCGCCGCCGCCGAACCAGGCATCGGAGGTGACCAGCATCCGCGTGTTCATGTGCACGGCCGGCACGCGCGGATTATGCAAGTGCGCGATCAGCGACACGCCCGAGGCCCAGAACCGGCCATCGCTCTTGTCAGCGCCGGGGATCTGGGCGGCGAAGGCTTCGGAAAAGGTTCCATACACTTCGGAGAAGTGCACCCCGACCTTTTCGAAGAACCGGCCCCGCATCACGCCCATTGTACCGCCGCCAAGGTCTTCGCTGCCATCGCCGCGTGACCAGTCGATCCGCTCGAACCGGCCCGGCATGCCCTTGTAGAGCGGCCGGGACGCTTCGTCCTCGAGCGCTTCGAACCGGGCGATGATGTCCGACTGCAAGGCCTTGAACCAGGTCGCGGCCTGGGTCTTGCGCGCCTCCAGCGCTGCATCACTGTCCGTCATCGCCCTGTCCTTCCGTCTGAAATCCGGGCCGCTCCCGACCCGCCAGCGTGATTTCTCACACCTGACCTTTGATCGCCGCCGACGTCCACCCGCAAGAGCGGCCAACATCTCTTTTGCCCCTGCGCGCAAACGCCCGATTGAGATTGCGGATGAACCTGCTTATCCGGACACGAAATGCGATCAACCCTGATATGCGGTGACATGGCGCAGGTGCGAGCCCAGCGCAAAGTCTACATCCGGGGTGAACCAAGGACCGAGGTCTGAAAGATGAGTACGGATACAGTCAATCCCGGAGCCGCCGACACCGATGAAGACCGGCGCGATTTTATCCATATTGCTGCCGGTACGGCCGTTGGCATGGGCGGCCTGTTTGTTGCCTGGCCCTTTGTCGACCAGATGAACCCGGCATCCGACACCAAAGCGGCGTCCAGCCTGGAAGTGGATATTTCGAAAGTGCCGGAAGGCAGCGAGATCCGCGTCCTCATCGGCGGCAAACCGTTCTTCATCCGCCACCGGACTGCAGCCGAGATCGCAGCGGCGGAATCGGCGAATGTCGGCACCATGCGCGACCCTGAAACCGATGATGAGCGGCTGGTGCCGACCCCAAGCGGGGCATTGAACCCCGCTATTCTCGTGATTTCCGGCGCCTGCACCCATCTGGGCTGCGTTCCCGTAGGTCCGGGCGGTGGCAACCTCGGCGACTATGGCGGCTGGTACTGCCCCTGCCACGGCTCGCACTATGATACGTCCGGGCGCATCCGGAAGGGTCCCGCGCCGACCAATCTTCCGGTGCCGACCTACACTTATGTTTCCGACACCGTCGTCAATATTTCTCTTTAGGAGGCACGCATTCCATGAGCGGACATCAATCCACCTACGACCCGAAGACCGGGTTCGAGAAATGGATCGACGCGCGCCTGCCCTTGCCGCGCCTCGTCTATGACAGCTTCGTCGACTTTCCGACGCCGAAGAATTTGAACTATTGGTACACGTTTGGCGGCATCCTCGCGATCTGCCTGGTGGTCCAGATCGTCACCGGCATCGTGCTGGCGATGCACTATACGGCCAGCGTCGATGAAGCCTTCGCCTCGGTCGAGCGGATCATGCGGGATGTGCCTTATGGCTGGCTGCTCCGCTACACTCATGCCGTTGGCGCATCCTTCTTCTTCCTTGCGGTCTACATGCACATGTTCCGCGGGCTCTATTACGGCTCGTACAAGGCGCCGCGTGAAGTGTTGTGGATCTTGGGCTGTGTGATCTTCCTGCTCATGATGGCAACGGCTTTCCTCGGCTACATGTTGCCTTGGGGCCAGATGTCCCTGCATGGCGCGAATGTGATCATTGGCCTGTTTGGCGCTATCCCGCTGGTCGGCGAGAGCATCCAGACCTGGCTCATGGGCGGACCATCGATCGGCAACCAGACGCTGCAGCGCTTCTTTTCGCTGCATTACCTGCTGCCCTTCGTGATCGCTGGTGTCGTGATCCTGCACATCTGGGCCCTGCACGTGCCAGGCAACAACAACCCCACCGGGGTTGAGGTCCAGGACGTGAAAAAGGACACCGTCCCCTTCCACCCCTACTACACGGTGAAGGATGGGTTCGCGATTGTGGTGTTCTTCATCGTGTTCGCCGCTTTCGCGTTCTATGCGCCGAACGTGCTGGGTCACGCCGACAACTATATCGAAGCCAACCCGCTGGTGACGCCGGCGCATATTGTGCCCGAATGGTACTTGCTGCCCTTCTACGCGATCCTGCGCGCCATCACCTTCGATATCGGCCCGCTGGACGCCAAACTGCTGGGTGTGATCGCCATGTTTGCCTCGATCGGTGTCCTGTTCGTGGTGCCGTGGCTGGATACGTCCAAGGTGAAGTCCATGCGCTACCGGCCCGTGGCCAAGCAGTTCTTCTTCGGCTTCGTGGTTGCCTGTCTCCTGCTCGGCTGGGTCGGGGCGACCAATCCCGACAATCCGGTGATCAAGCTCGGCGATGACAAGCTCGTGGTCTCGCACACCGATGCGAACGGCTTGCCGGCCACCGACACGTTCGATGAGTATGAGGAGGCCCGCACCTATATGGAGGGGCTGGGCGCCGACGTTGGCGCATCCATGGGCGTGCAGGTCGCGCCCGCGTTCACCTTCCTCCATCTCGGCCAGATCCTGACGCTCTACTACTTCGCCTATTTCCTCGTGATCCTGCCGGTGCTCGGCTTGCGCGAACAGCCGAAGGAAGAGCCTGAATCGATCCATAAATCGGTGCTTGGTCACCATAGCGACACCGCCGGGACTGTCCTTCCCGCGGCGGCAGAGTAGGAGCGTAGGCCATGAAACGACTGCGCACACTTTTCCTCGCCGGTATCGGCCTCGCGCTGGCGGGCACGGCTGCGGCAGCTGGCGGCGCGAAACACGCTGAAGGCCCTGAGGAGGGCTTTCCGTTCGAAGGGCCATTGGGCAAGTTCGAGATGGACAGCGTCCAGCGCGGCTTCCAGGTCTACAAGGAGGTCTGCGCCTCCTGTCACGGCCTCAAGCTGATGAGCTATCGCAACCTGGGCGAGCCGGGCGGGCCGTATTACGACCCGGCCTATCCGAACCCGAACGATAACCCGCAGGTCAAGGCGATTGCCGCGATGGATACGGTGGTCGACGCGGCGCCTGACGAGTTCGGCGACCCCGTCACCCGGCCCGCCCGCCCGTCTGACAGGTTCCGCTCTCCATTCGCCAATGAGCAGATGGCGCGCGCCGCGAATAATGGCGCCTATCCGCCAGACTTCTCGGTGATCGTGAAGGCGCGCCATGGCGGGGCGAACTACATCTACAATCTGATCAAGGGCTATCCTGAGAACGCCTTCTCGCCCGAACTCGTGATCGAGGATGAGGACCATCCCGAGCATGGCGGCACGCTGACCCAGCCGACCGGGCAGTACTACAATCCCTACATGGCCGGTGACGTAACCCCCCAATGGGATGGCGACCCGCGCCACGTGCCCTATGGCGGCTTCCTTGCCATGTCGCCCCAATTGATGCCGGGCCGGGTCGAGTATCTCGACGGCACTGAAGCGACGGTCGACCAGATGGCCTATGACGTGGCCCAATTCCTGGCCTGGGCCGCCGAACCCAAACAGACCAACAGGAAATCGCTGGGCCTGGCCGTGATGATCTACCTGACCATCCTCGCCATCCTGCTCTGGTTCTCCTACAAGCGTATCTGGCGCAACGTCTCGCACTAGCGGCGTTCCGCTTTGAGCTGGTCAAAGCCGCAGCCCCAGGCTGCGGCTTTTTCTTTCTCCCGGGGGGGGAATGCGCGCGGGTTGAACAAGCGGCCCGGAAGCGGCATCTCTCAGCCATGGACCGCGACGAGATCATAGCGACCCTCAGGGCCATGGAGCCCGACCTCAAGGCCCAGGGGATCGAACACCTGGCCCTGTTCGGCTCGGTCGCCCGAGGCGATGCGGGGCCGGATTCCGATGTCGATCTGCTGGCAACGGTCGGCCGGGAGGCCGTGTCTCTCCTGGATATCATCCGAATTGGTCGCGAACTGGGGGAGACACTTGGGCGGAAGGTCGATCTTTACTCGGGCGAGGTCACAAACCTCTTCCGGAAGGCGATGATTGAGCGGGAAATGGCTGCCATCTTCTGATGGAGGACGAAACACTCCTTCTCTTCGACATGGCTTCGATTTGTAATCGCCTGCTCGCGATCCGGGACCGGATCAGCTTGGCGGTCTTGGAAGCGGACGGCGACCATGTCTGGATGATCAGCTATGGCATACTCGCCCTCGGCGGAGCGGCCGCCCGTATCGAGCGGGCAGACCGAGGCTATCTCGCCCGGACAGTATCTTCGACCATTCCGTGGTCCGACGTTATCGGCACAAGGAACATTCTCGCGCACGGCTACGATATTGTTGACCCGCTCACCCTTTGGCGCTTCCTCGAGCGCGATATCCCAGACATGTCCCAAGCGCTCGAAACGGCACTTCAGGCGACGCGAAAGGACACCCCCTCCCCATGACCCAATGGACACTCGGTATTCTCGGCGGTTCAGGCCTCTATGATATTGTCGGCCTGGAAGACGCTCATGAGGCGGTGATCGATACGCCCTGGGGTGCGCCCTCTGCGCCGCTGCTGCGCGGGCGTCTGCATGGCGTGGACCTCGTCTTCCTCCCTCGCCACGGCCAGGGCCACCGGCTGACCCCCACCGCTGTGCCATATCGGGCCAATATCGACGCGCTCAAGCGCGCCGGCTGCACTGACGTGCTGTCGTTCTCGGCCTGTGGATCGCTGAAGGAGGCGTATGCGCCAGGCGATTTCGTCGCGGTGGACCAGTTCATCGACCGCACCTTTGCTCGCGAGAAGAGCTTCTTCGGCCCCGGCATGGTCGCCCATGTCTCAATGGCCCACCCCGTATGCGAACGCTTGTCCGGCCTCGGCGCTGACGCGGTGCAGGCCCAGGGCGTCACCCTCCACCGCGGCGGCACGTATCTCGCCATGGAAGGCCCGCAATTCTCATCCCTCGCCGAGAGCCGGCTCTACCGCCAATGGGGCTGCGATGTGATCGGCATGACCAACATGCCCGAAGCCAAGCTGGCCCGCGAAGCGGAGCTGCCCTACGCGACGCTCGCCATGGTCACCGACTATGATTGCTGGCACGAGGAAGAAGACGCGGTCTCGGTCACCAATGTCCTGGAGATCATGCAGCAGAACGCGGCCCATGCCCGCGGCGCGATCATTGCCCTGTGCAAAACCTTGTCCGAACCGGCCCGCACGCCGTCGCCCCAGAACATCGAGACCTGCCTCGACCATGCCCTGATCACTGCGCCCGATGCGCGAGACCCAGCCCTTCTGGCCAAGCTCGACGCGGTGGCCGGACGCGCACTCGGCAACTGACGCTGTTGGCCCTCGGGGTTGGGCGGTGACACCGGCCCGATTCGACGCCCGGCAAGCGTTTTGCTAGGACACCCCCGACAACACGGGAGAAGCCCATGTCCAGTGTAGAGTTTCAGACGCTGGCGCTGGTCGCACTGGTTGCCGCGGCTGTGACGGTTGCCTGGATCATGTATCTGGACCGGGACGAGCGCCAGGAAGTTGCGCGCAGCGCCCTGGCCGGGGTCGGCCATGAGCTTCGGCTCACCATCCAGCGCTTCATGGCCGAGCTCAGCCCGCTGGCGCGTGGCGAGCAGGCCGCGGCTGGCGATCTGATGCCGATCCACCATCCGCAGATGGATGCCATCTTCGCCCATGCCATCGCGGCCAACCGCAATGCGCTCTCGGTGTTCGGCGCCACCTATCTGACGCTGGAATCGCGTAAGCTCGACCTGAAATCCGCCCTCGCCAAGGGCACGGGCGCCAAGCCGGAGATCGATGCCTCCATCGACACGATCATCGACGCTATTGTTACGCTCTATCTCTGGGAGGAGCATGGCGGCGCGCGGCCGGTCGAAGCCGAGCCGACCCGGTCCTGGCTGGTGCGCGACTGGATGAAACGCCACAATTTCCGCACCGATGCGTTCCCCAACATGCATCTGCGCGACGAAGTGGTGGACCGGTTGCGCCAGTATGGCATGACGCTGACCCCGGCGCCGCTGACCCACACCGCCCACGAATATTACTCCATGCAGTATGACCGGAAAGCCGATCCGCGGGCCCCGTTCGGCTTTCGCTTCAATCTCAGAAAGCCCAAGCCGGTGACCCCGCTTCACCCCGAAGACCCGCCGGCGAGCCCGCCCTCCCCGCCGGTTGGCGTCAACACGGCTTGATCGTGGCGCCCTGATCTGCTGGTTTCCTGTCTTCTCGACCTCCGACCGTGACGCCAGGGCCGTCGCGGCCTGCCAAGCGAAGAGGGCCAGCGCGTCATGGATCTGAAAGCGCATATCCGCACCATTCCGGACTATCCCAAGCCCGGCATCATGTTCCGCGATGTCTCGACCCTGACGGGGCACGCCGGCGCGTTCCAGGCTGCGATCACGCAGATGGCGGATCCCTATCGCGGCCAGGGCGTGCAGAAGGTTGCCGGCATCGATGCGCGCGGCTTCATCCTGGGTGGCGCGATTGCGTGCGAACTTGGCGCGGGTTTCCTGCCGCTCCGAAAGCCGGGGAAATTGCCCTATGAGACGCTGTCGGAAACCTATGATCTGGAATACGGATCCGATGCCCTGCACATGCATACCGATGGCACGGGCGTGGGCGAAACCGTCCTGCTGGTGGATGATCTCATTGCCACTGGCGGCACCGCTGAGGCGGGGGTAAAGCTCCTCCGCCGGGGCGGGGCGAATATTGTCGGTGCGGTGTTCCTGGTCGACCTGCCAGACCTTGGCGGCGCCAAACGCATCGAGGCGCACGGGGTGCCGGTCACCGCACTGATGGCCTTTGGCGGGCACTAGGACCCAAACCCGATCCGGCAGCTAGTCGCCGGAAGCCGCCGGTTGTGGCCCCGAGCTAATATGCCTCCTTTCGGCGGCATAGCAGCCGTTAAACCGCAACGGTCTGAGAGACTGCAATTCGCCGGAAGCGGTCTTTCGGTTCGCGAATGCGATTGGCCGCAATTGTCTCTACAAAAGACGTAAGGATACGTACGCTTGCGATGGGAACGATTGCTCGCTCTCGTCATCAAGTTTGTCCGCCCCTCTCATTTGGAGGCGGTTTGTCGCTTATTCGCTTTCTTAGCTCGGTGCGCCACTTTCGAGCACTCACCTGCTGCTCCTTCAGCACGATGACGAGGACGTAGGTAACGATCGCCGCTCCGATGAGCGCTGCGCCGACTTCGAAGACGACATCGACCAAGAATGCCTCAAGGGCGGGGTGAACCGCGGCAAGCCAATCGAAATGTGTGAGGGCCCTGGACAGGCCGACGAGGCCAATACCGATCAGAAAACCAACGAACAGGAAGGCGCGGTGCAGATGGATCGGCGCACTGACATCCTCGATCTGGTCCGGGTGCTCCCGGAAATACGCGACATCCTCCTCGCTCACCTCTCGGGACGCCCTAAAGAGCAGCCCCCAAAGCAAGGTTCCACTCTCCTGCCGGACCTGTTTGCGCATCGACGTCCTGCTCCTCGTCGGGTGACGGTCTAATCCCCGCAGACGAACCTGAAGCGATTGGGGCGCAGGTCTCCTGGCCCAAGAGCGCGGTTCCGAACCTGATTCTCGTGACATTTGTCATGTATCGCGTTATGCATCAACTATGGTGTTGGACCGAGTGATAGATCGCGGCGTGAACGCAAAGGGCGCGCGGAGCCGTGAGCAGCTTCTCGAAGCAGCCTTGCGCGTCATCGCTACAGCGGGGGCTCAGGCCGTCACCTATCGGCGCGTGGCCGATGAAGCCGGACTGACACGCGGCGCGGTCACCCACCATTTCGCCTCTCGCGAAGACATTATCCTGCAAGCATTTCGGCATTACATAGGCACTGTGGATGGCCAGCTCAGCGAGATATCAGCGAGCGTTCGGGATAAGGGGATCAATGGTGTCATCGAGGGGCTCGTGCGCTATCACGCGCGTGAATTCCTGGACCCCTCCCGTGTGCTGGCCGAATACGAACTCATTCTATTCGCCGCACGCAATGAAGAAATTGGACGCGCAGTGCGCGCTTGGGAAGACGCTTTGATTGCCCGTCTTGAAGCGCGCCTGGAAGCGGCTGGCGCGGCCCAGCCGCGACAGTCTGCACACCTCATGCTCGCTGTCTTCCGGGCGTTCGAACTGGAGAGCCTGACCCGGCGCAATGCAGATCCGGAGGATTTGCGTCGCCGACTGCGCGCGCTCGTCCACGTCAAACCGGACGACCGGAAACAAAACCTATCGGAGGAAGTCTAAGCATGACGACGAGACCAGGCCGCCACCCGCTGGACCCATGCACCGCCGACGAATTGGCTCAAGCCGTATCGATTGTTCGGCAAGAGGCCCTGCTCAGCGAGCGGAGCTTTTTCTCCTGTGGCATGCGCGTGGAACCCGACAAGGCGGTCGTGCTCGGCTTCAAACCGGGTGCGCCCGTGGAGCGACGCATCCAACTGATCGGGCATGATCGCGACAAGGGCCAGAGCTTCGAAGCGACCGTGGCGATCACAGACAATTCTCTGGAGGCGTTCCATTGGGTGGAGGACGGCCAAGCGCCCCTGAACGGAGAAGACGCTCTTGCGCTCTACAGCGCGCTGGCAGACCATCCCGATTGGCTGGCCGCATTGGAGAAGCGCGGCATTATTGACACGTCCCTCGTGCACATTGAGCCCTGGCTCGCCGGGGTGCGACCGCCGGAAATGCCCGAGGGCCGCGTGCTACGGGCCGTTGCGTTCCTCCACACCCATCCCGATGACAACCATTATGCGCGCCCGATCGGCGGCCTCGTCGCAATTGTCGATGTTGATAGCGGTAAGGTGATTGTCCAGGATCACGGGGTTACGCCGATCCCCGATACGCCGGCGGACTATGCCGCGCGCTTTGTCGAGACCATGCGCGAGGACCTGAAGCCGCTCGACATTACCCAACCGGACGGACCGAGCTTCGAGGTCGAAGGCCACGTCATCAAGTGGCAGAAGTGGCATATCCGCATTTCCGTGCATCCGATCGAAGGGCTCGTGCTCCATGATGTGCGCTACAGTGATGACGGTCGCGACCGGTCCATTCTTTATCGCGCGTCGCTGTCGGAAATGGTTGTGCCCTATGGTGACGCAAACCCCATCCAGTACTGGAAGCATGCCTTCGACGCCGGCGAAACCGCCCTCGGCCAGATGGGCAACTCCCTGAAACTCGGATGCGACTGCCTCGGTGAAATCTACTATTTCGACGCGGTCATGCTGGCCTCGGATGGCAATCCGTACACGCTCGAAAATGCCGTCTGCCTGCACGAGGAAGACTTCGGCATCCTTTGGAAGCATACCAATGTCTTCCGCCCGGACTTGCCGCCGGAGGTACGCCGCTCGCGCCGTCTCGTTGTTTCCATGATCCACACGATCGGAAACTATGAATACGGCTTCTTCTGGTACTTCTACCAGGACGGCAACATCCAGCTTGAAGTGAAGCTCACCGGGATCATCGCGGTCTCAATCGCAGAAAACGGCGAGGGCGCGGGTAGCGCGCCACTCATCGGGCCTGGGCTCACATCGCCGATACACCAGCACATGTTCTGCTTCCGACTGGACTTCAATCTCGATGGCCAGGACAACACGGTGGTTGAGACCGACGTGGTCCCGATCGCCAACGATCCCCATCCCTACGGCGCCGGCTTCGAAGCGACCCGGCGCGTGCTGACACGCGAGGCGGACGCCCGTCGCGACATCCATCCCGCAGCCAGCCGCAACTGGCGGATCGAGAATCCGAATGTGAAGAACGGCCTCGGCAAGCCCGTCGCCTACAAATTGCTCCCGCAATCCTCGCCCACCCTGTTACCCACCGAAGACACGGTATCGGGTAAACGCGGCGGCTTCGGACGGCACAATCTTTGGGTCACACCCTACGAAAAGTCGGAGCACTATGCTGGCGCAGGTCCGTTCACCAACCTCCATCCCGGCGGGGTTGGGCTGACTGCCTATGCCGCCAAGAATCGTCCGGTCGAGAACACCGACATCGTCGTCTGGCACACCTTCGGCGTCACCCACGTGCCCCGACCCGAAGACTGGCCGGTCATGCCGGTCGGTGTTCGACGCAAGGCTCTGGATCTTCGCATTCAGATCGTCATTGGTGTAGCGCGTCGCATTCCACGAGCCGTATTTCTCGCCACGACCATGCACGAGGAAGTTGAAGATATACTCCGAGTCGTAGGTCGGTACGCCCCAGCCCAGCATGTAGAAATCCGTCTCCAGATTGCTGAGCAGCGGGAAGTGCTGCGCCTTGGGCTTGGCGTCGAGG
>JBCCBN010000031.1:0-22216 GCA_039034035.1 Pseudomonadota bacterium
GTCCACGGCCGGATAGATGCCTTTTTCGGCAATCGCCCGGTTCAGAACGGTCGTCGCGTCAAGGTGGGCAAACGAGGTGGCAGGGGCCGGGTCGGTCAAGTCATCGGCTGGCACATAGACCGCCTGCACCGAGGTGATCGAGCCCTTGGAGGTCGAGGTGATCCGCTCCTGCAACTGGCCCATATCGGTCGCCAGGGTCGGCTGATAGCCCACCGCCGAGGGGATCCGGCCGAGCAGGGCCGACACTTCGGCGCCGGCCTGGGTAAAGCGGAAGATATTGTCCACGAAGAACAACACATCCTTGCCTTCCTCGTCCCGAAAATACTCCGCCTGGGTCAGCCCGGCCAGGGCGACGCGGGCGCGGGCGCCGGGTGGCTCGTTCATCTGGCCATAGACCAGCGTGGCCCGGCTCTCGCCCTCAAGGTCGATCACCTTGGCGTCCTGCATCTCGAAATAGAGGTCATTGCCCTCGCGGGTCCGCTCGCCCACGCCGGCAAACACCGAATAGCCGCCGAACAGTTTCGCGATATTGTTGATCAATTCCTGGATCAGCACCGTCTTGCCCACGCCGGCGCCGCCAAACAGGCCAATCTTGCCGCCCTTGGTGTAGGGGCACAGCAGGTCGATCACCTTGATCCCCGTTACCAGCACTTCCTTCTCGGTCGACTGGTCGACGAATTCCGGCGCCACCTGGTGGATGCCGCGGCGCAGTTCGGTGTCCACCGGTCCGCGCTCATCGATCGGCTCGCCAATCACGTTCAGGATCCGACCCAGGGTCGAAGGCCCCACCGGCACCTGGATCGGCGCGCCCATATCGGCCACGTCCTGGCCGCGCACCAGGCCTTCGGTCGAGTCCATGGCGATGGTCCGCACCGCGTTCTCGCCCAGATGCTGGGCCACTTCGAGCACGAGGCGGCTGCCATTATTGTCGGTCTCGAGGGCGTTCAGGATGTCTGGCAGGTGGCCGTCAAACTCCACATCGACAACAGCGCCGATGACCTGGGAAATCTGGCCTTTTACGTTGGCAGCGGTACTCATGCGGCTCGTCTCCTTGGGAGCGGTTTTACGCGCTTTCGTTTTCGTTGGGGCAGGGGCAGCAGCTGCAGCCGCCGCCGTCAGGGTCGCGGCAGGGGCTGCCGCAGGGGATTTCGGGGATGATTTCGGCGCAGGTTTCGCACGCGCGGACCCGGCGCTTGCCGTCACAGCGCCCACCTCTTCCGGCGGCGCCGGCTTCAGCGCATCCCGCTCGACCAGTTGCGGCTTGCACACCCCACACGGGCGCACATCCTTGTAGTCCAGTGTCTTGGCCAGCTTTTCAGCGCCCTCGAACGTGTCGAACGGGCCGTGCCAGGTGTCATCATCATTGGTCTGGTCACCGCCCACGCCCATGCCGTCATTGCAATACCGGCACGTCGAGAGGTGGATACGCCCCCGCTTCGAAATCGTGTTCTCATAGACCCAGAAGCTCATGTCCGTCCCCTACAGTGCTTCCGCGCCGGAGATGATCTCGATCAGCTCCTTGGTGATCTGCGCCTGGCGAGCCCGGTTATACTGCAGCGACAGATCGCCGATCAAATCGCCCGCATTACGCGTGGCATTGTCCATCGCCGTCATCGACGCCGCCTGCTCCCCGGCCGCACTCTCCAGCATCGCCGACAGCAGCTGCATGGTGATATAGCGCGGCAGCAGCGCTTCGAGGATCTCTTCCTCGCTCGGCTCATAGGTGTAGATCGCCCCGTTCAGGTCGATCGTTTCGGCATCTTCGGGCGGAGCCGCCGGGATCACCTGCTGCGCCGTCGGAACCTGAGACATCACCGACTTGAATTCCGAATAGACCAGCGTCGCCACGTCGAACTCGCCGGCCTCATACAGCCGCGTCAGCTCCTGGCCCAACGCCAGCGCCGGTTCGGTGAAATCGTTCTGCTTCACCACCGACAGGTCCACATGGTCCACAAACAGGTCGCCATAATCCCGGCCGAGCTGTTCGCGCCCCTTCTTGCCGATGGTGATAATCTTAACCGTCTTGCCCTCGGCGCGTAGCTCCCCGATCACGGTCCGCGCCATCTTCACCGTATTGGCGTTGAACCCGCCACACAGGCCCCGCTCCGCCGTCATCACCAGCACCAGATGCACCTGGTCAGAGCCTGACCCTGCCAGCAGTTTCGGCCCACCGCCATCGCTGCCGGCTGCCGAAGACAGGTTCGCGATCACCGCCGCCAGCCTCTGGGCATAGGGCCGTGACGCTTCTGCGGCCTCCTGCGCCCGGCGCAATTTCGCTGCCGCCACAAGCTGCTTGGCCTTGGTGATCTTCTGCGTGGACTTCACGCTCGTGATCCGGTTTTTCAGGTCCTTGAGGCTGGGCATGGCTGCGTCTCGGAGTCCTTATCGGTCGGGCGTCTAGGCAAACGCCTTGGTGAAAGCGTCCAGCGTGTCCTTGATGCCCGCTTCGACATCGTCCGACAGCGCCTTCTCCTCGCGGATCTTCTTCAGCAGGTCGCCCTTCTGCCCGCGAATATGGGTCAGCAGCTCTTCCTCATACCGCACCACATCACCAAGCGGCACCTCATCGAGATAGCCCCGCGTGCCGGCATAGATCACCACCACCTGCTCTTCCATCTGCAACGGGCTGTACTGCGGCTGCTTCAACAGTTCCGTCAGCCGCGCCCCGCGATTGAGCAGCTTCTGCGTCGCCGCATCGAGGTCGGAGCCAAACTTCGCAAACGCCGCCATCTCGCGATACTGCGCCAGCTCACCCTTCATCGACCCAGCCACTTTCTTCATCGCCTTGGTCTGCGCTGCGGAGCCAACTCGCGACACCGAAAGCCCCACATTCACGGCCGGGCGGATGCCCTGATAGAACAGGTCGGTCTCCAGGAAGATCTGGCCATCGGTGATTGAGATCACATTGGTCGGGATATAGGCCGACACATCATTGGCCTGCGTCTCGATGATCGGCAGCGCCGTCAGGGACCCGTTGCCCTCATCATCATTCAGCTTCGCCGCACGTTCCAGCAGGCGCGAGTGCAGGTAGAACACATCGCCCGGATAGGCTTCCCGGCCCGGCGGACGGCGCAGCAGCAGCGACATCTGGCGATACGCCACGGCCTGCTTGGACAGATCATCATAGATGATCAGCGCATGCATGCCATTGTCGCGGAAATACTCGCCCATGGTACAGCCGGTATAGGGCGCCAGATACTGCAGCGGCGCCGGCTCAGAGGCCGTCGCGGCCACCACGACGGTATAATCCATCGCCCCGCGCTCTTCGAGAATCTTCACCACGTTCGCTACGGTCGAGCGCTTCTGCCCCACGGCCACATACACGCAGAACAGCTTCTCGCTATCGTCCTTGGCCGCTTCATTGGTCTGTTTCTGGTTCAGGATCGTGTCGATGCAGATCGCGGTCTTGCCCGTCTGCCGGTCGCCAATCACCAGTTCGCGCTGGCCTCGGCCCACCGGGATCATGCCGTCAATCGCCTTCACGCCCGTCATCATCGGCTCATGCACCGATTTACGCGGAATAATGCCCGGAGCCTTCACGTCGACCCGGTTCCGGCTTGCCACATCGGCGATGGGCCCCTTGCCATCGATTGGTTCACCCAGCGCATCGACCACCCGGCCCAGAAGGCCCATGCCGGTCGGTGCGGCCACAATCTCGGACGTCCGCTTCACCGTGTCGCCCTCGGCAATGCCGCGGTCGTCGCCGAAGATCACGACACCCACATTGTCCGCTTCCAGGTTGAGGGCCATGCCCTTGGTCCCGTTCTCGAACTCGACCATTTCACCGGCTTGGACACTGTCCAGACCGTGGATCCGGGCGATACCGTCCCCGACAGAGAGCACCTGACCAATATCGGCAACTTCGGCTTCAATGCCGAAATTCTCGATCTGGCGTTTCAGGATGCCTGAGATTTCTGCTGCGCTGATGTCCATCCTGGCTCAAGCTCCCTTCATGGCGGCGTTCATACGATCTAGTTTCGAGGCAATGCTGGCATCCACCAGCTTGGACCCGATTTGCAACTGCACGCCGCCGATCAGGGCCGCGTCCACTTCTTCGGTAATCTCGACATTGCTGCCAACGGTCTTGGCAAGGATGTCGGTCATGCGCGAGCGCTGGCTGTCCGACATCGGCTTGGCGGTCCGCACCGTGGCCCGGCGCACACCGCGCTGGTTGGCGTACAGCGTGTCAAAGGCGCGCTGGGTGCCATGCAGCTCCCGCGACCGGCCATTCTGCGCCACCACCCCGATGAAATTCACGAGCAACGGCGACACCCCCGCCTCTTTCGCCACTTCGGTCAGGGCCGCGGTCTTCTCCGCGCGCCCATAGGCTGGCGAGCTGACGAGCGCCGACAGTTCAGCATTCTCGCGCACCAGAGCGGCAAAGGCAGAGAAATCCCGATGGATATCAGCCAGCTGGCCCTTGTCCTGGGCCAGTTCGAATAAAGCGCTGGCATAGCGCTGCGCCGCTTCGGAAGCAGCAGAGAGGGAGGCTTTGGCCAAAGGTATCGTCCGTCAGCTGAGGGCGGGAACCCGGTTCGCAAACACGAATTCGGCAGGCAAGAGAACCCTGCCCGCCAAGTTTTGCGGGGCGTAGCACTCCCCCTTCAAGCTGACAACATGGCCGGTGGTCTAAACCCGCGTCAGATGGGCGCGGGGCCTGTCGGGATTGGCCTCGCCGCCTGTGGCAGGGCCTGCCCACGAGCCGCTTGCCAGCGCGCCCCCAAAAGAAAATCCCCCAGAACTTATCCTCCCCCTCCGGTCCCATGGTATTCTCTCTTCCATGGATTATTCAGCCCTTCCCATTGCCCTTGCTCGCGTACACCCGCTCCACTGGCCGGTTCTGCTCATGAACCTGCTGGCGGTGACCGTGTATCTGCGCGCAAATGGGATTGCCGGCGCCAGCGTCAGGGTTTGGCCCAATGGCCGCGTCGAGATCACCGGTTTGAACGAAACACACTCGACCCCCGCGGGCGCCCAGCTCCAGGGCCTCCTCGCGCTCACAGGCCGGCACCAGCAAACCGCCAGCGCAGCCCTGCTCGCCAACGGTGCGTTCGAAGACGCGCTTGAAGCGGCACGCCGCGCCCTGTCAGCGGACACTCCGGCGCCCGGTCTGACGCGCGTGTTCACACAAGCGCTCACCCACGCGCAGGCCATATTCGGCGCCATTACCGGCACCCTCAACCAAACCCTGCGCACCGTTCAGGCCGCTTGCCAGCCTTGCTTGGCTCAACCCCCGCTGCGCGCCGGCCAGCCCCTACGCGCTCTTTACCCGCCATAGCGCCGGGCCTGATTAGAAAACCCTCGAACACCCACCGTCAAACCCGACACGCCAGCCCCAAAACACCGCCCGGCCCCGCCGCGGCGGCCGCCCGTGCTGGCCCTCTGAGCTGGCCCTGGCCGTATCGGGCCCCAAAGTGGTCCGGCTTTGATGGAAGCGCTCCAAAGGGCGACCGCCCGCCGGCCGGCCAGGCCGCCCCCGCGGAGACGGCTGGCGCAGCCAGCCTGCCGCGAGCGAATTCAAGTCTAGACCATCGGTTCGATCTTCTGGGTCGGGTCCAGATTGCCGAGCAGTTGGTTCACGAAGGCCACATGGTTTCGGAGCCGATAGACCTCGTCATTATACGAAAGCGGCACATCGAGCTTGCCGATCTCGGCCTGCAGTTTCGATAATTTGTCCCGCGTCGCCGCCCGCGCCTCATTCGACGTGGCCTCGCGGCCCTCTTCCTCAAGCTCGCGCAGATCATTGTACCAGACATAGATCTTGCGCCGGATCCGCCAGCGATAGACCGGCGGTGCCGCCCGGATCAGCGGAAACAGCAGCGTCAGCAGCGGGATGGCCAGCACCCAGGCCCGCTCCAGGAAATTGGCCACGCCAAAGGAAAAATACCGCCGCAGCGCCGATGGGCCATTTCGGTAATATCGCGCCGCCTCGTCCGATAGCGGAAGGTCGGTCAGCATATCGGCCGGAAACGTCCCCGCATCGGCCAGCAGGGAATGCTCGCGATGGATCTTTGCCGCCGCTTCCAGAAGGATCGACTGGATCGCCGGATGCAGGTCCCGGTCAACCACAAGCTGCGCCACCGGCGCGATCATCGGAACGTCCACCGGTGGAACGTCCCGGGCAATATCGACCACCCCATGCAGCAGCACCGCCCGGTCCAGGGCTGGCCGCCGCTGCGAAAGGGCCGGTGCCCGCGCGAACGGCAACAGCCGGATATCCGGTTCGCGCAGCAACCGGTCCACATAAGGCGCGGAAATGCCGGCCGCAAAAACCGCCGCATCCAGGTCGCCCTTGACCAGTGCGTTCGCCGCCGCCGCACCGCTGATCGGCAAGGCTGAGCGCGGCCCCCAGCCCGGTCCATAGTCCCGCCGGAGATCGGTCGCGAGCATCCGGGTACCCGATCCCTCACCGCCAATGCCGACCCGAAGCGGCTTGAGCGCGTCGAAATCCTCGACTTCAAGATCGCCGCGCACAAACACCCAGAAAGGCTCGTAGAACAGCCCGCCGAGGGAATTCAGCGCACCCCGGTCGCCCTCGGTCGCCAGCCCGCCCTGGACCAGCGCGACGTCCGCCTCCCCGTCCCGAAGCAGGCGCAGATTATCGACCGAGCCGGCTGTGTTCAGCAGTGTGACCTCGACCCCGTGTTCAGCCAGAAGATTGGCATACCGGGCACCATAAGCGGCATAGGCCCCATCGGCGCCGCCGGTCGCGAAGGTGATCGATTTGGGCGGCGCCGGATCGACAAAGCGAAGCGCGATCAGCACGCCGATCACGGCCAGAAGGGCCAGCGGCCCGTAAATCTTGAGGAAATCGCGCATTCAGACCTTCCCCTCCAGGAAGCAGCCGAGCCCGTTGGCTATCGCGCGCACGGCCAGAGCGCAAGCGGTCCAAACTGCCGCGTTTCCGTCGCGATTTGCCCCGAAGGTGCCCGAACCGGGCCGGTAATTGCGCGCAATCGCGCTCAAGACTGATAGGTAAGGCCGAGGGGGATCTTCCTGGCGGCCAGACCCAATGGAGCCGCGCCATGCAGACCAGCCCAATTGTCCACCGAACCCTCTCGGTTTCGGTCTTCATGATGGTCGCTGCCCTGATTGCCCTGACCGCCATGGCCCCCGCCGCGCCCCTGTTTGCCGGCTAGAACCGCCGGTCCCCAATTGCAGGCGCGCCTCACCCACAGCCCCCCAGCGCCTGCAAGCCCCGCGCCCCGCACGCCGCCCGAACCGGGTAAAATGTGCGGGGCGTTTGCATCGCCGGCGGCGGTCAGGCCTTGTGATAGGGCGTCCCCGCCAGAATGCTCAAGGCCCGATAAACCTGCTCAGCCAGCATCACCCGCACCAACCGATGGGGCCAGGTTTGTGGTCCAAAGGCGAGCCGGCTGCCAGCCGCCGCCTTGGCCGCCTCGCCATGGCCATCGGCTCCCCCGATCAGAAAACAGAGATGAGAACAGCCATCATCGCGCCAGCGTTCCAGCGACCGCGCCAGGTCGGTCGAGCGGGGTGTGTCGCCGAATTCGTCCAGCAATATGATCTGCGCCGCCTCGGGGCATTTGTCGATCAGTCGAGCCGCCTCGGCTGCCGTCCCGCCGCCGTCTCTGACCTCGATTTCCTGAACCCCGCGAATGCCCAGAGGCCGCGCCAGCTTGCTGGCCCGCGAAATGTAATCATCGACCAGCGCCCGTTCCGGCCCCGTCTTCATGGAGCCAACCGCCAGCAGGCTGATGCGCATGGCCGTCCGCCTCGCCGAGAACCTGTTGACCGGGCCCTAGGCCGCAGCCGCCGGTCCGCCATCGGGGCCCCAGATGCGCTCGAGATTGTAGAAGCTACGGACTTCCGGTCGAAAAATATGCACGATCAGATCGCCGGTATCGATCAGAACCCAGTCGCCATTCTGAAGGCCCTCAACCCGGGCCCGGCGACTGCCATGGTCCTTGATCGTCCGCATCACATGGTCCGCAAGCGAGGAGACGTGGCGCGCCGAGCGGCCCGATGCAATGATCATCTGATCAGCAAGGGAGGACTTCCCTTCAAGCTCGAAAACGAGAAGATCCTCGGCCTTGTCGTCTTCCAGGCTGTCGATGACCTTCGCCAAAATCTCTTCCGGTGTCGCCACGGGGCGGGGAGCCTCGTTCGGCGTGCGCTCGATCTGTGCAGGCAGGGCTTTGATCCTTTCAGGCTATTCGCACCAACGCTCTTATCATGCATCGCAAGTTGGCCAAAGCGGATTAACCGGTTTCCCGCCGGAACGGATTACGGGCCCTGGCCCGGCTGCGGATGACGGTGGAAGAGGCCGGATGCAAGGGTGCGTGCAGCACCGTCCAGGCCGGCGGGTCTGCAAGGGCCAGGGCCGGGGCGTGGGATTCCGGCAATCGCTGGCGCCGAAAGGTCTGGGCAAACCGGCCAAGCTTGGCGCCCGGACCGGCATCGGGGCGCGAAATCACGGCCAGTGGAACCCGGCCGACGATCTCCCGCCAACCGGCCCAATGGTGAAATCCTGACAGATTGTCAGCCCCCATGATCCAGACGAACCGGGCACCGGGGCATCTCTGGTCCAGAACGGTCAGCAGGTCCCGGGTATAGGTCAGCGACAGGTCCCGCTCGATCGTGCTGACCCGCATCCGGGGATGGCTGGCCAGCCGCCGTGCCGACGCTGCCCGGGCGGCAAAAACCCCGTGGCTTTCCTTGAGCGGATTGCCGCGCGCCACGATCCACCAGACCCAATCGAGCTGCAACCGGGTGAGCGCCGTTTGCGCCACGTGGAGATGACCCTCATGGGCCGGATTGAACGAGCCGCCAAACAGCCCGACGCGCAGGCCCTGATACGGGCCGGGCGGCGAGATCATGGAAAATGGGCGCATGGCGGCGGCGCAATCCGATGGAAGCAAGGGGTGAGAGTCAGCAGGCGATGAGCGAAACCCGGGACAAAGGCCCCTCAGGGCCGAACCTGACCGGTCCCGCGAACGACATACTTGTAGATGGTGAGCTGGTCAGCCCCCACTGGCCCCCGGGCATGGATCCGGCCCGTGGCGATCCCGATTTCCGCGCCCATGCCGAATTGGCCGCCATCGGCAAACTGGGTCGAGGCGTTGTGGATGACGATCGATGCGTCGACCGTGTTCAGGAAGCGGGCGGCTGTGTCCGCGTTTTCAGTCAGGATGCTTTCGGTGTGATTGGTGCCATAGCGGGCGATATGGCCGAGCGCGCCGTCCAGCCCATCAACGCTGGCAATCGACAGGATCGGCGCTACGTATTCGGTCGCCCAATCGTCTTCCGTCGCCGGTTTCATACTCGGCACGAGCGCCTGGACCGTATCATCGCCACGTAATTCGCAACCCGCTTCAACCAGTTTCCCGGCAATCTCCCGGACCGTGTCCGCCGGTACCGCTGCATCGACCAGAAGCGTTTCCAGCGCCCCGCAAATCCCGGTTCGCCGCATCTTGGCATTCACGATGATCCCGGCCGCTTTGGTGAGGTCCGCCTCCCGGTCGAGATACATGTGGCAGAGGCCCTCGAGATGGCCGATCACGGGCACCCGGGCTTCGGCATGGACCCTGGCGACCAGTCCCTTGCCGCCGCGTGGCACAACGACATCGAGCGCGCCATCAAGCCCGCTGAGCATATGGCCGACCGCGGCCCGGTCGGTGGTCTGGACCAGTTGGATGGCATCGGCGGGCAATCCAGCGGCGTCGAGTGCGCCGCGCAGAGCGTCGGCAATGGCGTTCGATGACTGGGTGCTTTCAGACCCGCAGCGCAGGATCGCCGCATTGCCTGACCGGACGCACAGGCCCGCCGCGTCCGCTGTGACATTGGGCCGGCTCTCATAGATGATCCCGATCACGCCGAGCGGGCAGGCGACCCGGGCGATATCCAGCCCTGAAGGGACCGTCCAGCGTGCCAGTTCCCGGCCAACCGGGTCAGGCAGGTCGGCAATCGCCTCCAGGCCATCGGCCATGCCGGCAATCCGGCCTTCATCAAGGGCGAGCCGGTCCATGAGCGCCGGTGACAATCCCTTGGCCGCGCCCGTTTTCAGGTCTTCGGCATTGGCCGCCAGCAGTTGCGGGGTCGCTTGCCTCAACGCAGCCGCCATGGCGGCCAATCCCCGCGTGCGGTCGTCGGCTGAGAGGGTCGCCATCGCCGCAGAGGCGGCGCGGGCCCGGCCCCCCATATCCAGCATATCGGTTTCAAGGGCGGTTTCGGTGGAGAAAGTATCGGCGCTCATGGCCGCAAACTGCCGGAAAGGGGGCGGCGACGCAACGGGGCGTTAAGCCGGAACGCCCAAAGTCATGCCGATGGAGATCCTCGCTGCCTTCCTGGCCCATATCCGGACCGAGCGCCGGCTCGCCGAAAACACCGCGCTCGCCTATGGCACGGATCTGGCGGCCTTCTTCGGCTTCCTCGCGCGCCATCACGGGGAGGAAGTGACGATTGCTCACCTCGAAAAGCTGAAGGCCCGGGACGTTCGCGCCTTCCTGGCAGAACGCCGAAATAACGGCCTGTCCGACGCATCGGCCGCCCGGGCGCTCTCGGCGATCAAGCGTTTCTATGTCTGGCTCGGCCGGACGCACGGCACCGAAACGCCGGAAATTGCTTATCTAGAAGGGCCCCGGCGCCGCGCGCGTCTGCCCCGGCCCGTCTCGGAACCGGCCGCCCGGGACATGCTGGCCGACGCTGCCGAGCGAACCGATACGCCCTGGATTTCTGCCCGGGATGTGGCCGTGCTCAGCCTCCTCTACGGGGCGGGTCTGCGCATTTCCGAAGCGCTGGCCGTTTCGCGCGGTGACCTGCCTGCGCCGGAGGTGTTGAGGGTCCTCGGCAAGGGGCAGAAACTCCGCCTGGTTCCGCTGATTGGCCCGGTCCGCAAAGCGCTTGACGCCTATGCGGGCGCTGTTCCGTTTGTCCTCTCACCATCTGATCCGGTCTTTCGCGGTGTCCGGGGTGGCCCGCTCGGCGCCCGCGCCGTCCAGGCCCTGACCCAGGACCTGCGCCAGCGATTGGGACTGCCCGACACCGCGACCCCCCACGCCCTGCGCCATGCCTTTGCGACCCATCTGCTGGCCAATGGCGCCGATCTTCGCTCGATCCAGACCCTGCTGGGCCATGCGAGCCTGTCCACGACCCAGATCTATACCGGTGTTGATGCCGCCCGGCTCCAAGCGGTCCACCGGGACGCCCATCCGCGGGCTTGATTTCGCCCGGGACGCGACGGACCCCCGGGCCGGTTCTTGCAGGCAGAGATTGCTCCAGACCGCTGTAACCCTATTTCCACGTGTGACGCGGCACACCGGATGCGCCGGATTGGCTGTGTGAGGACCGACATGCCCGATACAGGAACACTGACCGCAAAGCCCCGCCGCCCGGTCTGGCGCCGCGCGATTACGGTCGGCCTGAAGCGCCTGGCGCGCCGGATCGACCATGGCGAAGTGGTCGAGCATGTCCGCGAAGAGGGCCATCTGCGCGGGCGGTATCTGTTCATGACCGTGATGAGCTGCGCGGTCGCGACCCTGGGTCTGTTGCTCTCATCGCCGGCGGTGATCATTGGCGCTATGCTCATCTCGCCATTGATGGGACCGATCATGCTGACCGGGTTTTCCATCGCGATCCTGGAATGGCCCTCCCTGCGCACCGCGATCCTCGCCCAGATTGCCGGTATCGCTGCGGCCCTGGCCATATCGTTCATGATCGTGTGGCTGTCGCCGCTCAAGGAAGCGACGCCGGAAATCCTGGCGCGGACCCGGCCTAACCTGTTCGACCTGCTTGTGGCGGTCTTTTCCGGATTGGCGGGCGGCTATGCCGTGATCCATCGCAAGGGTGAGACAATTGTTGGGGTCGCCATTGCCACCGCATTGATGCCGCCGCTGGCCGTTGTCGGATTTGGCCTCGCAATCGGGGACTGGACGATTGCGAGCGGCTCATTCTTCCTGTTCATGACGAACCTGCTCGCCATCGCTTTCTGCGTGGTCGGCCTGGCACGGCTTTACAGTTTCGGCGAGGAACACAGCCCTCGCCACACGCTCTGGCAATCGACGCTGATCCTGCTGGTGCTCGGCGCCTTGTCTGTCCCCCTCGGACTTGCCCTGCGGAACATCGCCACGGAAACCACCATCTCGAACCAGATCCGCGGGGAATTGCTGGCGGTCTTCGCCGACGACAAGGCCCGGCTTTCCGATTTCAGCGTCAGCGTGCCGCCCGCCGGCGGTATAGCCGTGAATGCGGTGGTGATGACCACGTCCATGGTGGCCGATGTGAACCCCGTGCTGGGGGCGGAGCTGTCGGCCCGTTATGGACGCCCCGTGACAGTGTCGGTCGACCAGGTGCTGGTGAATGAAAACAGGGCGCTGGAGACCGAGAATTTCCTGCTGATGGCCGAACGCTCGCTGGCGGAACCCTTGCGGGAAAAGATCGCGATGATCGAGCAGATGGCGGCCGAGCGCGAAGGGTTGGCGACCATCGCCGAAGCCGTGCCGGTGCCCCTGCAGGCCAGCCAGGTCGATACGGTTGCTCAAACCGCGGTGTTTGTCGGCGCGCCTACCCGTGGGGTCACGCTCGACGCCTATCGCGAGATGGAAACCGGCCTGCGCCGGAATTTCCCCGACTGGAACGTCACATTGGTCCCGCCGCTCTTGCCGCTGCCGCCGGTCCTGTTCGATGAGGCGTCGGACGCAATCACCGACAGTACGCAGCCGAACCTGGACCTGGCGCTCTGGGCGCTTGAGCGCTGGCAGGTGCGCGACATTGACGTGATCGGCTATGCCTCGTCGATTGGTAGCGACACCCAGAACCGGCGCCTGGCCGAACGCCGGGCCAATGGGGTGGCCGCCTGGTTCGGTGGCAAGGGCATCATCGCCGCGCCCCGCGCTGACTATCCCGCGTTCCGGCAGGCCGAAATCGAACAGCAGCAAGGCTTTGCGCGCTATCGCCGGGTGGTGCTGCGCCCGGTTTCGACCGGCGAAGACTAATGCGCGTTTTGTGCGGCGCAAAACTTGCGTAACCCGCAAAGGACGTTGCGGTTGCGCCGATTCATGCCTATGGTGCACCGCAGCAATTCAGATTGCGTGGTTTAGTCGGTGGGGAAAGTTGTAAATGCTGTATTCTTTGGTTGAGATGAACCGCGCCGTGATGGCGCCGGTCCGCGCCGCTGCCCGCGCCAGCAAGGTGACCCTGCACAACCCGCTGAACCCCATCGGGCGCACCGATTATGGCAAGTCGCTGATGGCTATGGCCGATGTGTTCGAAAGCGCGACGCGGTTCTATGGCAAGCCCGATTGGAACCTCAATACGACCCGGATCAACAGTGTGAGCGTGAATGTCACGCCTGATGTTTCATGGGCGTCGCCGTGGTGCAGCCTGGTCCATTTCCGCCGCGATCCCGAGCAGATGGCCCGCGCGCGCGGGCCCAATGCCGGCCCCCAGCCCCGCCTGATCATCGTGGCGCCCCTTTCGGGTCACTACGCCACCCTGCTACGCGGCACCGTCGAGGCTTTCCTGCCGACCCATGAAGTGTTCATCACCGACTGGTCGGATGCGCGCATGGCGCCGGTCTGGCTCGGCCGGTTTGACCTGAGCGACTATATCGACACCGTCCGCAAGATGATCAGCCATGTCGGCGCTGGTGTGAATGTGATGGCGGTGTGCCAGCCTGGTCCGCCCGTCCTCGCCGCGATTTCGATGATGTCGGAAGAGGGCGACCCCAATCGCCCGGCGACGATGACCTTCATGGGCTCGCCGATCGATGCGCGCCAATCTCCCACGGTGCCGAACGTGCTGGCGGAAGAGCGCCCGTTCGAATGGTTCGAAGAGAACATGATCTACACCGTGCCGGGCCCGTGGCCGGGCATGTTCCGCCGCGTCTATCCCGGCTTCGTGCAGCTTTCGAGCTTCATGAACATGAACTGGTCGCGCCATGTGGACGCGCAGTGGAACTTCTTCAATCACCTTGTCGGCGGGGATGGTGACGGCATCGACAAGCACACCGATTTCTACGATGAATACCTATCAGTCCTTGATTTGACTGAGGAATTCTATCTCCAGACCATCCAGAAAGTGTTCCAGGAGCACCATCTCGCCCGCGGCATCTTCCGCCATCGCGGCCGGCTTGTGCGGCCCGCCGCGATCACCGATGTCGCCCTGATGACGGTGGAAGGCGAGAAGGACGATATTTCCGGCATCGGCCAGACCCAGGCCGCGCATGATTTGTGCGTGAGCCTGCCCTCCAGCATGCAGACCGACTATATCCAGCCCGGCGTCGGCCACTATGGGGTGTTCAACGGGTCGCGGTTCCGCACCGAGATTGTGCCCCGCGTGAACGAGTTCCAGAACCGGTTCATCGACCGCGACGTGGAAGAGGCCGCCGCTGATCGATTGGCAAGGGCAGGCTGAGCCTCCCGGACGGGCGCCCCGGCGGCGCGGAACTGATACGCGGTTACCTGAGCACACCGGCCTTGTCCTGGCGCATCGCGTAGCTGAGCAGGAACACCCCGATCGCCACGATCACGGCAGGGAAAATCGCTGCCGCGATACCGGATCGGGCTAACTCGCCCATCATCACGAGTTGGTAGAAGAACGAGACCAGCATCGATACCAGCGACAGCGCAAACAGGGGCACCGCCCATGTCCGGCGCAGCAGCAATAGGATCGACGCCAAGATGCTCGAAGCGATTGCCAGCCCCCAGGCACCCTCCGCCCAAACCGGCATGGTGAGATAATCCTGTATCTGCTCCTCGGTCAGCATCTGGCGCAGATATTCCTGCCCCTGGATCTGCGTCATGAGGAAATCGAACGATCCGAACCCGTTCCAAAGAACGGCCAGGACAGCGATAACCCAGAAGCTCCAATGGGTTGCCGCGCGGCCTTCGGGATGAAAGTCACCAATGGACATGGATCATGCTCCTGATGGGGGCTCGCTGACCTCGACCACCAGCTTGCCGAGATTCTTGCCGGTGAAGAGGCGTTCGAGGCTTGCCGGGGCGTTCTCAAGGCCCTGGACCACATCGGTCTCGAACTTGATCTTGCCCTCCATCAGCCACCCCGCCATGGCCTGGATCCCTTCTGGGAAGCGGGGGAAATAGTCGATGATGATGAACCCTTTCACCAGCGTCCGGCGCATCAGCAGCGTGGCGAAATTATAAGGGCCCGGCACCGGTTCGGTGGCGTTGTAGGTCGAGATCAGGCCGCAGAGGGGCATGCGCGAAAAATCGTTCAGGCGCGCGATCACCGCATCCATGATCTGGCCGCCGACATTCTCGAAATTGATGTCGATCCCATCGGGGCAGTGCCGGTCCAGGGCTGCGCCCAGATCCTCGCTCTTGTAATCGATTGCGGCGTCGAAGCCGGCGGTTTCGGTCAACCAGCGGCATTTGTCGTCTGACCCCGCGATACCGACCACGCGGCAGCCCTGGATCTTCGCGATCTGCCCCACCATCGAGCCCACTGCACCTGCCGCAGCGGAAACGACCACCGTCTCGCCCGCTTGTGGCTTGGCAATGTCCATCAGGCCGAAATACGCCGTCATCCCCGTGGCACCGAGCGGGCCCATATAGGCTGTCAGCGGAACGCCGGGGAGCTGTGGCAAGGCCGCCAGCCCCTCGCCGGGCAGCGTGTTGTAGAGCGCCCATTCCGCCAGCCCGCTATTGACGATGGCGCCGGGCGCCAATCCGTCAAACCGGCTTTCGGTGACCACGCCGATCCCGCCACCACGCATGCCTTCGCCGATCTGTACCGGCGGAAGATAGGCGTCCATATCGCTCATCCAGATCCGGTTGGTGGGGTCAAGCGACAGGTAGATGGTCTTGATCCGCACCTGCCCGTCTTCAAGCGGGGCGAGGGGGCGGGTTTCCATGGCCAGGTCCCCCTCGGCGAGGTCGCCGACCGGCCGCTTCTTCAGAACCCAGACCTGATTTGTGTCCGTCATTGCCATCCTCCCAAACTGGTTTTGGAAGAGCATGGCGCGTTTTCGGCGGCCGCGCCAGCGCCAGCTTGGACGACCGGGCGTTTAGCGACTACCAAACGGCTATGAGCGCAAATGAACGGCGAGGCCGGTTCCGTTGAAAACGGAAACGGTCTACGGCGCGCTGCAATCGCCGATCCAGCGGCTGCGGATGATCACGTTCGATGTCATCGCCACGCCGTTCTCATGGCTGCCCGACAGGGCAATTGCGCCGTCGAGCTGGGAGCCGTCTGCATTGGCGGTGATCTTCATCGTGCCATCCATGAACACGCCTGCCTGGTCGCACGCCATCTTGAACGACAGGACCCGGCCCGACTGGGTGATGTCCGACAGGGTACAGCCTTCCTGTACCAGGTCGCGCGGATCGATCACCGTTTCTGTGCCCGAGAGGCATTCGCCCGCAACCGATGTGTCGACCGGTAGGGTGGTCACATCGCCGGCCACGGCCAGGGTGGTGGTGACCGATGTATCGCGCTGCCACTGGCCGGGCTTGATCTGCAAGCCGTCGGCAAAACCCGGCGAACCCCCGAGGAGGAACGTCGCTAAGGTGACGAAAAAACTCCGCATGATCAGGGCTCCGCTGGACCATAAGGGTCCAGTCTTAGGCTGGGTTGGCCCCCCCATCCAGACCGCGGCGCAGCCCGTGCCATTAAGGTTTGGTCAGGCGGGACGCTTGGCAGCGGGGCGGGGTCGGTGGGCCCCGGTGGCGGTGCGCCGCTCAATAGAGGTCGCGGGCGCGGAACACCTCTTCGTCCAGTTCGCCTTCCCATTTTGCCACAGCGGTCGCGACCGCCGCATCACCGGTGACGTTGGTCAGGGTTCGCATCATGTCGAGCAAGCGGTCAAATGGCAGGATGAACCCGATGATCAGGAAGGCCTGCTCCTCGGGAATGCCGACCTGGGTCAGCGCCAGGCCGGACAGGAAAAGGCCCGCAGACGGTATCCCCGCCGCACCAATCGAAACCAGCGTCGCCATCAACGCGATCAGGACATATTGCGAGAGGCTGACATCGATGCCCATGGCCTGCGCGCCGAACAGGGCAACCATGCCGATATAGATCGCCGTGCCATCCATGTTGATCGTCGCGCCCAGGGGCAGGACCGAGCCGGCAATCGCCTTGTCCACGCCGAGATTTTCCTCCGCGCAGGTGATCGTGACCGGCAGCGTGGCCGACGAACTGGAGGTGGAATACGCCACCGCCTGGGCATCGGTGACGCCCCGGAAGAAGGGCATGATCGGCAGGCGCAGCAGGGTGGTGATGATGATCCCGCCATAGGTGACGATGATATGGATGAAGCAGGCCAGATAGAGCGCAATAGCCAGTGTCCCCAGGCTTTGCAGCACGCCGAGCCCCTTGGTCGCCATCGTTGTGGTCATCAGGGCGAACACGCCGATAGGCGCGGTTTCCATCACGATGATGGTCACCTTCATCATGGTTTCGGCGGCCCCGTCGAAGAAATTGGCGACCGGCTTGGCAATGTCACCCGCCAGCAGGATGCCGACCCCGAACATGATCGAGAAGAAGATGATCGCCAGCACATCCCCTTCCGCCAGGGCCTGGATCGGATTGGTCGGGACGATACCCAACAGGCGGTCGCGTAGCGGGGGCGCGGCAACCGGATCAATCGGCGTTGCGCCAACAAAGGAGTCGGGCGTCAGGCTGGCGCCAGGCTGGAAAATCGCGCCGAGGACCAGCCCAAAGGTCACCGCAATCGCAGTCGTTCCGAAATAGAGCGCAAGCGTCCTGAGGCCGAGACTGCCAAGCCGCTTGGGGTCGCCCATGGCTATGATGCCCGAAACGAGGGTGAAGAAGATCAGCGGCACGATCAGCATTCGGATCAGGCGCAGGAACAGGTCGCCGAGCCAGCTGACCCAAGTCTCCGCGAAGGCGCCACCGGCTGCCTCGCCCATGCCATAGCGGAGGGCAAGGCCAGTAATCAGCCCCAGCACAAGGGCTGCGATCACCCGTTTCCAGAGCGCGATTTCGAACCAGGCAGCCATCGCGCCCTCCCCAAGCGTATTGATTCTTTCCAGTCACCGACCGTAGAGCCCCCCGTCGCCCCGTCAATCACAGACCGCCGCGCAGCAGCGGCGATGGCATTTCTGTCTGTTTTGGCGGCAATTGATGGACATATGCGGCGATGGCTCTACCCATCGGTGCAATGGCGAATGAACTGAACCGCGTGTTCGACACGATTGTATCGCGCCTGGTGCGGGCAGGCTCTGATCGCCGGTCGCCCTGGCGCTTGCCGGTGCTGGCGACCCTGTGTCCGGACCGGGGGCCCCAGGCTCGGACACTTGTCCTGCGCGCTGTCGACGCTGAGCCCTTGTCGCTCGATTTCTATACCGACCAGCGGACACCGAAAACGGCCGAGATCGCCGCTGACCCCCGCGTTTCGCTGGCGTTCTGGGACAAGGGCGCATCCCAGCAATTGCGCCTCGAAGGCCTTGCAGCGCTTCACACGACTGGCGCGGCGGTAGACCAGGCGCGCGAGCGATTGGCGGGCTACACGGGATCGGACTATGCGCGCTGGGCGGTTCCCGGCGCGCCGATGGACACGCCAGACGCTGCGGATCGCCGCCTTGAAGACGGCGTCGCCCATTTCGCCCTGCTCCGGGTAACCGCAAGCCGGCTCGATTGGCTCGAACTGGCCCGGGAAAGGCACCGCCGCGCGATCTTCACGCGCGACATTGGTGCAGAGACCGGATGGGCTGGCACATGGGCCGTCCCCTGAAGGGCCGAACCACGGGGCGCGTCGCTCGGTCTGGACCTCGCGATCAGTTGCCGCTTTCCAGCACCCGGCGGGCAATCACCATGGCCTGCACCTCGCCGGCGCCTTCGAAGATATTCAGGATGCGGGCGTCCTGCAGCACGCGGCTGATAGGATACTCCAGCGCAAAGCCATTGCCGCCATGGATCTGGACGGCATTGTCCGCCGCAGCCCACGCCACCCGAGCCCCGAGCAGCTTGGCCATGCCGGCTTCAAGGTCACAGCGCTTGCCGCTGTCCTTCTGCCGGGCCGAAAAATAGGTGAGCTGGCGCACCCCGATGAGTTCGGCGGCCATCATCACCAGCTTGTTGGCGACCCGGGGGAAGCCGAAGATCGGCTGGCCAAATTGCACCCGGTCGATGGCGTATTGCAGGCCCAGCTCGAAAGCGTTCTGGGCCACGCCAACTGCGCGGGCTGCCGTCTGGATCCGTGCACTTTCGAAGGTCGCCATCAGGTGGCGGAAGCCCTGGCCTTCCACTTCACCGAGCAGGTTGGCGGTATCGACCTTGAATTCGTCGAACGCAATTTCGTACTCCTTCATGCCGCGATAGCCGAGCACCTCGATCTCGCCGCCAGACATGCCCTCGGCAGGGAACGGTGTGTCATCGTCGCCCCGGGGTTTTTCAGCCAGGAACATGGAGAGGCCCGAGAAATTGTTCGTGTCCGGATCGGTCCGCGCCAGCAGGGTCATCATGTCGGCGCGCACCGGGTGGGTGATCCAGGTCTTGTTGCCGGTGATGGAATAGGTTGCGCCATCTTCCGACGGCACCGCCCGAGTGCGCAGCGATCCCAGATCCGAACCGGTATTGGGTTCGGTGAACACCGCCGTCGGCAGAATGTCCGCAGAGGCGATGCCGGGTAGCCACTTCTCTTTCTGCGCCTCGGTGCCGCCGATCAGGATCAGTTCCGCGGCGATTTCCGAACGTGTGCCCAAAGAGCCCACGCCGATATAGCCGCGCGACAATTCTTCGGAGACGACGCACATGGCGATCTTGTCCATGCCGAAGCCGCCATAAGCTTCCGGGATGGTCAGCCCGAAGACGCCCAGCTCACCCATTTCCTCGACGATATCCATCGGGATGTAGTCATTCTGCAGGTGCCACTCATGGGCATGGGGCAACACCTTGTCGGTGGCGAACTTGCGGAACTGGTCGCGCACCATGGTCATGGTCTCGTCGAGGCCGGTGTCTTCCACCGTGGCCCGGCTGAGGGCGTCTGGCAGGAAGGCGGCGGCCGCCGCCATCACGGCGGGCGTCTTGCCCTGGGTGATCAGGCGCTGCACGGCGGGGGTGGCGAACAGGGCATCGGCCTCGGCAACCGTATCGGTTTCGTGGGGACGGATCACTTCGCCCTGGTTCATCGGAACACCGCCTACCAATTGGGCGAGATACTCGCTGAACAGGACCTGGCCCAGAAGCGCATCGATCTCGCCAAACCGGTCTTCGGCGTCCAGCCGGTGCGCCCATGCGGCGGTCTCTCGCAGCGTCTCGGCATAGGTGGCGATCCAGGCAAAGCCATGGGCGAGATGCTGTTCGCGGGCAAAGGCCTTGCGGTCTGGACGCCCTTCGCTGACCAGGCGGTCCGTCGCCTTCGCCTTCACCGCTTCGTAATAGGTCTGAACGGCGGCGACGGCATCGTCCATGGTGGCCAACAGGTCCCCCAGAACCGGGGTCTCTTCAATCACGCCAATTGCACTGCCGTCCATGGGCCTACTCCTCGAAATCCTGTGTCATCACCAATAGCACTCGCTGACATAGGGCAAAAGCCAGGCCATGACATGGCGCTAGGCTGCGCTGCTCGGACGCAGCCGGCTCGCGGGATCAGACCGGGACGATTTCCCCCGCATGGTCAAGCACCTGCCCGCTATGGTCGGGTGTCAGCTTATCGATCACGTCCAGCAGCTTTGCAGCCGATTGGGCGGGCGTGAAGAGCTGCGTTTCCGGTACGCCGCCCTGGAACGGTTCGGACAGTGCGGTGTCTACCGTGCCCGGATGCAGGCCGACGGCGACGAAGTGCGGGTTTCGCCGAGCCTGTTCGATGGCGAAGTTCCGCACCAGCATGTTCAGCGCGGCCTTGGAGGCGCGATAGGCATGCCAGCCGCCCATCCGATTGTCCGAAATCGAGCCAACCCGCGCCGATAGGGCTGCAAACACCCCCCGGTCCTTGCGCGGCATCAGCGGGATGAAATGCTTCGCCAGCAGGGCCGGGCCGAATGTATTCGCCCGGAACACCGTTTCGAATGCGGCCATGGACTGGTGGCGATAGGTCTTCTCCGGCTGCAATTGATCACCATCGGACAGTATGCCCGTTGCCACGATGACCAGCATCGGCACGCCCGCCACCTTCACCGCGTCTGCCGCGGCAGCGATCTCGGCATCGTCGGTGATATCGCATCGGTGATGCTCGACCCCCGGTATCGGCGTGGCCGCGCGCCGCGAAAACCCGACCACAGGCCCCTCCCCACGCGCCACCAGCCCCTCGGCCAGGGCGCGGCCAATCCCGCCGGATACACCAAATACGACAGCAACCATGGACACCTCCACCACTTGAGCTAGCGCGAGGCGGGTTCGCGCAAAGGAGGGCTCGACTTCATGTCGCACCGGGCCATCTCATACGGGGAGACGAAGAAAGCCGATGCCATGTCTGTTCCGAGTTATCGCCGCCTCGCCGACCTGCCTGAAACCCTGGCGATCTTCCCGCTTGCGGGGGCCATGCTGTTTCCCCGCTGGACCTTGTCGCTGAATATCTTCGAGGCGCTTGAAACCTCGCCCTACCTTGAAGATGTCTTTTTGGAGAGCACCAACGCAGCATTCTTTACCGCAAAAGCAAAGGTACCCGCGCTGGCCGGTGATCTTGATCTATATCGTCAAGAACCGGCCCGCGGTGATACGCAATCGGAGGACGCCGCGCCCGCGTTGGCGCCATCACCCTCCGGCGCAGGCTTGAATATTTCCTCCGATGCACGCCGCGCAAACGGAACCGAAAAAACTGGCCAGGCGATCAACGGCCAAATGGACGTAACGGGAGGCGACAATGGCTAATTTCAGCACCGGCTTGTCTCGGCTCCTTGCAGATATTGCACCACGCACCCAATATGCGCTGATCGCCCTTGGCTTTGTGCTTGGCCTATCGGCAGTACTATCAGTGGGCGACCGCGTGAGTGTCATGCGCGGTGAACATGATGTGCTGGCCAAACGCCTTGCTCAGTATGGGGACGGTATCGATATTGACCGTTGGGAATCGCGGGTTCGCCAGACCGACGCCATTCTCACTGACTGGCAATCGCATTATTGGAAAGGCCCGACGGCGGGCATTATCGCCGCGCAGCACAGCACTCCGGCGAACGGCAGCGGAACGCGAGTCATCTTGCTCGAGTCGCCGGACGTGCCTAACCTAGGCGTCGGTGAAGGCACCTGGCCAACGATGCGCGACACGCTGCGCCGGATCGGTCTGTCAGAGGTTGAGTTTCTCCACGCCTGCGACGCGAGCTTCAAGCAGGGCTCA
>JBCCBN010000032.1:0-22172 GCA_039034035.1 Pseudomonadota bacterium
CGCCGCCGCCCGGCGATGCCACGATCAGCACTGGAACGACCGAAGCCGAAACGCTCGATCTGTCGGACAATTACGAAATCGAGACCCGCAATGATGCCTCCGGTAACGCCCTGATCCGAGCGCTCACGGGCGCCGGGCAGGCCACCGGAACGTTCACCGGAGCCGCCGGCACCTACGATATTGATGTCACCTATTTCGACGAAAGCGACGGGGTCGCCACCTACCAGGTGCTGGTCAACGGCGTCGCGGTCGAAACCTGGCAAGGGACCGGCGGCACGTCCGGGTTGGGCAGCGCAGCCACCCGCAGCTTCAATGTCGCCCTCGATACTGGCGACACGATCACGATCGCCGGCACCAAGGGCGGCGGCGAACTGGCGCGGATCGATAAGATCGAGATCACCCCGGCCGGAAGCGGTGGCGGACAGAATTCCCCGCCGGTCAACGCCAATGACATTCCCGATCAATCCACCGATGCGGGCCAGGCCTTCAACTATACGATCCCCACCAATACCTTCACCGACCCCGACGGCGACGCACTAACCCTGAGCGTCACGCTCTCGAACGGCGCTGCCCTTCCCGGCTGGCTGTCGTTCAATTCCGCAACGAATACGTTCTCCGGCACGCCGGCCAATGGGGATGCCGGCACCGTCTCGATCCGGGTAACAGCCAGCGATGGCGAGGCCACCGCCACCGATGTGTTCACCCTCACGGTCGATCCGACCAGTGGCGGCGGCGGCAATCTCCCCGGCGTCGGGACTGGCCGAACCGAAGCGGAAGACCTGGACCTGTCCGTCTATGTATTGGAAAGCCGAAACGACGCATCCGGCGGCGAGGCTGTCCGCATCCTGACCGGACAGACCGGAACAGCATCGGGCACCTTCACCGGCACCGATGGGACCTACAGCGTGGATGTGGGCTACTTCAACGAGAATGACGGGGTCGCCAACTGGTCGATCCAGGTCAATGGAAACACCGTGGCGTCCTGGAACGGCCAGGGCGGGTCGGGCGGCGCAGGAACGGCCGCCGAGCGGAGCTTCAATCTCGCCCTTGACACCGGCGACACGATCACCATCCAGGGGACGCCGGGCAATAATGAACTGGCACGTATCGACTATATCGACATCGGCGGCGGCTCGACCGGCGGCGGTGGGGGCAATCTGCCGGCCCTGACCGTGGGCACGAACGAAGCCGAAGACCTGGACCTGGACGGTTATGAAGTCGAAAACCGGGGCGCTGCATCGGGCGGTCAATTGGTCCGCACGCTGTCATCGGGCACGGTGGCAGGCGAGTTCCAGGGTGCTGACGGGACTTACCAGGTCACGATCAATTATTTCGACGAAAGCGATGGCGTCGCCACTTACACCCTGAAAGTGAACGGGCAGACCCAATCGACCTTCTCCGGAACCGGCGGCCAGAGCGCAGGCGGTGATCCGGCGTCCAACACCGTCACGCTGGCCCTCAGCGATGGCGACGAAATCACCATAGAAGGGATGCGAGGGGCCGAAGAACTCGGCCGTATTGATTCCATCTCGATCAGCAGCGGCGGCGGTGGCGGGCCATCCGGCAGCACGCTCAGCTTCGCCGGCGACAGTACCGCCTACACGGTAGATCTGGCAGCTGGCCGGTATGCCGAGGCGGCGCGGATCCTGCTCCTGGGCGACAGTCTGACCGAAGGCGCCGCCACCGATGGCGGCTACCGGGCGCCGCTCTATGAATCGATCACCGAGGATCTGGGCCTCTGGGTTGATTTCGTCGGGAGCCGGACCACCAATCCCGAAAGCGGTCTGGGCGATAGCAACCACCAGGGAACGGGCGGGATCACGGCGGCAACGATCCGTGGGCAGATCAATTCGATCGTGAATGGCAATCCGAACGATTTCGTCCTGCTGATGCTGGGCACAAACGATGCCCTGCAAACGAACAACCCGCAAAACACGGTGGCCGGCAATCTGCTGTCGATCATGCAGGCGCTCGAAGCGGCCAATCCGAATGTGAAGATCCTGCTGGGCAAGCTGCCGGTAACGTCCCGCCCCGAAGCCAGCGGTGAGATCGACGCGATCAATGCGACCTTCCCGGGCCTGATCAACCAGGCAAACAATCAGGGTATCAATGTCACTCTGGTCAGCTTCGACAATATCTCGACCAATGACTATTACGACCAGTTACACCCGGACGCCCAGGGCGTCGAGAAGTTCGCCGACAATTGGCTGGGTGGGCTTACGGCGGTTGCCAATGAAGTGAACGGCACGTTCGATGGCACCGGCATCAACATTGCGAACGCGGTTACCAATATAACGGGTGGGTCCAATCATGACCGCCTGATGGGCGACGGCAACGCCAATGTGCTCAATGGGTCGGGCGGTAATGACTGGCTCGATGGCCGCGGCGGCAATGATACGCTGACCGGCGGTAGCGGAACTGATACGTTCGCCTTCGACGCTGGCCAGAACGGTAATAATACGATCACTGACTATGCCGGTGGCGAAACGATCCGGCTCATCGGGTTCGGGTTTGGAAACACCAACCAGGCCGGGAACGCGTTCTCCCAATCGGGCAATAACGTTGTGTTTAACCGGTCCGGCGTGCAGATCACCATCGAGAATGCTAATGTGAACCAGGTCCGCAACAATGTGGAAATCGGCAATGCGCCGCAATTTTCACCGACGCTGGACCAGGGGTCCGACAGTTTCGCCTTCGATGGGTTCACCGAGACAATGATCCGTGAACCGCTTGACCTGATCGACCAGGCACCCGCGCCGACCGCGCTTGACCGGGCTGAACCGGCCCTCACCGTGTTGAGCGAAGAGGAGTATGCCGACCTCTTCAACGAGATCGACCCCGATAGCGGACTGCATTACTAATTTGTACGTGAACTGATGGTCATGATCGGCCCGTAGGCCTTTCTGACAGGGGTCAATCGGCGTAGATTTCCGCCAACGAGACTTGCCCCCGCGGTGCATTCGAGGGAACCCAGCCATGTCGGGCCTTTATGTTTCCTACCGGAGAAGCGATGCCCCGGCGGCTGCCGCCAGGATCGGCGATCATCTTGCCGAGCGGTTCGGGGATCGGAAAGTCTTCATGGACCGGGATGGTCCGACCCGGTTCAGCCAGGCCCCGGCGAGCCACGCCGCAGCGTTCGGTGATACGTTCGATGAGCGGGTTGCCCGGCACCTGGCGACGGCCTGCGCGATGGTGGTGGTGATTGGCCCAGGCTGGCTTGCGCCTGACGGGACCAAGCGGCCCAAGCTGTGGGCGGGTGACGATTATGTCCGGTTCGAGCTGACCACCGCGCTTGAACGCGGCATTCGCGTGTTGCCGGTATTGGTTGAGGGGGCGATCGGCCTGCCGGCCCCGGATGCGCTGCCGCCTGAACTAGCGCCATTGGTCGACCAGACCGCGATCATTCTCCGGCCAGACCGGTACGAATTGGACTTGCGCTCGGTATCGGCGGATCTGGCGGCCGTGCTGGAGCAGCACACGAAAGGTCCGTCGGCTGAGGACCTGCGCAATCCCGCGCTCGGTTTCACGCCGGTGACGCTGGAAAGCGGGGAGACACTGGGCCCGTTTGACGCCCTCCGGCTGCAGACGCTCCATGAGCAGTTGAAACAGACCCTGGCTGCCGCGCCCGCCAGCGCCGCCTGCAGCCAGCGCGACCGGGCCTACCGGGATGTGCTCGCCCCGATCATCGATCATGGCCGGTTCCAGATGGCACCACGGCTAACGCCCGCTCTGGAAAACGCAGCCCGGCAAGCCTGCAAACTCCAGCCCTACCAGCCGGTGATTGCGGCGGTCGACCTGTCGCTGCTGCGCCGGGGCCGAGCCGGCCTGGTGCTGACCGAGACGGGGCTATTCCACTATGGCGACCGGGAACCGACGACGTTCATATCAAATGCGAAACTGGCAGCCGGCCCGATTGAGGGCGCCGGCGGGCATTATGTGTGTATCGGGGCGGACGCTATCGAAATTCCGGGGCGGACCGATTTTGCCCGGGTGCTGGGCTTCGTCGAGGCGGCTGCCCTGGTGGCGCGCCAGAGCGTGGTGCCGGCCGAACTCTCCTGATCCGGACGCGGGTAACCGTGGGCCGAAACGAAAAAGGGCCGGGATCATCATCGATCCCAGCCCCGAATTTCGAACAAGACCAATCGGTCCGGCGAGCGACTATTTGATCTTGCCTTCCTTGAACTCGACATGCTTGCGCGCAACCGGGTCGTATTTCTTCAGCACCAGTTTCTCGGTGATGTTGCGCGGGTTTTTCTTGGTCACATAGAAATACCCGGTGCCCGCCGTTGAATTCAGACGGATCTTGATGGTCGCCGGTTTGGCCATGAGTGTCGCCCTTCGCTGTCCATGGAAGGCCTGCTTCCACGCCCGCTGGCCTGCCGCGCGGGCCCCATGCAACCGACCAGCTGCTGGGGGTTTGTCCACGTCAGGATCACGGGGAAAAATCCAAAGCGCTCTAATGGCGACGGGCCCCTGCGAAGTCAAGCAAAACCAACACAAGGCGCGCGATCCATCCGGCCCCGCGGCGGCGCGACCTGTAACCACGCCCTTAAAGCGTTTGCGACAATCGCGCGCGTCGGTTTCGCTGGCCGTTAGCGCTGTCGTGATATCAGGCCCGCATGACCAAGAACCGCTTCCTCCTGCGCTTCAGCAGACCGAGATTGATGAAAGCCATTGGCGTGTTCTCCGCCGTGATTTCATCGGCCCTGTGCCTGACAGCGATCTTCGCGGGGTATATCGCCCGGATGGGCTTGCCGACCAAGCCGCAGGACTTCTTCTGGTTCTCCATGGCGGTGACCGCCCTGGTGGCGTTTCCCCTGGCCGTGGTAGCGGCGCAATATTGCTACCGTCTCGCCCAGTACCGGGCCAGCCTGGAAGCGTTTGCCTCGACCGACAGCCTGACCGGGCTGCTCAACCGGCTCTATTTCGACTATGCCGCCGAGGATGAGCGCTTGCGGATGGGGACGAAAAACACCCAGGGCGCGATTGCGGTGTTCAAACTCACCGACTTCAAGGCGTTCAATGACGCCTATGGCCATGATGCCGGCGACGTGGTGCTGAAATCGGTGGCGGAGATCGCGTTCAACGAGCTGCGCGGCCCGTTCGACAAGCTGGCCAGGCGCGGCGGGGCCGAGTTCCTGATCCTGCTGAGCGACCTGACGCTGGAACAGGCCATCGGTGTCTGCGAGCGGATTGCCCAGCGGATCAAGAATACGCGGTTCCAGCTCGAGGGCCAGCGCCTGGACGTATCGACCTGCTTCGGCGTTGCGCACTTCCTGGTGCAATCAGACATTCGCTCGGTGATCGATGAGGCCGATGCGGCACTGGAAGAGGCCGAACGGATGGGTCCGAACCGGGTCTATTCCTCCATCGGGCCGGGCAACCGCGTCCGCCTGGTGCTGGTAAACTAGCGGCCCGGCGCTGCCCGGCGAACGCTTCCCGTCACGGCAAAACCCTGCGTTCCGGCCCCGCTCAGCGCGCGATTTCAGCGAAACATTAACAATTCCGCATGCCCCTTGCGGACTTTGGTAATGTTTATCACGCTCGCGATTCGCTTGCAGAGGGGCGCCCGCCATGGCCGAGACATCGTCGACTTCCAACGATCCGCTGATCCTTGTGTCCGGTGCAGGCCCGGTCCCGGACCCCGCACTTGCACCCGAAACCGATAGCGAGGCGACGGTCCTCGTGGTCACGGGCACGAGCGATGTCGTGGACGATACCGATGACGAGTTCACCCTGCGCGAGGCGGTTCTGGAGTCCAATGAGACGGCGGGACCGGTGGAAATCGTGTTCGATCCGTCCCTGGCTGGCGAAACCATCACACTGGCTTCGAAGGCTGACCAGCCCGATGCGCTGGTGCTGACTGGCGACGTACTGGTCTATGGCGACATTGATGGCGAGGGCGGAGGCCAGGACATCACCATTGACGGCAATGGCCGGGAGATTTTCCACATTGTCGATGATGGCTCCACGGTGGAACTCGACGGCCTGGTGCTGACGGGCGCCTATTCAGGCGGCGGTAGCGCAGTGCTGGTGGGCGGGCCTTCCCCGCTGCCGTCCAGCCCGTTCGAGGCGCTGGAAGACATGGGCGACAGCGATACAGACCTGCCCTCGGGTCCGGTATTGATGCTCTCCAATTCGGTCATCACCGGCAATGGCACCAACAATAATGGCGCTGTTTACATCCGTAACGATGCCATTGGCGTCCTGAGCGATGTGACCTTCTCGGACAATACGATCTCCGACATTCTTGGCCTGCCTAACACGCCTACGCTGCGCAATGACGGGTTGCTGCTGGCAGCCAATGTGACGATCGCGGACACGGGCGGTTTCAGTTACGGCACCGCGCTGCTGAACGGAATTTCGGGCACGGCCTATCTGGCGAACACCACGATCACCGGAAACGCCGCACGCTATGGCGTGATCGCCAATGCCGGCGCGCTGACCCTGCTGAATACCACGATCACCGGCAACACGGTCACCACAAGCGGCATCGCCGAGACGGGCGTGATCTACCAGTTCCCCGAAGGCGGGGATGTGTATGGCGGCTTCAGCAGCGCGACCCCAGCCACGGCGATTGGCAATTCCATCATTGTCGGCAATCCGCTGCTGTCCGATCCGGTGGTCGAAGCCTCCATCGCGACCGCGGCGACGGTGCCCGATCCGGACGCGGGCGTCGGCGAGGACTTTGTCGATCTGGGCGGGAATGTGTTCACCGGTTCGGTATCGAACATCTTCGAGACGGTGGTGGCTGGCCGCGCGGTGCTGGCCGATAATGGTGGCGGGGTCGAGACGATTGCTATCGTCCAGGACGGGCCGGCCACGGATGCGGGACTGGACGCGAATCTGGTGTCCGAAGCGCTGGTGGGCTTCGACTTTGACGAGGACGGCCTGCTCAGCACCGAACCAATCGAAAACGACGCAGACGGAAATGCGCGCCGGAACGGGGACGCGCCGGACGCTGGAGCGGTCGAGTCCGGGGTCGAGGCAGTAGTACTCGTCGGTGGTGATGATGCCGATACGCTGGTCGGTGCAGACACCGATGACATCCTCACCGGCCGTGGCGGCGATGATGATCTCGACGGCCGTGATGGCGATGACCTGCTCGATGGCGAGAATGGCAACGATACGGCGCGCGGCGGCGGCGGCGATGACACGCTGTTGGGCGGCGGCGGCAGGGATCTGCTGAATGGCGGGGTCGGTGACGACATAGCCAATGGCGAGCGCGGCAATGACACGATCAATGGCGGCGCAGGTGATGATCTCGTCAATGGCGGCGGCGGAGACGACCGGGTCGCTGGCCAGGGCGGGAATGACAGGGTCATTGGCGGTGTCGGCGATGACATCCTGTTCGGCGGTTCCGGAGACGATGTGCTTGATGGCGGGACAGGCTCAGACGATCTCTTCGGCGGCTCTGGCGGGGACACGCTTGATGGCGGCAACCAGGATGACCGCCTGTTCGGGCAGTCAGGAGACGATACGCTGACGGGCGGCGACGGCCGGGACCAGTTGTTCGGCGCCCTCGGCAATGACAGCCTAAGCGGCGGCGATGGCCGAGACGAATTGTTCGGCGGCGCCGGCGACGATGTTCTGGACGGCGGCGAGGGGAATGACATTCTCCGCGGTCAGTCGGGCCGCGATATCCTGCGCGGGGATTCGGGCAATGACCAGTTGTTCGGGGCGCTGGGCGCTGACACGTTGAACGGCGGCGCTGGCAACGACCTGCTGTTCGGTGGCGGCAATGGCGATACGCTACTGGGCGGGGCTGGCGATGACGAACTTCGCGGCCAGGGCGGCGATGATGTATTGGTGGCGGGCGGCGGCAGCGATGCCCTGTTCGGCGGGGCTGGCGATGACCAGTTGATCGCGCAGTTCGATAGCGATGTGCTAATCGGCGGCGCCGGTGACGACGAACTGACCGCACTGAGCGGAAGCCATACGCTGACCGGTGGGGCGGGCGCCGACACGCTTGCGTTCTCCGACACATCGACCGGGAGCCATGTTGTGACGGATTTCGCGGTTGGCGATACGGTCGAGATTGACGGGTTCGATTTCAGCGCGGTCCAGGACGCCCAGTCTGCGTTTAGCGAGGTTGATGGCGATACCGTGTTCAGCAGCGGCGGGGTGACGGTGACGTTCCAGGGCGCGGCGATTGACGACGTGATCGCGAGCGTGGAACTGGCCGGGTCCGCAGCCCCGCTCTCTGGCCCGGTTGTCTCATCTCCGGTCTTGGCATCTCCCGACCTTGAGGCGGGCCTTGAAAGCGATGTGAGCGCCGTTGTCGAACCGGAATGGTATGACGATCTGGCGATCTGAGGCTTGGGTCGGTTCCACCTTTGGCGAAACCGATCGTCGGTTGTCTTTGCGCTCACGGCTGCCGCCTTCGCCTCCGCGAGGGCGGGTTGATCGCCCGGCGGGCGTTGCCCACCGAAGCGCTTCCGCCAAAGTTGGAAGCGCTATGAAGCGCGCGCTTGTTCACAGAATTCCGCAGCGATCTGGTCCGCACATGACACTTTCGTAGGATTCCCGTTCGCGGGGTCAACGACTCGTATTAGCCAACGCCCTCACGGGGGAGCCGGCAATGCGAAAGATCCATTTCATATCCGGGCTGCCACGGGCGGGATCGACGCTCACCGGCGCGATACTGAAGCAAAACCCCCAATTCCATGCCGGCATGTCCAGCCCGATTGCGTCCCTGTTTGACGGGCTGATCGGCCAGGTTTCAGCCGGTTCCGAGCTGTCCACGATGGTCAATGCCGACCAACGCGCCCGTATCCTGCGGGGCCTGTTTGATAGCTATTACAGCGACCAGCCCGAGGACGTGATCTTCGATACTAACCGCGCCTGGACGGCCAAGCTACCGGCGCTGATGCAGCTCTTTCCGGACGCCAAGGTGATTTGCCTGGTGCGCGACCTGGCCTGGATCATGGACTCGCTGGAACGGCAGTTTCGCGACAATGCGTTCGAGAATACGCGGCTGTTCAACAATCCGAACGAGCGGGCAACGGTGTATACCCGGGTCGAGGCGCTGGCCCACCCCAACAGGCTCGTCGGCTTTCCCTGGCATGCCCTGCGCGAGGCCTGTTACTCCGACTTTGCCGACCGGGTGATCCTGGTTGAATACGACCTGCTGGTGCGCCGCCCCTCGGAGGTGTTCAAGCTGCTGTATGATTTCATTGGCGAACCGCTGTTCGACCATGATTTCGATGCCGTCGCCTATGACGCGCCTGCTTTCGATGCGCAATTGGGGCTGGACGGGCTGCACCGGGTCCAACCGAAAGTGGCGCCGCAGACGCGGCAGACCATCCTGCCGCCGGATCTCTTCGAGAAATACGCAAACCTAGCCTTCTGGCGCTCGCTGGAAGGCTCAAAGGCCTTTCGGATCGTGGCACAATCAGATGGGGAATCCCAGAAAACTACCATGCCTGGTGCACGAATTGGTAATGAAACGCCGATCTAAAACAACCGTCTAAGCAAAGGGGCTGACAATGTCGAAAGAACTCGAAACGTCCATTTACGATGCGCCCAGTCTGGTCGTCACGACCACCGCTGATATCGTCGATAGTTCCGATGGCGTCACCTCGCTCCGCGAGGCGGTCTTTGCCGCCGAGGGCATGGGCTACCATCCGTACGAGAAGGGCATTGACGGCGAAGGGCCTCTTGTTCTGGAAACAGGAAGTCCTGACGCGCCGGTCATCACCTTTGCGGAAGAACTTGCTGGCGAGACAGTCGAGCTCGACTCGCCGTTGTTCATCAGTAGCAGCCTGACCATCGATGGTGACATTGAGGGCGTCGGCGGCGACCGGGATGTGACGATTTCTGCGACCGGTTCGTCTAGCGCTTTCGTGATCTCGGGCGGCTATGGCGGTTACTTTGGTCCCACCGTGGCGAGCAGCTCGACCGAAGGCGGCGAAGAGAGTGTCAGCACACTCGAGATCGGGTTGGGCTACGGTCCCTATGGCCCGACGAGCATTGATGTCACGCTGAACGGTCTGACGATCACGGGCGCCGGGATCGCCGATCCGGGCGAGGACGGCGAGTTCGGACCGGGATATGGCGCGAGCGCGATCCGATTTGATGGCGGCTTCGGGTATTATAGCGAAGGTGGGCCTGTCCTCCGTTCAAGCGCGATTGGCCCCTATGGCCCAAGCACGAGTGAACTGACGATTTCCAACAGCCTGATCACAGGAAATGCCGACCCCGGAACGGGAACGGTCAATCTGGGTTATGGCACCACGACGACGATCATCAACACAACCATCGACAGCAACAGCTCCAATGTGGGCTATTACGGTGAAGCTGGCTCGGGTGGAGCGATCCATAATTCGGGATATCTGACCGTCGCCAATAGCACGATCTCGAACCATTACAGCAGCGGCGAATATGGAGGCCGATACTACGCACGCGAGATTTCAGACCCCGATTCTGGCGGGTACGGTTCCTACAGCCCAGGGTATCATTCTTACACCGCCTATACGGCCAGCGCCCTCTTCAATACCGGCGTGGCCCAAGTGGTGAATACGACCATCGCCAACAATACCTCGACCGCCGGGGTTATCGGGAATAGCGGTATTCTCGGCATTCTCAGCTCCACGATCACCGGCAACGCGGTTACCGGCGCTGGTTCCAGCTATTATGGCTCTGAAGGTGGATATGATATCCGCAGCATCAGTTCGGGCTACGATGGGCCTGGCGACTACGGGCCGGGCTATTACGGACCAGGAGAATACAGCGAACGCGGCGATATTGGCGTCATAGTCAACATCAGTGGGTACAGTATTTACGGCCCCCGCAGGGTGTCTGACGTGGAAACGATTGGGTATGAAGGGTCGTATGGCCCTGTGCCGTATGGCGGGCTCGGCATCACGAACACTGTGATCGCAGACAATAGTGTAACTGGCCTTTATGGGCCTGGTCCGGTCCCCCTCGGCCTCTCGATTGCCAGTGAGGGCGAAGAAGACGATGCGTCTTCGGTCGTGGAGCCTGGCATCATCGTTGGTGCTCCATTCCTTGATGGCGGCGGCAATCTCATTGTCGAGAGCGGTGATCCCGACCTATTCGAAGCCTATGATCTCGACGGACGTCCCTTGCTTGCAGACAATGGTGGCCCTGTGGCGACTGTCGCGATTGGCGAGGATGGCGCTGCAGCCGATGGCGGCACTGACGAGACCCTGACGCCTGAAACCTTCATCGGGTTCGGTACGGATATTAATGGCGATGGTGTCATCACCGAGGGCCCCTTGCCCGTTGATGCCCGCGGAGAGTGGCGCGACGTGGGTGACGCCCCAGACATTGGCGCGTTCGAAATCCAGGCGGCGTACGATGCGCCTCCGGTTGAGGGGTCCGAAGAGCGGGACGTCGTCAATGGCGGCGGAGACGACGACCAGATCCGCGGCGGTGAGGGCGACGACAAGATCAGCGGCGGCGGCGGCGAAGACGGCATTGACGGCGGCGCCGATGATGACCGGATTGCCGGCCAGGGCGGCGCGGATGACCTGCGCGGCGGTGCCGGTGAGGACCAGATCAGCGGCGGTTCCGGCGATGACAGCATTGATGGCGGCGACGGCGACGATTTCGTCAATGGCGGTGTCGGCAATGATGAGGTGAGCGGCGGCACCGGCGACGATGATGTTCGCGGTGCGGATGGCGACGACACGCTGAATGGCGGAGACGGCGACGATACGCTGCGCGGCGGCAAGGGCGATGACACGCTCAACGGCGACGCTGGCGAGGATCGCCTGCTCGGTGCCGAAGGGGACGACACCATGGATGGGGGAGACGGCGATGACACGCTGTCAGGCTCCAATGGCGACGACACCCTGTTCGGTGGCGACGGTGAGGACGGCCTCGTTGGCGGCAAGGACAATGACCGGCTCGATGGGGGAGACGGCGACGACTCCCTCAATGGCGGAGACGGGTTTGACATCCTTATCGGCGGCGATGGCAACGACACACTCCGCGGCGGGGATGATGACGACCTGTTGTTCGGCGACGGTGGCGACGACCAGCTTTCCGGACAGGATGGTGATGACGTCTTGATCGCATCGGGTGACACCGACATGGCGAGTGGCGGTGACGGCGACGATATCCTGCTGGCGCTTGAAGGCGATCATGTCCTGGTTGGCGGGGCCGGGGACGACACCTTCGTGTTCACAAGCGGTTCGGACGGCGACCACAAGGTCCGGGACTTCAAGACTGGTGATGCCCTGCAACTCGCGGGCTTCGACCTCGGCGCCGAAGCGGGCGAGGCCTTCGAGCAGGTCGGCAAGGACACGGTGTTCAGTGACGGTGACGTCACGGTGACGTTCAAGCGAGCGAATGTGGATGATATCCTGAGCGCGCTCACCGAGACCGATCCGCTAGATGTGCCGGCCCCGTTCACCGAAGACGACAGCATGGCCAATCCGTTTGCCGAGCTTGGCGACGACTGGCGCGACACATTCAGCTTTGATGAGGATGATTTCATCACCTGATCGAGCCTCATCCTTTGCTGGATCGAATGAGAACGACCCGGGACCACTTGTTGCGGTCCCGGGTTTTCTGTCTGGGCATTGTCGTTTGAGGCGGTGCCGCTACCGATCGCGATGGAGGTGTCCGCGCCGGGGCGACTACAGGCGGTCCATGGCATGGCCGCTGCGGGTCCAGCGGAGGAAAGCGGCGCCTTCGGTTTTCTGGGGGCTCACAAGGCGGGCTTTCAGCTCGCCAAGCATGAATTGGGTGACGGTTGGAATGTCGAGCGCCATCGCGTCGTCGAGCGTCACCCATTGCAGGTCGCTGAGTTCGGCTCCGTCTACGGGCGGTCGTTCGTCCACGAGCACGTCTTCGGCGTGGGCCATGAAGAAGCGCGCATCGAACCGCTTAGGTCGGTAGGGAGGCGTAACCGCTCGGCCGATCAGGGTGAACCCCTTCAGGCAAGGCGCAACCCCATGCCAGTAATAGGGCTCCCACCCCATCGGGGCCCGGCCGCCGATATCGGCGGTGCGGCCGACAATCAGTCCCGTTTCCTCGAAAGTTTCCCGAATGGCGGTGAGCGCGAACGCCCGGGGCCGTCGGCGAGCCTTGATCGAGAGTTGCTGGGCCACGTCCGGTGCGAGTTCGGACACCGCAGGCGCCCGGCCGTCTTGCGGATCGACCCGTCCACCGGGAAAGACGTATTTGTTCGGCATGAAGGCGTGTCCGCCGGCCCGCTTGCCCATGAGGACGCGGGGCTGGGCCTGGTCGCGGCGGATCAGCAGCAGAGTGGCGGCATCCTTGGGTTTCGCGCTTGGCTTTCCCCGTTCGACAATGTCGTCGTCGCCTTCCTTATCGAAAGCAGACCGCATCATGCCGGGTGGGAGGTCTGGTTCGGGGTTACTCATGATCGCTTTTTCACATCCTTACCCAGGGTTAGCCAAGGATGGCGCTTTGCATCGCGATGGGAGCGGGTCGGCGGAGGCACCGTGTCAGCGGGGAACGCGCCACCGGCAATGCCGACAGTCACCGTGATCGACGTGGAACCGCAGGCGCATTCAGCGGTCATCGCTGGCGCTTGCGGCGTTGGTGGCGCTCGCCCCGCCCTCGCCTATCGCGGCCGGAAGACGCCGATGGAGATTTTTCCCCTTTGCGCTTCTCCCGGGGCTTGGACAACATTTCGAGCAGGAGTCCGCCTTGTAAGGGCGCGACTTCCCGAAGCTGGACGCTGACCTGCTGGCCCAGGTCAAACCGGCGTCCAGAGTTTCGGGCCACAAGACTCATCGCGGCATCGTCGAACAACCAGTATTCGTCGGACAGGCTCGATATGGGCACGAAGCCATCGGCGGCGGTATCGGAGAGGCGGACAAACAAGCCGGCCTTGGTGACGCCGGTGATGCGTCCGGCGAACTCGGCGCCAACCCGGTCGGCGAGGAACAGCGCCATGTAGCGGTCGGTCGCGTCTCGCTCCGCCGCCATGCTCCGGCGTTCGGTTTCGGTGATGTGGCTGGCCGTCTCTTCGAGCTGGGCGAGCGCCTTGTCGGTGATCCCGTCCGGCCCCTGGTCCAGCGCACGCACGAGGGCGCGGTGTACAATCAGATCGGCATAGCGCCGGATGGGCGAGGTGAAGTGGGCGTAGCGGCGGAGATTGAGACCGAAATGGCCGAGATTGTCGGGCGAATAGACCGCCTGGCTCTGGGTTCGAAGCACCATTTCGGTGATCATCTGGTCATGGTCCCCGCCGTCGACGTCGGCGAGCAGGGCGTTGAAGCGGCCGGTCTGGGGCCGCTCGCCCTTGGGCCATTTCATCTTCAGAGTTGCGAGAAAGTCTGAAAAGGCGGCGATCTTGGTATCGCTGGGCGCATCATGGACGCGGTAGATGAGGCCGGAGCGCTTTTGTTCGAGGGTTTCGGCGGCGCTGACATTTGCCTGGATCATGCACTCCTCAATGAGCCGGTGGGCGTCGAGGCGCTCCTTGGCAGCGATCCGCTCAATGGTGCCATCCTCGGCGAAGATAATTTTCTGCTCCGGCAGGTCGAGATCGAGCGGGCCGCGTCGGTCGCGGGCGGCGGCCATGGCTGCATAGGCGCCCCAGAGCGGTTTCAAGACGCTATCGAGAACCTTGCTCGCGCGCGGGGTGGGTTTGCCTTCGATGGCGGTCTGCGCTTCTTCGTAGGAGAGTTTCGCGTGCGAGCGCATCATGGCGCGGAAGAAGCGATGGCTGCGCTTGGTGCCGCCGGTATCAAACTCCATTTCGACAGCAAAGCAGGCGCGGTCTTCATCCTCCCGGAGCGAACAGGCGTCTGCAGACAGCTCGAAGGGGAGCATGGGGACCACCCGGTCCGGGAAGTAAGTGCTGTTGCCGCGCTTGTAGGCCTCGCGGTCGAGCGCCGATCCTTCGGTGACGAAGGCGGCAACATCAGCGATGGCGACGATGACGCGCCAGCCATCAGGCAGTTGCTCGGCGAAAACGGCATCGTCATGGTCGCGCGCGTCTTCGGGGTCGATCGTGATCAGCGGAGTGGCGGTGAGGTCTTCGCGCTGGGCGGGGGCGCGCTTGCCGGCTTCAGCCTCGGCGAGCACCTCGTCGGGGAATGTTTCGGGCAAGCCATGGGTGTGGAGGGCAATCAAGCTGGCAGCACGTGGATCGCCAACCTTGCCAATGATTTCGGTGATGCGGGCGCGTTTCGGGCCGTAGCCCCGCTTGGAATGGTGGCTCCCCTGGCGCTGGGCACGGACCAAGTCGCCGCTTTCAGCGCCGCCCATATCGTCTCGGTCGACGAGGAATTCATCCCTGTCCTTGCGGTTGGCGCTTTCGATGCGGCCGCCATGGCCCGTGGTCGTGAACAGGCCGATGACGGGAAGGTCGTCGCGCTTGTCGATCTTCTTGATCACCCGGGCAGTCCATTCCCCGCCCCGCTCGGTCAAGCGGCTGAGGGCGCGGTCGCCAACACCGGGTGTGTTGGCGCTCTCGGCGCGGCTGCCCCGGCGGCCCTTGCCACTGCGCGGCCCTGCGCTGGCCTGTCCGGCATAGGTGATCTCCGGCCCATATGGCCCGTCTCGGCCAACAGCGCGCCCGATCAGCGCGCCGTCATTGTCGATCCGCTCGAAGGCGACGATCGTCGTACCTGGGGGACGATCGGTCCGGGCTACCGCGCGCTTGGCGGTCCTGACCAGGTCGCCGCCCTCTTCCATGTCGCGCAAGATGGCGCGCAATTCGCGGCGCTGGTCACCCTTGAGGCCGAGCCCCTTTGCAATGTCGCGCCGGGTCGTGAGGTCTGGATTGGCCGCCAGGAATTCCTGCACAGCGGCTTTGGTAAGGTGTGTCATAGGTGGCATATAGGCCGAGTCTGTGACGGTTGCCCGGAATTGGCGTCAGCGTGCCGGCTCCGAGGCGCTGGTGGCTGTGATTGCAGCGGTGGGCGGAATTGACTCGCCAAGGCGGCACTCTCTATGTCCGGCAAGCAAGACGAGCGATACAAGAGCGAACGGGCATCGGTGGCTGGCGAAACGCGCGCCCTGCAACATGGCCCCGCGATGAGGTAGGTATCCGGACATGAAGATTTGCTTTTTCCCGATCTTTTCTGATGCCGAGGCCCTGACCGACCACTTCTACCGGCTGCATTGGTATCTCCTGCCATTCAAGGATGCCATCACAGAGATTGTCATCCCGGTGGAGAGCAAGAGCCTGAAGCCGGGCGCCTGTCCCGATTTTCTCGATCAGTCGCTGACGGACATGGTTGGGAACCTTCCCGTCAAATTCGTGCCCATGGCGCCCGAAGGGTTCGGCGAGCAGATTGAAAGCGCTGACGTGGTCCTGAAATGGAATGTGGGGACCGACGCCGAAAAGGCGTTCCGGACCGCCCTGGCCGACAAGCCTTCCCTGCGAATCGACCATGAGCGTGTGCGGTATGCCGGTTCCATGTACCTGAAGTTTCGGGTGGAGTTCGACGACATGCTCGGCCGGCTTGGCGGGCGTTACCTGACCCATGCCAAAAGCCACTATCCGCGGATCAAGGAACGGTGCGCTTCCGATGTCTGCTACGTTTTCGGCACCGGTCCCGGGCTGGCCGACGCCAGCGAGCATGATTTTTCCGACGGAGTCTGCATCGCCTGCAACAGCATGGTGAAGAATACGGAATTGCTGGATCGGTTGCAGCCACCGCTGATCGTGGTTGGCGATCCGATCTTCCACGCCGGGCCATCATCCTACGCTGCGGCATTCAGGAAGGAACTGGTCAAGGCGCTCGACCGGTACGAGGCCGATCTGATTGTACCGATGCGGGACTATCACATCTATGCCGAGCACCTGCCGAAGCGGTTCATGGATCGCATCGTACCGGTGCCATTCAAGCACGGGACGGCGCCGAATTTCGAGCTTGAACAGGCTTTCCATGTGACGACGACCGCGAACGTGCTGACGCTGTTCCTGCTGCCGCTCGCCGCGGACTTTTCAGACGATATCAGGGTATTCGGCTGCGATGGGCGGCCCCTGGAAGAGAACGATTATTTCTGGGGGCACGACAAGGCATCCCAATTCAACGACGAGATGGACGATATCCAGAAGGCCCATCCGGGCTTTTTCGATATTGACTATGACGATTATTATGCAGAGCACTGCCAGACGCTTGAGACGTGGGCTGCTTCGCTCGAAGGCGCAGGCAAACGCATCACCAACCACACATTCTCGTACATTCCTGCGCTGGCGAAACGGTCGGCCAATGCGTCAGGCCGGTTCGGGATCCGTGTGCTGGAGCCACCTGAAGTCGACGAAAGCGACCTCGTTTCGATCGTGATGCCGGCATTCAACGCAGTCGGCTTCATCGAATTGGCGGTCGCCTCGGTGTTGGGGCAGACCTATCCGACGTGGGAATTGCTCATCGTCGAGGACGGATCAACCGACGATACGTTGAAGGTCGCTGAAGGGTTTGCGGCGAAGGACAACCGGATCAAGGTGTTCCGTAATCCTGGGAAGTACCAGGCCGCCGCTCGCAATCATGCGATGGATCAGGCCGAGGGAAAGTACCTCTGTTTCCTGGACTCCGATGACATCATGCATCCGAACGGCTTGCTGGCGCGCGTCCAGGCGCTACAGGAAAACAAGGGTGTGAAGCTGGTCCACGGCATCGTCAGCCGGATCAGCGAGACGGGACAGGACCTCCGGAGCCCGCTGGCCAAAATGGGCCCGGTTTCTTTCCGCGACATGCATGCCAATCCGTTTCACATCAACGGGATCATGGGGGAGACACACCTGTTCGACAAACACCGGCTGCGCTATCACGTGCCCAGCGGTGAGGATTGGATGATGATGGCCCGGATCCTCCGGATGGGGCATAAATCCATGTACGTGCCGGAGGAGGTCGCGGCGTGGAGATATCATCCGGCCTCAGCCACGCAGCGCGGCATGGATGAGCATGAGGCGGTTCTCGAGCAGACGCTGAATTGGGTGTATTCGGTCTGCGATCCCGACGATTCAAACGCCGAGAACCTGCACGGTCTCAGCAAACCGCCATTGTTGGATGTGAAGCTCAATCGCAAGACCAGTGTCCTGCTCTGGCGTATTCTGACCGGCGATTTGGAGGGCACCCGGGAGATGGTGCACCACCCGCAATTGCAGAAGTATTTCGCCAAGCAATCGGCCCAATCCTGGACCAACCTCGCCCGCGCAGCGGGGCTACGTTTCTTCCGGGTTCCCCATGATGAGTTGCCGGCGATCGGCGATACGGTGTTGCGGGACATGGCCGAAATTCTGGTCGTTTCGGGCATAAAGAGCCGAATTCCGGACCTGTTCTACGGATTTTCCCGCGCCTTCGGCCTGCCGACTTATTACCGTCGGACCTCGTCGACCCAGAACCGGCCGTTCCTCGAGTGCCGGCGGGAAGACGGCGCGACGCTCAATGAAAGCGAATTGTTACTGCAACTGATAGGCCCACATGATCCGGCGACGATGACCCATATCGGTTTGGGTTCCGAAGACACAACACTGCTGAAACCGTTCAGGAAACTTGGCTGGCGGGTCGAACACCTCGGCAAGGGAGCCGCTGAAACCGGCTCCGGGGATGGTCTAGGCACGTCGATCGAGCCGCGGAGTATTACTGGCGCGGTGTTCAAGCAGATGCTCGAAGACAAGGACATTCCGAACGCCAGCGTGCTCCGGCTTGATGCGCTGGGATCGGAACATGCGGTGTTGCGGTCGCTTCCGTGGAATAGGGCAAGTCCCGACATCGTGCACTGCCAGTTCTACGATGAGGGCATGAGCGCAAATCGCCTCGGCGTTCTCGACATTGCGGAGTTGCTCGAAAGTCGGCGCTACCGGGTGTATGTGAGCGAATGGTTTGCACCGCAGACCCGAGAGGAAGCTCCCAACACCGCTTGGCGGCGACTGGTGCCGTACTATTCAGGCGTCGATATTCCGCCGTTTGCGTGGGGTCGGCTGTTGGCCTTCAAGGAAGACCCAGGCTTTGAAGCGATCAAGACCGCATTCGGCGGGCATGTGTCGACGGGCAGGAATGCCAAGGCGGGCGTTTCGCAATCGGTGGCCGGCGAATAGCGTCGGTCGCTTGAGCGAACACCGGACCGGGAACCGCATGATCGATTGCGGCGAGGGTTTCAGATAGCCTTGCGCCTTCGACCGGTTGGATCGAAGGCGCCATGCTTTGCGCGGCTTGAATGGACGCGGTCTACTCTGCCGGGATGGGGCGGAGGTGGCCGGCGATGGGGTCTTTGGCGAGGACGCTCTCGCCATCCATCTTGTTGGGGCGGACCTGACCGAGCAGTTCGACGATGGTTGGGGCCACGTCGAATGACGATTTCAGTCCGAAGTCGCCACTCTCGATATTGTCGCCCTTGATGTAGAGGGCGCCATGGCCACCGGAGTGTCCCCCGACGCGGCGGACCGGTGCCGGACCGATCTCGCCGTACTTCGGGTGGCGGAAGCCGACCGGAGACCCGTTCCAGAGGATCTTGATGTCGGCCTGGGTGCCATCGAGCGCGAGCGGGTCACGGACCCCGGGCGTTTCCATTTCCTTGATCACGGGCTCGCCGGTGCGGGTGTCGACACATTCCAAAAGCGTGGTTTTGATGTGTTCGAGCACCTTGTGATAGTCGGCGAGCAGCACGGTTCCGAACTTCTCCCGGCCCTCGAGATTGATCCGGACCCGGCCATCGAAATAGGCCGGTACGCCGAACGCCTTCATCTGCGGCCAGTACGGGGCGTACTGGGCCGAGGGCATCCAGGAGACGGAATAGGATTTGTGCTGGAGGCCTTCGCCTTTCATAACATCCTTGTCGTAGAGAAAGTCGCCTGTGCCTTCGCCGAAGACTTTCGTGATTGCCTTGAAGGCGACCGCGCGGGCCTTGCCGGCGGCCCGCTCTGGCAGGGCTTCGAACATGCCTTTGGGAGGGTGGACCATGGCGCCGATGACGGCTCCGTTCCAGTCCTCATCGGGCTTGAGCACCGGGACTTCGGCGCTGATCCAGTCCTCGCGGGACTTGAACAGAGAGTCCTCGAACTCCATCCGGTACATGAGTTCGGGCAATAGCAGCATGGTGGGAAGGTCGGTGTCGTTGAAACCCATGCCGTGCATGGTGAACGCGACGAAGGTGCAGTCGGGGAATTTGTCCATGAACCGGGTAATCTGCCGGTCGAGTTCGACATAGGACTCGATCAACCACTCCCGCGCCACTGACGCGCTGGGGTGGTTGGCGAGCATGTGGTCGTCGATCACGCCATGACAGAACAGCTCGATCGCGTCGTGAGGCTCACCGAAGCCGAGGACCGCCACGTCCCAATCGGTGCAGCGTTCTGCAAAGAACCATTCGGCGATGTCCGCGCGGTGTTTGGTGCCTTCAACGATCAGTTCGCCCATTCGCCGCGTCTGCTCGACGCTCGGATAGACCATCGTATTCAACTCGGCGACCGATGGCGGGGGGCCGAACTTGGCGATGATCTCCGCCATCAACGTGTCGGGGACGGATGTGGGATGACATCCGGTGTCGTGTCCGGACCAGCCGACCACGCCGACGGCATTCGTCTGGGCGTCGATATCCCAATAGGGCGGGTCGAAAACGGCACACTTCACGTCGAGGTCGGCCAGGAACGGCGGTTCGGCCACATTCAGCTGGCGGGCTTCGAAGTCTTCGGCGTCCCAGGTGATCACGGACCAGCGGCCGGTAGATTCAGGTTTGCGACCCGCGGAGAAATGCTCCCAGGTCAGGCCCGTGTAGCGCGACTTCCCGCCGGGGCCATGCTCCAGCTCGAACCGGGCGCTTTGTTCTTTCAGGCGTTTGAGCCCTGGCAGGCGGCCTTCGGCGATCAATTGGTCACCCAGAGGCGCATCGAATGCGTCCAGGCACAGCACCATCACCCTATTCTCAGACATCCGACAAAACTCCTCGTGTCATTCTAACAGGCGCCCCATTGGCGAACGCTTCCTCAGCATGTCCCTCCCCGACCCAGCCGGAGAGATCTTGTCTCGGCACCGACACAGCATGGGCCATGCCAATTGTCGGGCCGTCAATGTATCCCGCAATCGGTTGGGCTGACACCCTCGATGTGTCTTCTAAAGGCCGCGCGGTTTCGGTTCAGCCATGGCATTTGGCGCAGGGCGGATGGCTGGTTTCTGGACCGCAGCCCCCGGGCTCTCCGACGCAGGTTTACGGGTAAACCAGTTCCGGCATAGCGTGTTGGCCAGGTCCTGCCAGACATTTTCGGTCCAATGTTGGATTCCATAGCTGATCAGCGCCGTCGCGACCACGATGAACGGCAGCACCAGTTCGAAAGGGAGCTGTTCGATCAGGCCGGCCTGCACGGCGGCCATGTGGGCGAAGTGGATGATACCGAAATGGAGGATGTAACCGGTATAGGTGACCGTGCCGAACTTCTCGATCACGCCGTTCTGGAACCAGCGCGCCACCGATGGGTGGAAAGCCAGAATGATGAGGCCGTATGCGAGGCAGGCGAGTACGGTGACTTTCAGAATTTCCGAGGTGATGCCGAGGCCGGTCTGGCGCTCAACCACTTCCATGGCGACCCCCACGAGCAAAAGCGGGGTGGCGAGGGCGAAGAAATCCTTCGAGTGTTCGTTCAGGAAGCGGTACGCCTCGATCCCGGCATAGAAACACAAGAGACTGACGAGGAAGTTGCGGTACATGAAGTCGCGGATCAGCCAGTCATCACCGCCCGCGTAGAGGGTTTGGGCGCCCAGAACGAGCCCGACATTGAGGGCAGCGATCACGGTGCCGACCAGCCAGGGATTGACGCGGCCCAGCATCAGGAAGATCAGCGGGAACAGCATGTAGAAGTAAATCTCGTTGATGATGGACCACACACCCGGCACCAGCACGTTAAGGTAGTGGGGGTCCCATCCGCCGGTGAACGATAGCAGCCGCACGAAATCCATCATGTCCACGCCATCGGGGTTGAACCGCGCATCGGCCCGCAACTCGATCCCGGCATAGATGAATGCGGAGATGACCAGTAGCGGATAGAGCCGCAGGATCCGTTTGACGTAGAAGACCTTCACCGGGTCGCGCCACTTCTCCTGGTAGGAGCGGTACATCATCACCATGGTGAAGCCGCTGATCGCGAAGAACAGCTGAACACCATAGCGGCCGAGATGGTAGGGATCGAACTGAACCAATGTGTAGGGCAGGAACGGATACAGGGCGCTGGAGAAATCCTGGCTCGTGTGCACAACGATCACCGCGAACAGCGCGAGGCA
>JBCCBN010000033.1:0-21442 GCA_039034035.1 Pseudomonadota bacterium
AAACGGGCTGCAATTCAGGAGCAGGATCAATCGATGCCTTGGAAAGCGACAAGCTCGCGTTGCAGGAAAAGCTGGCATTGAGGGCAGCAAGACATCATCCCCTAGAGGAGATGGTCTAGTTCTGCCTGCGGCTCCTTTCAAACCCTTACAATGTCTGGAAAAACGTCAAATCGAACACCAGAGACAGTCCTCAGATTCGTACTTTCCAACCGGTTCGAACATGCCCGAAACGATGGCTTTCACCCCGCTGAAACGAGTAGAGCCTTCAAGGCTGTGGGAGTGTTCAGCAGCTCAGAAAACGCGATGGCGGAGAGGAAGGGATTCGAACCCTCGATACGCGTTAACGTATACTCCCTTAGCAGGGGAGCGCCTTCAGCCACTCGGCCACCTCTCCGTCGCGGCGCCGAGACAAAGCATAGCGCGACCGCTTCGGCAAGCGCTCTCGGCCCGGCCCACCGCATCGCCTGCCCCGTCAACCGCCGCTCGCACGGTCCCCCGCGCGCAGACGGCCGGCCGTCAGCCGATGGACCATCGGATCCATCGCATTCAAAACCAGCCCAGCCACCCGGCCACCCGCACCCTCGACCTCCCGTCGCAGGCTGACCCCGTCATCGGCGGCCGTCTGGCCCGCGCGGAGCACGAGGATCACCCCATCCATATGCCGGGCGACCGCCAGTCCCGCCCCTGACCGGCTCAGGGACGGCGCGTCGACGATAATCCAGTCGGCCGCTGTCCGCACCGCTGGCCACCAGTCGGGGCTGTCGCGAAACCGTATCCGTTGAGCCGGTTCGAGCCGTTCGGTCCGCAACCGCGTCACCAGCAACCGCCGCGCGCCGACCTGGTGGACGCACAGGAGCTTCGCACTCCCCCGCGCCTCAGCTTCCAAACGAGTTTCCGGCGAAAGCGCGTAGATCGGCGCCTTGCCGAGCGAGGCGTCATAGGGCCGGCTCAACGCCCCTTCCTCCTCGAAGGGCGGCGCCTGAAACGCCTTGAACGCCGAGTTTTCAGTGAGATCCAGATCGACCAGCCAGACCGCACGCGCCGCGATCGCTTCGGCGCGCAGCGCCATCGAAACCGCAGCACTGGTGGTGCCGGCGCCGTCATCGCTCGCCAGGAACATCAGCGCGCGTCCGCCATCATGGCCCGACAGCCGCTTCGCCGTCCGCTCCACCGTTCCGAGATCGGGTCGAAAGTCGCGCATGGCATTCCGAAACACTGATTCCAGCCCAATTGGGCAGCCTCATTTGCCGGCGAGCGTCTGTGGCATCAGGCGCGACGTTTCGGGATCGCCGCGATAACCGGCCGGTTCAGCGTCCGTGCGGCGCTTCCCGGGGTCGCGAATGAGCGCCGACCGCGCGCGAAAAGCACGCCCGCCAGCAACGCCGCCAACACCGCGAGCAGTCCGGCGCTCCAGCGGATGCGGTTCCGCCAGGCCTCGGCCGAATTGGAGAGTACAGCCGGACCCCGTCGGCTAAGCGCGAGAGAGACTGCACCGCCTGATCGCTCATCGCCGGCAAAGCCAGTCACCCCGCCCGCCTGGACCTCGGCAGCCATAATTGCGCGCTCGATCCGCCGCCACTCTGGCTGCAGACCGGCCAAGGTCTCGACCCGGCGGCGCGCGGCATCGACCTGTTGACGCAACGCATCCCGCGTCGCTGCGGCTGTTTCCAGATCACCCAGCAACGCCAACCGGTCGCGCTGCAGCGCCTCATAGGTCGGGTTAGGCGCAGCCGTCTCCGCCCCAGTCTCGGTCAAGCGCGGCCGTGACGCCCCTTGCCTTTCCAGTGCCTCGATCTGCTGATCGATGGTCCGAACCGGAACCGATTGAGCAGTATATCGAGTGAGCAGCTGCGCGCGTTCCCGCCTCAGCGCTTCAAGATCGCCAGCCAGCGGACCGGCGGCGCCGGCCTCCAGCGTCTCAGGCGTGTCCCGAACACGGCGCTCCAGCACCGTACGCTGCCGGTCCAGCGCCGCATGCCGCGCCTCTGCCGACACAAGCGCGGTTTCCGCCGTGCCGAGCAACGTATCCAGCCGCCGAATTTCGGCGTCATAGTCTGTGAGGCCGTGGCTCTGCAGAAACCCATCGCGCGCGGCCAATGCCGTTGCGAGCCGATTGGCCGAACCAAAAGCGCTCATGCTGCCGGACGACGCGGCGGCCGCTTCAGCCACCGCCGGCGCCTGATCAGCGATATACCCATCGATCAGCGCTTCAAGCACCCCCTGAGGCGCCGGCACCGCTGCGCCATCAAGCAAGACCGCAACGGCGGAGCGATCCCCGATTGTGACGGCACGCAGGCTTCCGGGCGGCAAGACTATCCCACCCTCCAGAGCCCGGTCTGATCGCCCATAGGCTTCCAGGGCCTTCGCTTGCCGGCTAAGTTCCCCCGCCGAGACCGGGCCAACATCGCCACTCACAGCGACCACAGCGCGCGCAACAGGCCTGTCCGGCAGCATCGCCGCCCATGCCCACCCAGCGATCAGCACGGGCAGCGCAGCACCCAGCATCCACCATTTCGCCAGCCAGAAAATCGCCAACAGGTCGCCCGAGCCGAGCTTCGGCCGCGCGAACAATTCCGGCGCCTGGGCGGCGTCTCGAATGGACAAGCTGGATGGGTCGCGCATGGTCGAGGTCTCGTGCGGTGAGCGTCGGTTCTGGCACCCTAGGGTGATTTGATGATTCCTTAAGCATTCCCACGCACCAGTTCTGTTCAATGATGGGGGACCTGGTCTATTGAACCCGCGCTGGTTGCTTGCTGCTTGCCTGTTTCCGGGCGCCTGCGCCTCGACCGCCCATGATCCGGCCGGCGCGGGAAACTGGTCCGTTCCCGAGCCGCCAGGCACCTATCTCCTCGCGCCTGGCGACACGGTCGATCTGGTGTTCCACTCCGCGCCCGAACTCAATCGCACCGCCACCATCGCGCCGGATGGGACGCTGCACTTGCCGTTCATAGAACCGGTCCCGGCAATGAACACCTCCCCGCTTACCCTAAAGGCTCGCCTGGAAACTGCGTTCGCGACCCAGTTGGTAGACCCGGCGCTCGACGTGCTACCCGTTTCACAGACCCCGCCCAGAATATATGTGGGCGGCGCGGTCGCATCTCCCGGCGCGTTCGATCTGGCCGGCCCAACCGACCCGCTCCAGGCGCTGATCCTTGCTGGCGGTGAAACGCCGGAAGCCGACATGGCCAGCGTTGTCTTTATGCGCCGGGATGCCGAGGGCACGATCCGGACACGCCGGCTGGACGTCCGCGCCGGGGTGGACGATCCCGGTTCCGCGACCTGGCCGCGCCTGCAACGATTTGACGTGCTCTATGTTCCCCGGAGCCGGATTGCAGACCAGAACCGACTCGTGACGCAGTACATCCGCAATGCGCTGCCGCTGGACTTTTTCCTCATCTACGATGTCGCGACCCTCACCGATTGACACCAGATAGATGAGGCAGGCCATGCCCCATCGGCCCGATCAACGGGCAAACCTCCAGCCTGAGCAAACGCCAGAAAGGCGCCAACCGAAGCCCTGATGCCCCGCCCCGATCCCATCATCTCCCCCTTCGTCAATGCCGGTGCTGGGTGGAAAACGCTGCTGGCCGTCGCCGCGGTAACGGCAGCGCCAGTGATCGCGTCCGCACAATCGGTTGAACTTGCCGACCGGGACTGGCCGCCGGGCCTCAGGGGCGAACTCGAGCGCGCGCTGGATGCGCTTGAGCCTGCGGAAACCACATTGGGCGCCGGACGATTGGGCCAGCGCGCCGCGCGATTGTCGGAAACCGTTCTGAACGCGAACGGTTATTTTTCGCCCACCATCAATGTGCGCACCGAGCCCGGCCCGCCTCCTCGCCCCATCCTGACGATCGATCCTGGCCCACTGTTCACGGTAGACCAACTGACCATCCAGTATCTGGACATCGCCCCGGACCAGGCATCGATAGAAGGCGTGGAAGCGGCCCTGACGCTTCTGCCCGCGGAGCCGGCCGTTCCCGCCCGAGTGATCGCGCAGGAAGGCCTGATCCGGGACACGCTACGCCGCTCGGGCTATCCCGACGCCGATCTTGCGAACCGGGAAACCATCGGCAACCGCGAGGCCGGCACGGTAGACGTGACATACGAGGTCCGCTCCGGACCGCCCGTCTTGTTGGGCGATGTCTCTTTCGCGACAGGCGGGCAGGTCAAGTCCAGCTATCTTGATCGCTTCGTCACATTTCCGCCCGGTACGCCCTACTCACCGGACGTACTGGACCAGCTCAAACAGCGCCTGTCACAGGATCGGCTGTTCCAGTCGGTCAGGGTGACCCTGGACGAGAGCCCCGCCCGCCTGGCCCCGAGCGGTGCTGAAGTTCGCGACGTCGCGGTCACGGTCACAGAGCGACCACGCAACAAGGTCGCCGCCGGTGTCAGTTTCGCGACCAATGAAGGCGCCGGCGTCACGTTTGAACACGAGCGCCGAAACCTCTCGAAACGCGCCGACCAGTTCACCACGCAGCTTGCCCTCGCCGACCTCCAGCGCCAACTCAAGGTCACCTGGGACAGACCCCACGAGTTCGGCTTTGGCCGCGACCTCGAACTCTCCGCGCTTGCATCGGACGACACAACCGATGCGTTCGACCGCAGACGGGTGCTCGCCTCCGCTGTGGTCGAGCAAACCGTCAGCCCCGCCCTCGCGCTCACGGTCGGGGTTAATGCAGAAGTGCTTGAGGAAACGGTGATCGTGGACGCCGACACCGATGAGGAAACCACACGGAACGTCCAGATCCTCGGCCTGCTGGGCGGCGTGCGGCTGGACCGGGCTGATGATGCCCTCGACCCGACCAGCGGATGGCGCGCCAATGTCGCGCTTGAACCCTCCGTCACCCAAGGTGATGTCAGCACCCAACTTCTGCGCCTGAGCGGGCAGGTGCGCGCCTATCAACCCCTCAACGCCGACCGCCGGGTCGTCGCCGCCCTTCGCTTGCGAGCGGGATCGGTCATCGGCGGCAGCTTCACCGACATTCCCACCGATGAGCGCTTCTTCGGCGGCGGCGGGGGCAGCGTGCGCGGCTATGAATACCAGTCCATCGGGCCCGAAAGCGCGAGCGGGCAGCCGCTGGGCGGCCAGTCCCTCCTCGAAGCCTCCGCCGAGCTCCGTTGGCAGTTTCGTGACAGACTGGGTATGGTCGCCTTTCTCGATGCCGGCAACGTAACCGACCAGCCTGGCCTGTCATTCGACGATGTCCGCTTCGGCGCCGGGATCGGCCTTCGCTACAAGACCGTCGCCGGCCCGATCCGGCTCGACATCGGTACCCCGCTCGACCCGCGAGACGGCGATGACCCGGTGCAGATATACGTATCCGTCGGCCAGGCATTCTGATGGCACAAACGGCTTCAGAAACGCGGAAAAAGCGGCGATGGTGGATCTACGCTGCGGGCATCGTGGGAACGGTGGCGGGGCTCGGCCTCGTTGTGCGTGGTCTCGCCGCAACTGGTGTCGGACGGTCCTTCGTTGAAGCCCGCATCGAAGCCTTGGCCCTGCGCGGACAGTCGGTCACGATTGATGGTTTGGACGGAGACCTGTTCGGCCGGTTCACCGCGGAACGGCTCACCGTGTCCGACAAGGATGGGACCTGGCTGACCGTCACCGACGTGGCGTTTGACTGGTCTCCCACGGCCCTGCTCAGCCGAAAACTCGTAGTGAACGACGTCGACATTGCCGATATCGCAATGATGCGCCGCCCCATCCTCACGCCCTCCGCTGCTCCCGCCAGTAATGACAGCGGCGGCGGCATCTTGCGCGGCGGCCGGCTAGGCATGCTCACGATCGACCGGCTCGAAACCGGAGCAGACTTCACCGGAGAACAAGCGGCGTTCTCTGCGGCCGCTTCGGGCGAGTTGGCATCGCGCAACTGGACGCTGGATGTGGAGCTTGAACCCGTCGATGCCTCGGGCGACCGCGTCGACATCGATCTCTCCTGGCAGGCTGGCGATGTCCCGCGCGGCACGGTTCGCCTCGACGCACCCGCCGGCGGATTGGTGGCCAGTCTTGCCCGTCTCGATCCAGACCAGTCGATGCAGGTCACCCTCGATGCTTCAGGTGACCGCGACGGTTGGGCCCTGACAGCCGCCGCCGAGATCGGCGCTGCCCGCGCCCTGTCCGCCGACCTCACGGGCACAGCCAACACCGCCACCGGCACAGTCGTCGCCGATCTCACACACCACCCGCTAACCGCAGAGATCGCCACCCGGATCGGACCGGAGCTCAACCTAACGCTCGACCGCGCCGCACCAGACGGACGCGACCGGCTGGCCCTCACCGCCCGTGCCGAGCGCCTCACCGCCTCGATCAGCACAGATGCCTCCAGCGCCTCTGCCCCAATTGCCATTGCCGCGACGCTCACAGATCTGGGCAATAGCCTCGCAGTTCCCGGCATCGAAGGCGGCCAGGTCCGCTTGTCGGGCTTCACCCGTACGGAGCCGGGCGATTGGGCCTTTAGCGGCACCCTGTCGGCTGGCGACCTGCAAACATCAGCGGGTACCATCCAAGCCCTATCCGGTCCCATCGATCTCGACATCGCAGGCGCATCGCCCCGCCTCAACATCGCTCTCCAAGCGGAGGGTGCGGCGCTGTTTGGCGTAGCGACTCCGCTGCTCGGGACCGCCCCCATCGTGAACCTCGATGGCCAGTGGCATCGCGAGGACAATGTGATCGAGCTCGGCGCTCTGCAGATATCCGGCGCCCACGCCGCCCTGAGCGCATCCGGTGCGCTGGACCAATCCGCGTCAGATCTCACCCTCAATGGCGACATCGTGCTGGACGGCGTGGCGTCCGGAGCGTTCCCGCTCGAGCTGTCTGGCCGCTGGCGGACGCGCACCCGTCCCAACGGACGCCCCGAGATCCGTTTCACCGCCAACGCCACATCCTTCCAATCGCTGCCAGACAGTCTCGCACCGCTGGTCGGCGACGATGTATCGGTCACCGCGACCGTCCGCCCTGAAGCTGATGGCGCGATCTCCGTCCCCGCATATGCCATTTCAGCCCAGGGGATAGACGTGTCGGGGACCGCTTCCCGCGCCGCGACCGGCACCATCACCGCCGCCGCCGACGGCACGATCGCAGCGCTCGCTAACGACGCCCTCAGCGTCGAACCCATCACCCTTTCCGCATCGGCAACCGGCGATCCCGCCGATCTCGCCCTGGACATCCTGGTGCAGACCCCGGGAGTCCAAACGTCGGCGATACGCTTCGTCGGCGGCGAGGCCCGCCTGATTGGACGCCTGCAGGAGACGAGCCGCCTCGCCGGAACGCTGACTACCACCGCCATGGCCGCGCCGACAGACGCCTCCCCCAACGATGCTCGGGCCCCTCGCCGGAGCGAACCGGAACCGCTCACCCTGCAAACCGATTTCGCCGTTTCGACCGAACAATGGAGCCTCAGCGATCTCGCCATGACCGGGCTGGGGCTGACAGCCACCGGCACGGCCAGCTCCCGATTAGACCCGCCCAGCGCGCTAAGGGCCGATCTCACCTTGTCAGGTCGGCCATCTATCGATGAACGGCTCGAACGCATCGACCTGCGCGCCGCGCTGGATGGAAATTCGGTGGACATCATCGGCGCCGCCGATGTCGCCGCAATAGGAGCCCTCGGCGCCAGCAAGGTCGCACTCTCAATCACCGGAACCCCGCAAGACGCGGTGATCAAGGCCCAACTCGACAGCGCCGTCGACACCGGGGGGCAAACCCACCCACTCGCGATGACGCTGGACGGGACCGCCTCAGGCCTGCAAAGCGATGTCACCGCGCTATCGCTGTCGCCGCGGCTAACCCTGGGCGACCTATCCACCACCGTCATCGAGCCCATCGACATCCGGCGCTCATCAACGGGCAACACCCTCAGCATTGCCGGCAAGCTGGGCATGCTCAATGGCGACATCGATCTCGCTTTCGACCAGCAGGCAGACCAGTCGCGCCTGGCCGTCACTTACCGAGACCTCAGCGTTGCCCCCCTGCTCTCGCAGTTCGACCGTCCCGTGCTTGGCGGTCGGCTGAGCGGCGACATCATCGCCGACACACGCCCGGGGGTCGCCAACAATCGCATCAGCTGGACCGGCTCCGTGTCGGCTCTCCAGCCGTCCGGCCAATCGCTAGACCCGGTCACCATCACCCATTCGCTCGTCGGAACGGCAGGCGACGGGCTGACCCTTTCTGCCAATGCGAAAGACGATACCGGCCTCGACCTGACAGCACGGCTCAACGCACCGCTAACCGCCGATCCCGCCTGGCCCGGTCTCGCCTGGCCCGAAGATGGCGAGGCAACCTACGCCATTGCCGGCGGCGGCGAGATCGAAACCCTTGTCGCCCTCGCCCTGCCGCCAACCATCTCCCTGTCCGGCACCCTCGACATCGGACTGGCCGGCACCCTGCCCGGGGTCCAGGGTACGACCCGCGGACGCGTTGCCCTCGCGAATGGCCGGCTGGAGCAAGGCGATCTCGGTTTTGTGCTGTCGGCGATCACATCCGACGCCGCAATCGCTGGGGGCGAGCTGACCCTCAACCAGTTCTCCGGCACCGGCCCATCCGGCGGCACGCTCAGCGGAGATGGCCGCTACCGGTTGGGCGATGACGGCAGCACATTGGCGCTCACCGCCGCCAACCTCTTCATCATTGATCGCGAAGACATCCGCGCCAGGGCTTCGGGCGACATGACGCTGGAAGAAACGGCCGATGGCTACGCAATCGCGGGCGATTTCATGATCGACCGGGCCGACATCGATCCCTCCCGGATCGAAGGCGCGGGCTACCAGACGCTCGATGTCGTCTTTCCTGAAGACCTGGGCGACACGCCGCGCCAAGAGCCCGAATCCGCAACAATAACGCTCGATATCGACCTGGACGCCCCGCGGCGCGTATTCGTGACGGGCCAGGGGTTGGACGCCGAGTTCAGCCTGTCCGCATCAATCCGAGGTCCCGCCGGCGCGCCAATGGTCGAAGGCACCGCCGCAATCGTGCGTGGCCGTTTCGATTTTGCCGGCAAACGGTTCACGTTCGAAGACTCGAGGGTGGACGTCACCGGCGACCCCAGCGAAGCGGTGCTGGACCTCCGCGCGGTTAGGCAGACCGCCGATATCACCGCCGTGATCTCGATCACCGGCACACCCGCATCGCCGGAGATCACCCTGTCGTCGGAACCGGAACTGCCCGAAGACGAGATCTTGTCCCGCGTCCTGTTTGGCCGGTCTCCGACCGACCTCTCAGCGCTGGAAGCGGCACAGCTCGCCCAAGGCCTGTCGAGCCTGTCGGGCGGCGGCGCCCTCAACATCATGGGCCAGATCGAGGACGCGCTCGGCCTTGACGCGCTCGACCTCTCCCAGGGGGCCGACGGGGGGACGAACGTCACAACAGGCAAATACCTTTCCGAAGACGTTTACCTCCAGGTCCGCACCGATGGCACCGGCCAGCCGACGCTGATTATCGAATGGACCCCGCTCGAAAATCTCGAGATCGAAACAGACCTGACCCCCACCGAAGGCCAAGGTGCATCCATTCAATGGCGACGGGAGTTTGACTGACCCGTCTCCCGCCCGCGCAGGCTTTGCCCAACGTCACCATTGGAGCGGCCACTGCGATGTGGCAGGAGAGCGCTCATGGATGGTTTTCAAGGCAAGACAACTGGCAAGGGCGGGCTAACCTATCCTTGGGGCGAAGACACGCCGGATACGGGCGAAACCCTTGAAATCGTTCCAGGCTTGCATTGGGTTCGGATGCCGCTGCCCTTTTCGCTGAAGTTCATCAATCTCTGGCTGATCGATGATGGCGAGAGCTGGACCATTATCGATACCGGCATGCCTTTGGACGACACCAAGACTGCCTGGCGCAAGATCTTCGCCGAAAAGCTCGACGGCAAGCCGGTCACGCGCGTGATCGTCACCCACATGCATCCCGATCATGTCGGCAATGCCGGATGGCTGACCCGCAAGTTTCCCGGCGCTGAACTCTTCATGAGCCGGCTTGAATACATTTCCTGCCGAATGCTTGTGGCAGATACCGGACGCGAGGTACCTCAGGCGGGCACCGAATTTTATCGCCGCGCCGGCTGGTCCGACTCCGAACTCGAGCTCTACAAGACCCGGTTCGGGGGCTTCGGCCGGGGCGTCTCCCGGATGCCTGATCGGTACAAGCGCCTGAGCGATGGCGATACGATCGACTTGGGCGGCGAAACCTGGAGCGTGATGATCGGACGCGGACACTCCCCAGAACATGCCTGCCTCTACTGCCCATCCCGGAACATCCTGATTTCGGGCGATCAGATCCTGCCGCGCATTTCTTCCAACATCTCTGTGTTTCCGACAGAGCCGGACGCCAATCCACTGGCCGAATGGCTGGAAAGCTGTGAACGCCTGCGCGAAGACCTACCCGAAGACGTGCTTGTTCTGCCGGCCCACAACGAGCCGTTTCGCGGCGCCCATAGGCGCCTCACCCACCTTATCGATGGCCACGAAGTCGCCCTCACACGCCTGCTACGCAAACTTAAAACCCCTCAAAGGGTCGTCGATACGTTCACATCCCTCTTCGCGCGAAAGATCGAAGGTGACACGATCGGCATGGCCACCGGCGAGGCGGTCGCCCATCTCAACCTGCTGATGGCACGCGGCCTGGTAAAGCGGACAACCGGCGAAGACGGCGTAGACCGATACGTTGCCAATTGACCAAAACGCTCGGAAAGACGCCTGCGCGGTGATAGCGGTTTTCAGAACAGAATGCGTGCTCTACAAGGGCGGGTTGGCAGGTTGCGAGGCGCGCCATGGGCAGTGACACCACCACAGGCAAGGCCGAGCATGAGGCCCCCCTTTCCCTGTGGGGCAAGGTCCTGCGGGAATTGAAGGAATGGGCGGTCACGCTGGCCGTCTTCATCCCACTCTTCTTCCTGTTCTCGATGATTTTCTACGAACAGCGGGTCATCCCGTCCGAAAGCATGGTGCCTAATCTGCGCGTCGGCGACCGGGTGGCGGTCTCGAAATTCTCATACGGATACGGCCGGTATTCGATCCCGTGGGGCATCGGCCGCTGGCTCCCCCTCGGTGACGGCCGCATCTTCGCCAGCGATCCCGAACGCGGCGATGTCGCCGTCTTCATGCATCCCCATTTCAACCGGGTGATGATCAAGCGCGTAATCGGCCTGCCTGGCGACCGGGTCGTGTTCCGTGGTGAACAGATGTACCTCAACGGCGAGGCGGTCCAGACCGATTTCGTTCGCACCATCCGCTATGTAGCCCACGATCCGCGGGGTCCGCGCCTGTCCAGTGAGTACCGCGAGACCTTCGGCGACCGTTCATGGCTGATCCACCAATATGATGATCGCGGCCGGCTCGATAACACGTTCGAATTTGTCGTACCCGAGGGCCATCTCCTGTTCATCGGCGACAATCGCGACAATTCCACCGATGGTCGGGAAACCACCGGCCACTGCTCGCCAGTCAATGGGGTAATCGACCGTGCGGGCTGTCCCCTGGACCCGAGAATTGATGCAGAGAGAGCCTCCATCGGCTTTGTGCCCATGGACCATCTCATCGGCCGTGCAGACACCGTGATCCTGTCCTTCTATAGGTGCCGCCAAGAAGCGGGAACCGAATGCCTCAGCGGCCGGTTGTGGCAGGGCCTCTAGCGATCCCACATCTTGCCCATGCCGGGGAAGGTCGATAGGTCGCCCCAGAGATGAGCGAGACCGCCTCCCCCGCGCCCGGCCCCCAATCGGAACCGGCAACCCCTGCATCGGCAGATGGCAACCCGCCACGGGGCCCGATCATCATTTCACGCCATGGCCGCCCCGCGCTGAACCGGAAAGCCGGCCCCCGGCTGACCTGGCGGGAGTACAGCAACTGGTGGGACCGTTACGAGATCGGCAGCCTCGATGCGAACCAGGCGCCCCCCGCCCGCCTGATGGAGGCTGTGGCCGACGCAGACATCGTCCTCGCGTCCCAGCGCCCACGCGCCATCGAGACCGCTGCCCTAGCCGCACCCCACCTCACCACCCGGCATGACCCCGTATTCAATGAGGCCCCCCTGCCACCGCCTTGCATCCCCGGCGTGCGCCTGTTGCCCAAGACCTGGAACATTCTCGCCCGTGCCGCCTGGATGAATGGTCACAGCCTACAGGGCGAAAGTATCATTGAAGCCAGACTACGCGCCGCGAAAGCGGCCACGGTACTCCACGACGCCGCATCAGACGGAAAGGTCTACCTGGCCGCCCATGGCTGGTTCAACCGGATGCTCCGGCCCGAACTCAGGGCGCTCGGCTGGCGATGCACCCGTGATGGCGGAGACGGGTATTGGAGCTTCCGCGTCTACGAATACCGCGCCGGTTGAGCCCGCCGTCAGCTCTCATCAACCAGCCGCCCCTCCGAATCGCGCTTTTCGGGTCCGAACACCCGCGCGCGTCCATCCCCAAAGGGCGCGTCACGCGCCATTAACGCCGCTTTCAGCCCCGTGTCCCTGACCGCCTTGCGAAACCCGTCTGCCGCGCGCGTATTATGTCCCCGCACATCGTTCTCCGCAGCCAGCCGCTGCAGCGTCCGCGCCCCCATCAATTCCATCGCCAGGTTCACGATCCGCTTGTTCGCCGACAACAGATCCGGATCGATCTGCGCCAGCCGCCGGGCCAGGCCCCTCACTTCCTGGTCGAGGTCAACCGCCGGCACCGCTTTCATCACCAGCCCAATTGCCTGGGCTTCCGCACCGGTCACGCTATCCCCGGTCAGCATAAGCCGCTTGGCCCATTGGGGACCGCAATTATAGACCCACATCTGGTTCGGCAGAGCCCCGAGATCACGCGCCGGCGGAAACCCGATCCGCGCATCGTCTGCCGCAATCACCATGTCGCACAGGAAGGCCAGATCGGTGCCGCCCGCCAGACAGTTGCCATGCACCTGGGCGATCACTGGCTTATGCATGTCGAAGATCGCCATCCGGTAGCGTTGTGCCCGTTCCAGTTGCCACGCATCATCATCGATCGACCGGTGTCCCCGATACGCCCGCCCCGCATCATGAAACGCCGTATCTGTCCCCTCTCCCTCACCACCAGACAAATCGTAGCCGGCACAAAAATCCTGGCCGGCACCGCGCAGGATCACCGCATGGACGCCGGTATCCTCATCAGCCTCCCAAAGCGACGCAGCCAGGTCCGCCTGAAGCGCCAGCGTCAGCGCATTGCGCTTTTCCGGACGGTTCAGCGTTATTGTCACCACGCCACCGTCTCGTTCGGTCAGAATATGCATGCGCGCCTCCAGTGCTGGCTCCCCTCCAGGGTGTGCCCCGGCTTATCTCACCCCCACAGGATTGTAGCGGCCAAGGCTCCGCTCTATGATGTAGCGGAAAAGAGGAGCCGTCCATGGCGACCAAGTCCCCCCCTCCGATCGAATCCCTGTCTTTCGAAGCCGCCCTGAAGGAGCTCGAAGCCATTGTGGCCGAGCTTGATCGCGGCGATGTCGAACTGGAGCAGTCGATTGCCCGTTACGAACGCGGCGAAGCGCTGCGCGCCCATTGCGAGGCGAAGCTCAAGGCGGCGGAACTGAAGGTGGAACAGATCGTCCAGGGCAAGGACGGCCGGGTCACCACCGAACCCGCCTCCTTCGAGTAGCCAGCTGTGAACGAGGCCGAGCTGTCCCCTCCTTTCACGACCCGGCTGCGCGAAGTCGCCGACCAGATCACCGTCGCGCTGGACCAGCTGATCCCGTCAGCATCCGGCCCGGAAGCGGACCTGATGCGCGCCATGCGCCATGCCGCCCTCGCCAACGGCAAGCGGATGCGGCCCTTTTATGTGCTCGAAACCGGAAAGATGTTCGACGCGCCGGAAAAATCCCTGCTCCGCGCCGCCGCCGCCCTCGAATGCGTGCACACCTATTCCCTCGTCCATGACGACCTGCCTTGCATGGATGATGATGCCTTCCGCCGCGGCCAACCCACGGTCCACAAGGCCTTTGACGAAGCCACCGCTGTCCTCGCCGGCGACGCCCTGCTTACGCTGGCCTTCGATATCCTCGCACACCGCGACACCCACGAAGATGCAGAGCTGCGCATCCGCCTGATCGCAGCCCTGGCGAGAGCATCAGGGGCCCAGGGCATGGTGGGTGGCCAGATGATCGACATGCTCGGCGACGACATGCCGCGCGACCTCAACACCATCACGCGTATGCAGCGGCTGAAGACCGGCGCGCTGATCAGCCATGCCGTCGAGGCCGGCGCGCTCCTCGGCGGTGCATCGGCCCACCAACGCCAGGCCCTGTCCGGCTTCGCCCATGATTTGGGTCTGGCCTACCAGATCGCCGATGATCTCCTCGACGCCGAAGGCGATGAAACCCTGATGGGAAAAGCCGCCGGCAAGGACCATTCCAAGGGCAAGGCCAATTTCGTTACCTTATTGGGCGTCGATGGCGCGCGGGAACGCGTGCGGTTGCTATCGGCCCAGTCCAAGGAGCACCTCGCACTCTTCCATGATCGCGCCAAAATCCTGCGGCAATCGGTAGACTTTGTATTAGGGCGACAGCATTAGCGTCGCCACGCCCGGCAAAATGAATTAAGAGTATGCAATGACAGAGACCCTAAAGAACCGCCTGCTGGATGACATCAACACCCCGAATGATCTCAAGGGGCTCAGTCGGGCGGATCTGCGGCAACTGGCCGATGAAGTGCGCGAGGAAGTCATCGACACGGTGTCGGTCACCGGTGGCCATCTCGGCTCAGGTCTCGGCGTGGTCGAACTCACTGTCGCAATCCACGCCACGTTCGACACGCCCGACGATATCGTGATCTGGGATGTCGGTCACCAATGCTACCCCCACAAGCTGCTCACCGGCCGCAAGGACCGGATCCGTACCCTGCGCCAGGGCGGGGGCCTGTCTGGCTTCACCAAACGGTCCGAAAGCGAATACGATCCGTTCGGCGCAGCGCATGCCTGCACATCGATCTCAGCCGGCCACGGCTTTGCGAAATCGCGGGATATCCAGGGCAAGGACAACCACGTCATCTGCGTGATTGGTGATGGGTCCATGTCGGGTGGCATGGCCTATGAAGCCATGAACAATGCCGGTCTGGATGGCTCCAAGCTGATCGTTATCCTCAACGATAATGACATGTCCATCGCCCCGCCCGTGGGCGCCATGAGCCATTATCTCTCCCGCCTGGTATCCTCACGGCCCTATCGCGGACTGCGCCGCCTCGCCAAGCGCGTCGCCCGTCCCATCGGATTGGAGAGTCCCGCGCGCAAGGCCGAGGAATATCTGCGCGGCTTCGCCATGGGCGGCACGCTGTTCGAGGAGTTGGGCTTCTACTATGTCGGCCCAATCGATGGACACGACATGGATGTCCTCCTGCCGATCCTGGAAAACGTCCAGCGCATGCAGGACGGCCCGATCCTGATCCACGCCATCACCCAGAAAGGCAAAGGCTACTCGCCCGCCGAGAATTCGTCAGACAAGTATCACGGCGTCTCGAAATTCTCCGTCGTCACTGGCGAACAGCAGAAATCCGCACCCAAGGCCCCAAGTTACCAGGCCGTTTTCGGCGAGACGATCGAAAAGCTCGGCCACCAGGATCCGAAGGTCTGCGCTGTCACGCCGGCCATGCCCAATGGCTCGAAGACCGACATCTTCGCCAAATCCTTCCCCGACCGGCATTTCGATGTCGGAATCGCCGAACAGCATGCGGTCACCTTCGCTGCCGGGCTCGCCGCAGACGGCATGAAGCCTTTCGCCGCAATCTACTCGACTTTCCTCCAGCGGGGCTATGACCAGGTCGTCCACGACGTAGCCATCCAGTCCCTGCCTGTCCGCTTCGCAATCGACCGGGCCGGCCTTGTCGGCGCCGACGGCTCGACCCATGCTGGCAGCTTCGACATTGGCTATATGGGCGCGCTTCCAGGCATGGTCTGCATGGCCGCGGCCGATGAAGCCGAACTGGCCCGCATGACCATGACCGCCTACGAAATCGACGACCGGCCGTCCTGTTTCCGCTATCCCCGCGGCGAGGGTGTCGGCGCAGCGATGCCCGAAGCCTTCGAATCCCTGGAGATCGGCAAAGGCCGGATCGTCCGCGAAGGCTCCACCATCGCGATCCTGTCCTATGGCGCCCGATTGCAAGAGTGCCTCAAGGCCGCCGACATGCTGTCCAGCCAGGGGCTCTCCGCAACCGTCGCCGATGCCCGGTTCGCCAAACCTCTGGATAGCGAATTGATCCAGCGCCTGGTCAAGGAACACGAGGTTCTGATCACCATCGAAGAAGGCGCAGTCGGCGGTTTCGGCGCATTCGTGCTCCATGATCTGGCTGCATCGGGCGCGCTTGATACGGGTGTGAAAATCCGGACCATGACGCTGCCTGATAGCTTCCAGAACCAGGATAAGCCCGACCTAATGTACGAAGCGGCCGGCCTCAATGCCCGCCACATCGCGGCCAAGGCCATAGAAGCGCTCGGCCGGGGCGACGTTGACGCCATCGAGCCACTGGTCGCGGGTTAGCGCCAAACCGTCCATCTTGGAGCGTCGCCTGAACAAGGCGGTGCCGCCGAATTGTTTCGCGAAATTGCCACGAAACGGTCGCTTGAAGCCCGGACCCCGACATGTACTGTCCTCGCCAACTCAATCGAGAGGGGAATCCCATGATCCGTATCGCACTTGCATCTGCATCGCTTATCACCCTGGCTGCGTGCGCGTCCGCGCCGGCCGACACAGACCCGATCGCCGACGAACCCATCGTCGAAGTAGAAACCGCCGCCACTGACCTCACGCCCGTCGACGACATCCTTCCCGCCGAAGCAGAAGTCACCGATCTCGACCTCGCAATGGTTACCGTCAGCGACCTCACCGCCGCCGGCAATGAACAAGCCGCAATCGATCGGCTCACCCAGATGCTGGGCAATCCGGACCTGACCATGGAACAAACCGGCACCATCCTGTTCGAGCGCGCAAAACTCCGCTTTGGCGACGGCAATGACGTCATGGGCGCCATTTCCGATGTCGACGAAATGCTCACCATCGCCCCCGATCACCCCAGCGCCTTCGACGCAGCCGGCTTGCGCGACACGGCCCGAGGCGAGGCCACCTCCCTCAACTTCGCCCTTGAAAACGGTGAATTTTCCACCGAGGAGCGGTTCAATGCCTTGTTCCGCCTGGGCAACCATCAGGACGCTGTCGACCTGATGATCGACACCAACCTCACCCCCGACAATGCCTACCTGGTAGATCTCTACCAGATGGGCGTCCTGTGCGAGGGCGACGAATTCTCCGGACGCAGCTACGCCACCTTTGAACCGGATGGAACCGAACGTTCTCTACAGTTTTGTGATTTCGGTAAGTAGACACCGTCCTCGCATCTCTTCAGTAGAGTATCTGGTAGATTGATGTAGCGTTGATAGGAGCGCCGCTGGCCTGATTGGTCGGCGGCGCTCTTTTCGTCCCGAAAGAGATCCACCGCCCTCTTCCAATGACGGGGGCGTCATGGTTTCCTCCCGCCAAACAAGAAACCCTGGAGGACCCCAATGCCCGCTGATGCCGCCCCGACCTGGCCCGCCATGACCATAGCCCAGGCAAACGCCGCACTGGCCGCGCCCGGATCTCCGCTCGAACTGGAAGACGGTGAGGTAAACGGCGTGGCGCTCAAGCTCTACAAGAACGCGCCGCCAACCCTGGCTGCCATTCTCGAGCATTCGAAGTCTTTCGGCGATCGTGAACTGCTGGTCTATGAGACCGAGCGGGTCACCTTCACCGCCCATGCCAAAGCATCCGAACACTTCGCCGGCGCGCTGATCCACGAATTCGGTGTCGAGAAGGGCGACCGCGTCGCGGTCATCATGCGCAATTATCCCCAATGGTCGGTCGCGTTCTGGGCCGCCACCCTCGCCGGCGCCATCGTCACCCCGATGAATTCATGGTGGACCGGCGATGAACTCGAATTCGGTCTCAAGGATTCCGGCGCCAAGGTCGCCATAGTCGACCCCCAGATCTTCGAACGCATTCGCGAGCGCCGGAACAACCTGCCGGACCTCAAACACGTCGTGATCGCTCGCGACAGCGAGGAAGAACGCCCCGATCCCGAAGTCACGCCCATGGAGCACTTCATTGGCGAGCCCACAGCCTGGGCAACGCTCGACGATCTCGGCCCACCGCCCATCACCATCAGCCCCGACGATGACGCAACCATCATGTACACCTCCGGCACTACGGGCCGTCCCAAGGGTGCGTTGGCCAGCCACCGCGCCATCGTCTCCAACATGTTCAACTCGCTCACCTGCCAGGCCCGCATGTTCCTGCGGCGCGGCGAAAAGCCCCCAGAGCCCGACCCGAGCGAACAGCGATCAACCCTACTGGCCATCCCCTTCTTCCACGCCACCGGCGCCTTCGCGATCCTCGTCCCGGCTCTCACCCAGGGCAACAAGATCGTTTCCATGTACAAATGGGACGCCGGCAAAGCCCTGCCCATCCTCCAGGATGAGAAAGTCACCGCCGTCGGCGGCGTCCCTGCCATCGCCTGGCAGATCCTCGAGCATCCCGACCGGGACCAATACGACCTCTCATCGATCCAGGGCATCTCCTATGGCGGCGCTCCGTCTGCGCCCGAACTGGTCTCGACCATCAAGAAACGGTTCCCGGACGCGGTGGCCGGCAATGGCTGGGGCATGACCGAAACTTGCGCAACCGCGACCCTCAATATCGGCGAAGACTATGTGAACCGGCCCGACAGCGCCGGCGCACCCCCCGGCGCCGTCGAATTGAAGATCGTCGATCCGGACGGCAATGTGCTGGGCCCCAACGCCGTTGGCGAACTCTGGTGCAAGGGCCCCTCCAATTGCAAACTTTACTGGAACCGCCCTGACGCCACCGCCGAAACCTTCAAGCAAGGCTGGGTCGTCACCGGAGACCTCGCCCGGATCGATGAGGATGGCTTCGTCTACATCGTGGACCGGGCCAAGGATATGCTGATCCGCGGCGGCGAGAACATCTATTGTATCGAAGTCGAAAGCGCCCTCTACGATCACCCCGCCGTCATGGACGCATCCGTGGTGGGCATCCCCCACAAGGTGCTAGGCGAGGAAGTCGGCGCCGTTGTCCAGCTCAAGCCCGGCACCACCGCCACCGAAGACGAGCTTCGCCACCATGTCGCCGGCCAGATCGCCGCGTTCAAGGTGCCGGTTGAAATCCAGTTCCAGACAGATCCACTCCCCCGCAACGCCAATGGCAAGATCCTGAAGCCCGAATTGCGCGCCCGCTTCACCGCCCGGGCATAACCTACCCGACCGGCCCCCAATCAAAGGGAAAACAATGTCCTCTCCGAGAACTATTGGCGGCCAGTCCGTCCATCCCATCGGTCTTGGCTGCATGAATGTGACCCATGCCTATGGCCTACCTATCGACGAGCGCGATGCCATTCGCCTGTTCCAACAGGCTCTCGATCTCGGCTGCACCCATTTCGATACCGCAACCATCTACGGCGCCGGACGCAGTGAGGAATTGCTCGGTCAGGCCCTGGGCCGCCGGCGAAAAGACATCTTCCTCGCCAGCAAATGCGTGCTTGCCTTCAAGGACGGAACGCGCATTCTCGACGGACGCCCAGAAGCGATCAAGGCTTTCTGCGAAGCTAGCCTCGGGCGCCTCGGCACCGATGTCATCGACCTCTACTACCTTCATCGCCCCGACCCCAAGGTTCCGATAGAGGACTCTGTCGGCGCCCTCGCCGACCTCGTCGCCGAAGGCAAGATCCGCTTTGCTGGCCTCTCCGAAATGGGCGAAGAACACCTCCGCCGCGCCCATGCGGTCCACCCCATCGCCGCGCTTCAGTCGGAATACTCTCTCTGGGTCCGCAATCCGGAAATTGCCGTGCTGGATACCTGCGCCGAGATCGGCACGACGCTGGTCGCCTTCTCACCGGTGGGACGCGGCTTCCTCGCCGACCCGCCCGTCGACCCTGCCCAATTCCAATCCGGCGATATGCGCAAACACGCTTTCCCCCGCTTCAACGCTGAACACTATCCCGCCAACCTCGCCTTGCTCGACGAAGCCCGGGCCTGCGCAGCCGAGCTTGGCTGCACCGTGGCACAGCTCGCGCTGGCCTGGACCCTCGCCAAGGGCGAGCACGTGGTTGCCATTCCCGGAACCACCAACCCGGCCCATCTGGAAGACAATCACGCCGCGGGCGCCGTCACCCTGCCCGCTGACATGGTGGCCCGCCTCGACGCCAATTTCGCACCCGAAAAGGCCGCCGGTCCGCGCTACAGCCCTGATGGCCAGGCCAGCGTCACCACCGAGATGTACCCCTTCGAAACCGCCTAAGGGCGCCCGCCAGCGAACCCATGCCAGACCTGCCTGAACCGCCCGGTCCCCACGTCCCCGATGCCCGGCGATACGCCCCGGCCGTCGCCCGCAATCGCGACGCCATCCGCGACGCGCTCCTTTCCCGTCTGCCGGAGCGCGGTGCCGTACTTGAGATCGCCTCGGGCACTGGCGAGCACGGCACCCACCTCACCGCCGCTGCGCCGGGCCTACGCTGGACGTATTCGGACCCTGACCCCGATAGCCGCGCCAGCCAGAAGGCCTGGGCCGACGCAGCCCGGCACGGGCGCTTGCTCGGCCCGCTCGCGATCGATGCCTGCGCCGCGGACTGGAGCGCACTGGGCGGCGAAACCTTCGACGCCGTGTTCTGCGCCAATATGGTCCACATCGCCCCATTCGCCGCAGCGGAAGGCCTCATTACCGGCGCCCGGCGCCACCTGACGCCCGGCGGCCTGCTGGTGCTCTATGGACCGTTCGCTCGCAACGGCGACATCGCGCCTTCCAACCAGGCCTTCTCAGACAGCCTGACGGCGCGCGCCCCCGATTGGGGCGTCCGCGATCTCGACCTGGACATCATTCCCGTGGCCAACCGGCACGCTTTCGCTCTAGACACCGTGATCCCGATGCCCGCGAACAATCTGATGGTGCTCTTCCAAAGCCAGGCATAAACAGGCAACGAACCCCACGCCAGGCATGTCAAAGCGGACCGGGAGAGGGCCATGACCATCACCCATATCCTCTGCCACAAGGGAATCGGCGAGACGCTCGCAGTCGCCTATGCCGGCGATACCCCCGTCGCGCTCTTCGCCGATGTATGGGACGAACCAGACCGGCTATGGGTCGGACAGAGCTTCAGCGCCAGGCTCCGCCACCGCAGCGCAGACGGTCGCGGCGCGTTCCTCGAAACCCCGACCGGCGACACCGTTTTCATGGAAACCGCTCCCGCCTCCGCAGTGCCGATGGGCGAGGCCATGCCGGTCCGCATCGTCGCTGAAGCCCGCCGCGGCAAACACGCCCGGGTCAGCACCGCCAGCCCGTCCGCCCCGCCCGCTCCACAAGACTCGCTGGCAGCCTGGCACGCCGCGCTGCCCGGCGCGCAGGCCCCCGCAATCGAAACCGCGCCCGATCCCGAAACGCTCCACACCGTCCTCTCCACCGCTCT
>JBCCBN010000034.1:0-21401 GCA_039034035.1 Pseudomonadota bacterium
AGGGCGGTGGCGGTGAGGGTGGACTTGAACATGGGGACGGCTCCTCGGTGGGTGTTTGTTTGTGTTGAACCCTTTGTCGGCGATCAGGCGCGGGGTGCCTGTGCTGGGCGGCACAGGAGGCGGAAAATCATCCGACGGCCTGGTCGAGGGCGACGTACAAGGCGAGCCAGACGCCCTTGAGGACCAGGTGGAGCGCCTGGTCGACGTTAAAACTGATAGCGCCCGCGCCGAACCAGCCGCGCGCCTTGCCGTAATCGATGGCCCAGTGCGAGAGGAACTCGGCCAGGCCAAACAATGGGTTGAGCACCAGGGCCACAAGCGCGCCATGGAGCGCGGCATGGGCGGTCATCACCCAGGGCCAGAAGATCGCCGCGCCGGGCGTCTTGTTCCGGGCAACGAAGTCGGACTGGAGCTGGAAATCAGCGACGAAGTGGGAGGCGACCAGCCAGAATGCCAGCGTGAAGAGTTCCATGGGACCGTCCGAATGTGACTGCCGGGCTCGGCGCTGAGGCCAGGGAGCAACCGGGGTGCTGAGCCCGTGATAAAGCCGGATGGGGGCTCAGCGCGCTGTGCTGGAGAGCACAGGGCGGGTCATTCGGGCTGGAGTTTGCGGATCTGGTGGGCCAGGAGGCCATCGTCCGGGGCGTCGGCAGCGAGGGCCTGGAACTGGGCGAGGGCGGCCTCGGGGTCGGTTTCTGCCTGCGCCATGGCGGCGGTGTACGCCTCGACCGAAGCTGCCGGGAGCGTATTTGGCGAGCGGGCCTCATAGACGCGCAAGGGCTCACCGACGCCGCGCACTTCGATGTTGCCGATCTCGCGATAGACCACATCGTCCAGGGGGACCTTGCTGTGGGCGCTGACGCAGATCCGCGTGCCGAACGTCTTGTTGGCCGCTTCCAGCCGGGCGGCGATGTTGATCGTCGAGCCGTGGGCTGTGTAGTCGAACCGCTTGGAGCTGCCGAAATTGCCGACCAGCGCGCGGCCCGAATTCACGCCGATGCGGGTCTCGCCCAGCGAGATGCCGCGGGCCTTGCAGACCGCACGATAAGCCTCGGTGCGGGTTTCGATGTCGAGGGCGCAGCGGATGGCATTCTCGCGGTGGTGGGGGTCCTTGAGCGGTGCTGAAAACAGGGCATGCACCGCGTCGCCGACGATCTTGTCGACGACGCCACCATGGTCGACCACCGCTTCGACGATCACATCCAGATAGCCGTTCAGTACGCCGGCAACATCGGCGGGCGGTGTTGTGTCCACGAAATGGGTGAAGCCGGCGAGGTCGGTGAACAGGGCGGTGACCTCGCTGTCTTCGGTCTCGAGGGTGAGCCGTTCGGGCGAGCGGGCGAGCAGATCGACGACCTGAGGCGCGAGGAAATGCGCGAAGCTGGAATGGATCAACCGGCGCTGGGCCCGCTCGGACCGTTCGAGCAGGGCGAAACAGGCGCCGGCGGCAATCAGGAGACCGGCGGAAAAGCCGGTGAAGGGCGCCATCAGCCCGGTGACTCGGTGGCCGAGGAAGACCACAAGCCAATAGGCGACCACGGCGCCCGCCAGCGCGGCTGTCACACGCCAGAGGGATAACCGTGAGAGACCGAGCCCCATTCCCACGAGCACGCCCAGGGCAATCAACAGGAGCGGCAACCAGGCCGGTCCATCGTCGCCGGCCGCCCGGTCCAGCATGGCCTGGAGGGCATAGGCGTGGATGACGACGCCCGGAAGCTGGCCCTCGGGCATCAGATCTGTGGGCGCGATGGTGTGGCGCACGTCAGCGAAGCGAAGCGGGGTCTTTTCCCAGTCCCCACTATAAGGGGCGATGGCGCCGACGAGGACGGTCTTGCCGCCCAGCCAATCTTCCGGGAGCTGGTCGAGCAGGGCGGCGGAATAGGTGGGGAAGGGCCATTTGCCGGTCTCGGTCAGGGCGAAGGGCACCGGCCAGCTCGCTTGCGGCGCAGCGGCGTCGGCTGCTCCTTGCACGGTCGCTTGCCACAAGGCTTCCGCGAAGGAGGGGACATCTGGGTTCGGACCGGCAGTTTGCCGGTGTACTTCATCGAGCCGGTCGATGCAGATCACGCCATGGCCGAGCACTGCCGTATCGGCATAGGCGTCCAGAATCGTCGTTGAAACGGGACCTCGCGGTGCGGCAGTGGGCCGGGCCTGGCAGAGCTGGTCGCGCATGTCCGAGCCGGGATCAGACACCAGGACGATGCCCGCCTGAGCCCCCGCAATGGTCGTTTCCAACGCCGCATCCGCAGCGGGTTCGGTCGCCCGATCGAGCACAAAATCGAGGCCGATGACGCTTGCCCCGGATTTGTCAAGCTTCGCCACCACTTCGGCCAGGAAATTTCGATTTATAGGGGATGTATAGGGAAAGTCTTCCAAAGCCTGGTCGTCTAAGGCTAGGATAACAATGTCTTCAGAGAGGAGTGCAGCGTCATTATGGGCGGATGTGCGGACATCGGAAAGGAAGTATTCAAAGCTACGCACCGGGCTGGTCGCGGTTGCGATCCACGCCATGAGCGCACTGAGACAGGCGACCGCAACGGTTTTGATATCCGCCGATCCCAATACAAGTCCCCTTTCGCTGGCGATGACAACCCAAAGTGTAGGCCAGCCAACACCTTGCGCGATAGGGCGAAAATGACCGGGCGGAGCCTTGCCGCGGGGCTCGCGCTCGGGATGACGCTGGTGAGCCCTGCGCAGGTCGCATCTGCCGATGGATTGGTGATTGAAAGCGGTGCCAGCAACCACGCCGTTGGCGATGTGATCGAAGCGGGCGCCATGGTGACGCTTGGCGCCGATGAAAGCCTGGTGGTGCTCGACCAGTCCGGCGAGGTGTTCACGCTGACAGCGTCGGCGCCTTATGCTGCGGGCACGCTTTCGCAGGGCGCCGACGACGGGCTTTCGATGGCCGATGCCGCGTTCAATCCCGGTCGCCGCTCGGATATTGGGGGCACGCGCACCGAAGATTACGAGACCTGCCTCGCCAATGCCCAGGCGCGCGCCGATCTGGACCCTGCCGATTGCGACCGTGCCCAGCCTGAAGCGCCCGCCGCCCCTGCGCTGACTGTGGGGCTGGCTGTCAGGGCGGCCACGTTCAATCCCGGCGACCGGCTGATCTTCCGGCTGAAATCGTCTTTCGACAGCCGAGTATCGTGTTCGGCGACACAGGTCGGCAATGGCGACACAGCCGCGCCGATGGAGCTGGCCGGCGATGGCAGCCCGCTGCGGCTGATGAGCAATGTCTCGGCGATGGCCCCTCAGCGGGGCAGCCCGCGCCTCGTCGCGCCGGACGTGCCGGGCCTTTACCGGGTGGAGTGCCTTGCCGTCGACCGGGCCGCGTGGGACGCTTACCAATCGGCTACAGCGGAGTTGACCGCCGTTGCCGCAGATCCCGTCTTGCTCTCCCGGTTTGCCGGCTTGCGAGGGGCGGATATCGCCACCGGGACAGTTGATGTGACGGTCGTCGAATAGCGCCGCAAGACCCGCGCGCCATGCCGCGTTTGCCCGCCCAACCCGACATTGAATGGAAGCCGGATGGCACGCCGGTGGCGACCCGCCATGGGGACGTTTATTTCACTGCGGGCGACGGGTTGGCCGAAACCCGCACGGTGTTCCTGCGCGGCAATGGCCTGCCCGAACGCTGGGCTGGGCGGGACCGGTTTGTGGTGGCCGAGACCGGGTTTGGCACAGGGCTTAACCTGCTTGCTTTGTGGGCCCTTTGGCGCGCGCACCGTCCGGCGCCAGCGGCGTGGCTGCATGTTGTGAGTTTCGAGGCATTTCCGATGCGCCGGGCCGATGCCGAGCAGGCGCTGTCGCAATGGCCGGAGCTGGCGCCGCTGGCCGCGCAATTGCTGGAGCAATGGCCGCATTCGGCGCGCGGGGTTCGCCATCTTACCTGGGCGGAAGACGGGATCAGCCTGACGCTACATGTGGGCGATATTGCCGAGACCTTACCGGTGGCCGTCTTCGACGCTGACGCCTGGATGCTGGATGGGTTCTCGCCCGCGCGGAACGCCGACATGTGGGCCGAGACGCTGTACCCCCTGATCGCGGAACGGTCGGCCCCGGGCGCAACCGCGGCGACCTTTACGGTGGCCGGCACTGTTCGCCGGGGATTGGCGGCAGCTGGATTCGAGGTTGCCAAGAAGCCGGGGCATGGCCGCAAACGGGAGCGGCTCGAGGCGGGGCTTTCCCGGGTGGTGCCTGTTGCTGGCCCAGCGTCAGGCCCGCCGGCAGACCCCGCACCCGGGCGCCGGGTCGCGATCATTGGTGCGGGGATCATGGGGGCGTGCCTCGCCCACACGTTGGCTGCGCTGGGGGCTGATGTGAGCGTGTTTGACCGGGGAGCAGGCCCAGCTCGCGGCGCCAGCGGGAACGCCCTGGCGCTGGTGATGCCCCGGCTGGATGCGGCCGATACGGTGCAGGCGCGATTGCTGGTGGATGCCTATCTGGCAGCGCGGATGGCCTATGCCGGCAAGCCCGGCGTGACCGAGACCGAGGTTCGCCAGTCGCCGCGGGACGCCGCCGAGCGGAGGCGATTTGAGAAAGTGCTGGCCGACCCGCCCTTGCCGCTTGAGGATCTGGAAGCGCTTTCGGATGGCGGCCTGTTGCATAAGCGGGCGCTGATCATCGAGCCGCCTGTGTTGATCCCCGCGCTGCTTGGCGATGTCGAGACCCGTTTCGGTGCAGATCCGGATATCGATTTGGCGAACCGGCAGGTCAACGGGGCGGCGTTCGATGCCATCGTGCTGGCCAATAGCATGGTGGCAGCCGCTTGTGCGCCCTGGCTCGGGCTGGTGGGCAAGCTGGGCCAGGTGGAGCATGTGTCGGGGCTTGCCGAAGCGCCGGCATCGGCCGTCGCGGCCGGTCACTATGCGCTGGCGATGGGGGACCAACGTCTCTGGGGGGCAACATTCGAAGCGGCAGAAAGCGATGCGGCGCCGGTGACGGAGCGGGCGCGGGCGGCGAACCGAACGGCGCTCGAAGCGCTGGCGCCCTGGTGGCTGGCCCAGATGAGGGACCGGGCGCGGGCCGAGATGCGGGAGAGGGCGGCTGTGTCGAGGGCATCCATCCGTGCGACAACGGCAGATCGCTTGCCATTGGCTGGGCCGCTACCGGATGTGGCCGCTATCGAGAGAGATTTTGCACCGCTGGCGAAGGGTCAGGCGGCGACGGGACCGGCGGTTCGGGTGCCGGGCGTGTGGGTGGCGACGGGACTCGGCAGCCGGGGGTTCACCTTTGCACCGTGGCTGGCCGGGGCGCTGTCAGCCCGGATGCTGGGGGCGCCCTGGCCGATCCCGCGCGATACGGAAGCGGCGATCGATCCGCTGCGGGTCCTGGTGCGCCGGATCAAGCGCGGGGGGTAGAGGGAGCCCGCTATCCCCGCAGGCTGCGGGCTTCGGGTTCGGTGTCGGCGAAGCCCGGTGCGTTGCGCGGCGCGAAGCGCTGGAACCGGATGGCGAGGCCACGGTCGGCCTTCACGTCCATCTGGATGCTGAGCGGGCCCGCCTGCCATTCCATGCCGTCTTGGCTGACATCCATCGCGATCACCGCGACAAAGCCTGAAAGGGCTACCAGTCCGACCATCCAGCCGCGACCGCGCCTCGAAATCTTTCTCGTCCCCTGGGTCATTGCTCTCGTCCTTCCTTTTGCGCGGGGCCCCTTTGCCCGTGATGGGCAGAATGGGGTGACCCGCGACCAATCCCGGTTGCTAGTTTTTCTCGAGGTCCCTGAACTCTTTCCGGAGGCGCCATTCATCGGAGGTGACGTCCCGTTCGAGGCGGCGGAGCCGTTCTTCCAGGTCCATATATGTGTACTTCAGATTGCCGAACGTGGCGCGCGGACTGTCGGATACGCCGCGCCAGAACGCGGCCTCTTCGTCATTGCCCGGACGGGTATAGTCGGCCCGGGTCCGCGAGGGTGTGATCATCCAGACTACCAAATAGGCGATCACGACAAGCGGGCCGAACATCAGGAAGAAGCTGGCCACCGCAAGCAGGCGGACAATGATCGGGTCCCAGCCGAACCGGTCTGCCATGCCCCCGCAGATCCCGGCGATGACCCGGTCTGTGCGCGACCGCTTGAAGCGGGTTGGATTGGGGGAAGCGTTGAAGTCGCGGGTCATGGGTCCATTCTCCTTGTATCTGTGTCGGTGGGATGGGGCCGCCGGTCGGCCGCATCGCTGTCGATGAGGGCTTCGAGAGTTTCGATCCGGCGCTCCATCCGTTTGGCCGAGCGCCAGAGGTCTTCCAGCATCCGTTCATCGTCGGGCATCAGCGAGCGCTGTTTCCGCCAGAGCGTGATGTAGTGAAAAACCATCCCGGGCAGGATCACGAACAGCGACAGGATCGCGATCAGAGGGATGAGAAGATCGGGATCCATCCTTATGCATCCTCATGCAGGGCGGTTTCGCCGCTTCGTTTCGCTTCGAGATGCTGGGCGATCAGGCCCGGCGCGGTGAGAACCCCAAGGATGAGGCCCAGAACTGCCAATGGCATAAGCATTGATCAAACCTCCCCCTGGCTGGACTTGCCGCTGCTCTTGCTGCGCTTGGCTTTGAGGGCTTCGAGCTCCTTCTCAACCGACTCGTTGCGCTCAAGCGCGGCGAATTCGGCCTCCAGCGTCGGCTCATGGCCTTTGATCTGGTCGGCATAGGCCTCCATCTCGTCGACCTTGCGCTCGACATGGGCATAGCGGGCCAGCGCGTCGTCGACCCGGCCATCATAGACCTGGCTGCGCATCTTGATCCGCTGTTCGGCCGCATCCTGGCGCATCATCAGCGCGCGATGCTTGGCCTTGGCTTCAGCCAGCTTCTCCTGCAGCTTGGCCAGATCGTCCTGGCGCTTTTCGAAGGCTTCTTCGGCGAGGGACATGGCATGCTGGCGACGTTCGATTTCGCCTTCGGCTTTCTGTTTGGCCGAGAGCGCGCCGCGGGCGAGGTCTTCCCGGCCCTTGTCGATGGCGAGTTCGGCCTTGCCTTCCCACTCTTCCTGCTGGCGGGAGTAGTGTTCGATCTCGCGCTGCATTTCCTTCTTGTCGGCCATGGCGCGGGCGGCGGCTGTGCGGACCTCCACCAGCGTATCTTCCATTTCCTGGATCATCAGGCGTGCGATCTTTTCAGGGTCCTCGGCCTTGTCGAGCATCGCATTGATGTTCGAGTTGATGATGTCACCGAGGCGGGAAAACATACCCATTTGCAAAGTCTCCTTTTGTTGTTTGCGGTGTGTGCGGCGATCAGAGGAAGACGCTTCCAAGGACGAGGCCGGCAGCGAAGAACATCCAGCTTTCGGCCGGGCGGGTCTTGAGCCAGCGGCCAAGCCGGCTCGCGTCACTGTCGGTGCGGGAGGAATAAGTGCGGTCGTCCATGGTGGTTCCTGTCTCCTTGTTGATCACGGCCCCTACCGCCATGAGCCCCCTGTCATTTTCAAGGACCGTGCCAGTCTCGAATTAATTTTGTAATGCGCTGTTTTTTGTACTGTTTTCGCATTCTGGTGATTATGGTTCCTGAATACTTCGGCGTCCCTTGCTATTTCTTTGGCTTTTTTCACCGAGCATTTTGGTGTATATGGCCACTATGATCGCTCGACGCGCACCCCAACTCATCGGCGAGTCGCCTGCCTGGCTTGAAGCGCTCGAGCATGCGAGCCGGGTCGCGCCCCTTGAGCGCCCGCTCCTGCTGATTGGGGAGCGGGGAACCGGCAAGGAATTGATCGGGGAGAGGCTGCACTTCCTGTCGAGCCGGTGGGAGGGCCCCTTCATCAAGGTGAACTGCGCGGCCCTTTCAGAAGAGTTGCTGGATTCCGAACTCTTTGGCCATGAGCGCGGAGCGTTTACCGGGGCCACCGAACGCCGGGCGGGCCGGTTTGAACTGGCCGATGGCGGGACGCTGTTCCTCGACGAAATCGCGACGGCGTCCCAGCGGGTTCAGGAAAAACTCCTGCGCGTGGTGGAGTATGGCGAGTATCAGAGGCTGGGCGGCGAAGCGGTCTTGATGACGGATGTGCGGGTGGTGGCGGCGACCAATATCGATCTGCCATCGGCGGTTGCCCGGGGCCGGTTTCGGGCCGACCTCCTTGATCGGCTGGCGTTTGATGTGATCACGCTACCGCCCCTGAGGGCGCGGACCGGGGATGCGTCGCTGCTGGCGGACTATTTTGCGCGGCGGATGGCAATTGAGTTGGGCATGGATTTTCCCGGCTTCTCCCCCTCGGCGATTGCAGCGGTCGAGACCCATGCCTGGCCCGGTAATGTGCGGGAGCTCCGGAACTTTGCCGAACGGCTCACCCATCGCGCGCTGGCCGAGATGCCGGCCGAACCGGTGATGTTCGACCCGGCAGCGCTCGACCCTTTTGCCTCGCCGTGGCGGCTCGACCCGGCGTCTGACACGGCGGCGAGCCCGTCGGGTAGCGACACCGGCAACACCACGCTGGCGGCACCCGATCCGGCGCTGCCGGACGATTTCGAGCGCGCAGTCGCGGTCTATGAAATGCAGCTGATCGATACTGCGCTCTCACAAACTGGTCAGCACCAGGGCCGGGCCGCCGACTTGCTGGGACTGACCTATCACCAGTTTCGCGGCCTTCTGAAAAAGCACGGCTATGGCAAGCAGGGCCGCAAAACCGAGACTGTTCCTGATGCGCCGATCCCGTCCCTGTGACGGCGCACCGCCCGCAAACTCCTCCTCTTCGGCGCTTTCGCGACTGGTCGGATGCCTGAATATACCGCACCCTTCATCCACGCTTTGACGGTGCTCCCGGCGACGAGCACTTGTCAAGAACAATAAAAGAACAATTGGGGATCGACATCGCTGAGGATCCTGCGGTAGGGGTCGAGGGACAAAGCTCGTCACGGGGCAAATCGAGACTATGTGATGGCGATGGATGCATTGGTGGATCATATCGAGCGGGTCGCGTTCGAACCGACGCGGCAAGCGGGGCTGGCGCGACTTGCAGCGTTTCGGGGCCGCATGGGCCGAGCGTATGCCAGCGGACGGAACCATGATCATGGGCCCGATGACCGGTCCAATGTTTCGGTGCTGTCGCCCTGGGTGCGGACGCGGACCGTTCTTGAGGCCGAACTTGTGGGCGCAGCGTTGGAGAAACACACGCTGTCGTCGGCGGAGAAATTCATCCAGGAGGTCTGTTGGCGAACCTATTTCAAGGGCTGGTTGGAGCATCGGCCCGGCGTCTGGGCGGATTATCTGGCCGACCGAGACCGGCAGCTTGATCGGTTGAGCACCAACCCTGCGCTCGGGTCGGCCTACCGCGCCGCTGTGGCCGGTGAGACGGGGGTTTCCGGCTTTGATGCGTGGGCGCGGGAGCTGGTCGAGACGGGCTATTTGCACAATCACGCACGGATGTGGTTCGCCTCGATCTGGATATTTACCCTGAAGCTACCCTGGGCCCTTGGCGCCGATTTCTTCCTCAATCATTTGCTAGATGCCGACGCGGCGTCCAATACCTGCTCGTGGCGTTGGGTGGGCGGATTGCACACGGCGGGCAAAACATACCTGGCACGCCGGTCGAATATTGAAAAGTATACGGGCGGACGGTTTTCTCCCGGTGGCCTTGCGCCCGAGGCTCCGCCGCTTCTAGGCGACATCCCACCGCCCGGCGCGCTGGCAGCGGGCGACAGCGTGGCACCGGGACCTGTGGCGCTCTTGCTGACCGAAGAGGACCTGCATGTGGAGAGCCTTTGCCCGCCTGGCGCTTTAGTTCAAGCGCTGGGCGGGGTGTGTCTGGCCGAGTTCCGCTCACCGGGCGGGGCCGGGGCAGCAGCGGCAGCGTTTGCCGAGGGTGTGGTCGATGACGCGATGGACCGGGGCGCATCTCACTTTGGCCTTGCCGGCGCCGAGCGCCTTCCCGTGGACGGCCTCGAAGCATGGTGCCGGCAGACAGGATGCGCCACGATTGTCACGGGGTTCCCGCCGGTGGGATGGGCGAAGCCCGTGCTCGATGAATTGAAGGGGGCGTTGGCGCGGGACGGAATTGCACTGGTCTATCACCAGCGCGCGTGGGACCAGGCCTTCTGGCCCCATGCAAGGAAAGGGTTTTTCGGGTTGAAGAAGGCGATCCCGCGCATACTCGCGGAATTGGGCCAGCCGGTATAATGTGGGCAGGGGAATGTCCGGCCAGCGAAGGGATCGACGCAAATGGTTGAAGTGTCACGGGAAGATGGCGATGCGGGCGGCCGATATGTTGCGACGACCGGCGGCCACACAGCGGAGATGACGTATTCTCGCGCGGGGGCCAGCCGGATCATTATCGATCATACCGCAGTCCCAGATGCCTTGCGCGGCCAGGGCGTGGGCGAGGCGCTCGTTCGGCAGGCCGTAGAGGACGCCCGCTCGGAAGGGTTCAAGATCATCCCGCTATGCCCGTTTGCGAAGGCTATCTTGCAGAAACACCCCGAATGGGGCGACGTCGTGCAATGACAGACATCCAGCACGACATCGCCGCCCGCCGTTACAGCCTAACGATTGAAGGCATTGAGGCGCATCTCGATTATGACCGCCGCGCCGATGGGGCGATCCATATCACCCATACGAATGTGCCGCGCATGTTGGGGGGCCGCGGGCTCGGCAAGCAATTGGTGACGCGGGCCGTGGAAGACTCGCTGGCCAAGGGGCTTCCCGTGGCGTCGTCCTGCTGGTTCGCGACCGAACTGATCGAGGCGCATCCGGACTGGAAAGCAGCGCTGGTCTGAACGGTCGGGTGGTGACGAATGAGCGACCCTTCTGGCAAACAAAGCGCCTCGCCGAGATGGACGAACGGGAATGGGAGAGCCTGTGTGACGGGTGCGCGAAGTGCTGCCTGTTGAAGCTGGAAGACGAAGACAGTGGCGAGATTGCGTATACCCGGCTGCACTGCCGGCTGTTGGATGCCGAGACCTGCCGGTGTTCGGATTATGCCAACCGCAAAGCGAAAGTGCCCGACTGTATCAAGCTGACGCCCGGCAAGATCGAAGCGATTGCCTGGATGCCGCGAAGCTGCGCCTATCGCCTCGTGCAGGAAGGCCGCGACCTGCCGGACTGGCACCATCTGGTGTGCGGCGACCGCGAAAGGATCCACCGGGAAGGCCATTCCATCCGGGGACGGACCTGGTCTGAAGACGCTGTGCTGGAGGAGGACCAGATCGACTTTGTCGTGGACTGGCAGGGCAATGCGCCCTGACTGGCTCTGCGTCAGATCTGGAACACTTTCGAGGGGTTGAAGCTGCCGGCGCGCAATTCGCCCAGCGCCAGCGCCGTGTCGCCGGACATGGCCAAGGTGAGCCGGTCTTCGCGGTTTGACCTTGGGTCGGCGCGCCAGGCTTCGAGCAAATGGGGCAGCAAGCGCACAGTCCTGCCCTGGCGAATCGCCTGCCCTTCATCGATGCCGACATGGACAGTGGGCACATCAACGAGGACAGCCTCGAGGGGCGCGAAGGTTCCCTGGATGGCCGGGCCATCGGCCAACACTTCAATCGATGCCATCGGCACGGCATCGCTCTCCCGGAACTCGCCCACGCGGGTGCGGCGCAGATAGGTGATATGCCCCTCGCATCCTAGGTCGCAGGCAAGGTCGCGGGCCAGCGCCCTAACATAGAAGCCCTTGCCGCAACGGACATGGAGCGTTGTGGTGTCGGCGTCTGGCATGTCGGCGACGCTGGCCTCATGGACCGTGACCGGCCGGCTCTTCAGTTCGAAGCTCTCGCCCTCGCGCGCACGGTCATAGGCGCGCGCACCGTCCACCTTGATCGCCGAGTATTTCGGCGGCACCTGCTCGATATCGCCGATATAGGGGGCCAACGCAGCGTCTACCTGGGCACGGCTGGGGCGGGCAGCACTTTCCGCTACGGTGGCGCCTTCTCGGTCCTGGGTATCGGTCGACCGGCCCCAGGTGATCGTGAACACATACTCCTTGTCGGCGTCCATCGCCCATTGCACGGTCTTGGTCGCTTCCCCGAAAGCAAGCGGCAAGATGCCTTCGGCGAGCGGGTCCAGCGTGCCGCCATGGCCGACTTTCTGGGCATTGGTCAGGCGCTTGAGGATGCCGACCGCCTGGGTCGACGTCATGTCTTGCGGCTTGTCGAGGTTCAGCCAGCCATGAACCGGGATGCCTTTGCGTTTGCGCTGACGTGCCATCGGTCGTGTCCTTGCGGGTAGTGGCCGAGGTCGGCGTGGGCGGCGGTTCGAACGCAGCCGGGCCGGCCTTGTACGGGAGACAAGGCGCGGGGTCTCGCAGATTGGGCCCCGAACTTCAAGGGGTGGAGGCGGGCGGCTTGATGATCGCGGGCACATCGTCTGGCTCCAACCCGGTGGAGGGGCCCTGTGCGGTGGCTGCTTTTGTATCCGTCGATGGGGCGGGGCCGGGCTTGGGTGCAGCGGCGGGCGCTGGAGCGGGCGCCGGAACGCCGTTGACCGTCACGCTTTCGGTGTTGAGGTCGAACGCACCAGTAGTCTGGTGGTCGCGCATGTCGATCTTCCGGCGAATGACATCGCGGACTTGCTCAAGGGTCGGGCGAGAATTGTCGACCAGGGCGACGGTTCGGCCATCAGACGCGCCGATGCTGAGCCGGTAATAATCCTGCACCTGGTTGATCTTGTGCGACAGCCAGAGCGCCCGGCCAAGCAGCGCAACAAAGCCCGCCGTCAGCACAAGGGACGTTGCCGCGATAGAGGACATCAGGTCCGCCGCCGAGAGGCCCCACCAGGCGAAACACAAGACGCCGGCGACGAAGGCGAAGCTTGACACGACGAGGGCGACCCTCTGCCGAAGCCGGTTTTGCGGCATGTCATAGGGCTGGAATTGTTGGGTTTCGATGGCCATCGTCGCGATATTCGCCAGCGTGACGGTCTCATCGCCCATCTGCAATGTATGCTCGAAGAGCTGGCCGGACCGCGCGCCCGTCATGTCCAGCGATTGCCGATCCAGTGCCATGGCTTTCTGCCCCCCCCCCCGCGCGTCTGATGCCCGTGCAGCCGCTTGCTTCATACCAAACTGGCCTTGTAGGCGCGGTACGTCTGTCTTCCGCTTCCACCGGAAGCAGGGCCACTTCCACCGAACCGCGGGCATAGGCTGGCTGGGCGATCCTGCCAAGATCGCGGCAGGTTAACAAATGGAGAGTGGGCGCCGGCGTGATGCGAGACGGTCTCTCACGCGAAGAAAAATGGCCCGGGCTTGGGCCGGGCCATCATCATGGGATTGGCGGCACGCTGGCCGCGCACGCCGGCGGCGCTGAGGTCTAGTCGATGGCCTTGATCGTGGCGGTCCCGGTATCGCCGGTGTTCATCGTGTAGGCCGAGCTGACACCGACCGCAGGCTCCGTTTCTGTATCGGTGAATGTGGCGCACACCTCGTTGCCGCCCGGATCCGTGCCGCAAATCGTGGCCGTAGCCTGGTCATAGGTGTAAGGGCCCACGCTGCCATCCGGTCCCGTGGCGGTCATGGTCGCGTCATCGAACACCCAGGTGCCGGCGGCAGAGCCGTCATCGGGCACAAATTCGATGGTCGTCTTGGCGGCAAATACGGGCGATGCGGCCGCCAGCGTGAATGCGGCAGCGGCGATAATGGTCTTCATTGGAGTCTCCCAGTCCAGAATTCGGCGCCCTGATCAGGCTGGCGCCTTGCCCGGAATGTCGCCGTCCAGATGTGGCGAAATTGGGGCGCTTCCTGCACGTGAGGCGGGATTCAGACGTCCTTTGGCGGCTTCAGCCGTCGCTTGGTCTGGTGCTCTCCGGGCTTGTCGCCGGCAACGTTTTCCCCGCGCATATAGTGGCGCTGCCAGCGCGCTTTCATCGCCTCGGTCTCGCGGTTGGCCAGGCGGGCGTTAAAGTCATGGCGACTGTCACGCCAGGCTTCGTATTCCTGGGTCAGTTCGGGATGATCGGCGAGGCGCCGCCGTTTGGGCTCGATCTCTTCGAGCTTGCCATGCTCCATCAGCGTGATGAAACAGAAGGGTTCGCCCTTGCGAAACACCACTTCGCCGGGCCGGGTCATCTGCCAGTTCATTGTGAACGGAAACGGCAGCCAGTCGGTCTCGATGAGGCCCGTTAGCGGAGAGACTCCGTCCCGCGCCCAATTCGGCGGACCACTGGCCCAGACGCCCCAGCCGGGCGGGGTTCGGAAGAGGTATCCGGTGTGAAACGTGGCAATGCCCCGCCGGAAGTGACTGTCTGCGAAAGCGGCCAACGCGCGCGGGTCTCCGGTGGTGAACAATTCGAGGTCGCTTTCCTTCGGCCCGCCATTCCAGACCAGCTTCACATCAATCGGGCAGAGGATTTCCCAACCGCTGGCATTGGCCATGGTCAGCGGCAGGCAGCGATAGGGGTGCCGGTCGGGAAAGGCGTCCATCCAGGCCCGGTCAGACCGGGCGGGCACCAGTTCCGGCGCGACATCGTAGATCTTGTAGGCGTCGAGTTGCATGGCGCGCTTTCCGAGGTTGACGAAACACTCCAGCCTTGGCGGAAAGGCCCCATGCCTGCAAGTCCCGCCACGCCTGAAGCCCTGTTCGCCTATCTCGACCAGCTCGGCATCGCCCATGCCACGGTGTGGCATGAGGCAACTTTCACGGTCGAGGAGGGCCGGGACCTCAAATCCACCATTGCTGGCGGGCATTCGAAGAACCTGTTCATGAAGGACAAGGATGGGACCATCGTCCTGATCTCGGCCCATGCGGACAGTACGCTGAAGCTGAACCAGCTACACAAGGTGTTGGGTACGCGGCGGCTGTCGTTCGGGTCGCCGGAATTGATGCGGGATGTGCTCGGCGTGGTACCCGGGTCGGTGACGGCGTTTGCGCTGCTGAACGATACCGGCGGCCGCGTACGCTTTGTGTTGGAAGCAGCGCTGATGGCGTTTGACGCGGTCAATTTCCACCCATTGGTGAATACAGCCACCACATCGATTGCACGGGACGATTTGATGAGATTCGCCGAAAGCACCGGTCACACGCCCGAAATCGTCGACTTTTCGGCGCTCTAGCCCTTCTGAGCGTCGGTGAACGCGTTGGAGAAGGCGTTCGGCCAGACAAAACTGGTGAACAGGACCGATGCGCTCTCGTCGAGGCTTTCCACGTGGTGCCACCAGCCCACCGGCATGAACACTGCCTCGCCCGGTTCGAGCACGAAATCCATGACCAGCGGGGCCTTGTCGCCGGCTGCCTGGAGAGCGTCTGGCGTCCAATCGCTGAACCAGACGCGGCGCGTTTTCATGCGGGCCTCTTCCCAATTGGGGATCAGATGGATCCGCTTGCGGCCCCTCACCTGCACCAGCAGATTGTTGGTGAGGTCGTGGTGGAACGGCGTGATCGTTCCCGCCGGTCCGATCCAGAGGAAGGCATCGGTGGGCTGGTCAGGCTTGATGTAGCCGGGGATCGGCGCGAAATCGGTCCAGATCGGGTCGAACGCGTCGCGGTTGCCCGCGCCATTGTTCGCTGTGATGTAGAGATCATTCGACGGTGTTCCGGCGCGAAGGGCGCGCGCCACCTCGCTGAAGGGCACCTGGCGCGTCAGCCGATGCATTTCCTCCTCGAAGTTCGACAGGGTGTCGCGCCCCGTCTGGGCTTCCACCATCGTCGCAGCGCCGATGGTCTGCTCGAGATAATCGGGGATCCAGAGCGTTCGTGCCGGCCAGTCGTCGACCAGGCCGGAGATGATCACCGGGCGCTGGTTGGCATAGTAATGCTTGCGGAAGTCGTCAGGCGACAGCCGGTCTGCCCGCTCAATCGCCCGTGGGTCAGGCTGGGCGTCCCAGGCCTTGCGCTGGGCTTCAAGGATCCAGTCGCGCTTCTTGAGGGCATCGGTCTGGGCGGTTGCGCCGCGAAAGAAAGGGTTCTTTTCGGCCTCGCGCACATAGGCCTGCACCAGTGCGGGATCGGCCATGTCCGCAAGTTGCATCGCGATCAATGACGGATGAAGTCCGCGCGCCAGGCGCTCGGCAACCGCTTCGGCGAGCGCCGGATCGAATTTCACCTGCCGTGGGGCAGATGTTGCCGATTTCGCCTGGACTGCCATTCCGGTTTCCCTTCGCGCGGCCTGTTTATCGCTGTGGATAAACCGGCTGAGCGCCGACGGCAATTGGCGACCGCGCGAGGGCTAGATCAGGTCGCCGCTGTCCCAGAGCACGATGCTCAGCTCATCGCCGTCCTGGCCGGGTGTTTCGTCGATGACCAGGACAGTGGAGTTGGTGTCGGCGTCAAAATAGGCGGCGCTGAGATTGTCGGGATCGGCGGCGGAGAGATCGTTCAGATAGTCGCCCAGCTTGTCGATCCGGGAGAACCCGACGCTGGAATCTGTGGCGTCGCCATAGCGGCTGAAATCGAAGCCATCGAGCGCCTGGCTGCCCAGGTCAAAGGCGAGGCGGTCGTCCTGGTTGAAACCGACGAGGACATCGACATTGCCGCCATCGCCGCTTGCAAATGTGGCCGTTTCCGCGCCCTGTTCGAGGAGCGTGGTGCGGACGTCTTCCTCGCTGGCGGCCACGCCGGACCCGACCAGGGCAGTCTCGGTTTGCGCCTCGGCGGCGGCGTGGATGTCTGCAAGCGTGGTATTGGTCAGGACCATGGTCATGGCATCGCCTGCGCGGAGCTGGATATCGAAGTGCAGGTCGCCTTCGCCATCCTGGACCCCGGACACTGCGGATGTCGCGAGCACGCCGACCAGGCCGGCGGCACCGTCGAACGTCTTGAACTTTCCGTTCTTCGAGCCGCCAATGAATTGGCCCTTCACATCGGTGCTGAAGAAGAGGCTGTCTTCGGCCAAGTCAAAGCCGTGGACGATGTTGACGTGGGCGCCCTCGTCATTGGTGTTCTTGCTACGCTGGACCGATACGGTGTCGGCACTGTTGGAGAGGATGAAGAGATTGTCGCCGTGGTGACCGTCTAGGGTGCCGCCGTCGCTGGTGGCAATGTGCACGCTGTCGCGGCTCGATTCCAGTTCGTTCTCATAGCCGAGTTCGACCGCGAACTGGGCGGCCAGGCGGGCCTCGAATTTGTCGAACACGACCATGACATCATCGGTTCGGTAGTTGCCTTCGCGATCAACGGTTTCACCGGTGCCGCTATCGTCGAAATTTATGACGATGTGGCCGTTTTCGACCCGAACGAAACTGCCATCAATGGTCTTTGCGGCCTCGGCGGCGCGATAGGTGAGGTCGACCTTGCCGGCGCTGTTGGTGTTCGCCGCCACGTCTGCCGGGTCGATCGTGATGCCGAGCCCTTCCTTGATGCCGTCCTTCTGGTTCATGAACAGCAAAAGGTCGGCCAAGGCCCGGGCGCCCTTGAATTCCGCACCAACCGGGCCGGCATCCTGTGGCAGGCCGGTAAAGTACCCGTCTTCGAATTTCAAAGAGAGGATGTCGCCATCGGCATAGCTGAAATTCTGGACGATGTTGACGTGGCGACCCTCGTCGCCGTTCCCGTCGCGCCCGGCGAAAATGAAATCATCAATCTTTGCACCGACGCCGATATACGTGTCGTCGCCGCCGCGGCCATTGATCAGCTGTTGAGTGGTCGAGGTGACAATATTGTCCTCGTCCTGGTCGGGATTGCTCTCGACCACATCGTCCTCATCAATGATGCCGGCCAGAAGCAGGTCGCGCACGACCCGCAGATCGGATGTTTCCGTTGCCATTCCCCGTCCCCGTTCGAAAGGTTAATAGGGATTTGATGGCTTTGGGCGCTGGCGAACTCAAGCGGACACGCCTGATCGACTAGGCAGGTTTGGATACTCTCGCGCCCTGCGGGAATATCGAGGCTGCCTTGGCATCAATCCTGAAGTCCGAGCTCGGACATGGCGAACGCCTTGACGCGCTTGTAGTCGGCCTTTCCATTCGATGCGCGCTGGAGATCAGCCATGGCGAGGATGCGCTTGGGCGCCTTGTAGGCCGCCAGCTTGGTGCGAACCGACGCCCGCAGCGCGTCTTCATCGAGCGCCGAGCCATCGGTGAGTTCCACGATGCCGGTGACCGCCTGGCCCCATTGCTCATCGGGCACACCGACCACCAGCGCGTCCCGCACGGCTGGGTGTTCCTTGAGCGCTTCTTCTACCTCTTCGGGATAGATCTTCTCGCCGCCCGAATTGATGCAGATCGATCCGCGGCCAAGCAGGGTGAGGGTTCCATCCGTGGCGACCATGCACCAGTCGCCCGGGACGGCATAGCGCACGCCGCCAATGGTTCTGAATGTCTTGGCAGTCTTCGCCTCATCCTTGTAGTAGCCCAGCGGCACCGCCCCGCCGCGCGCAATGAAGCCTGGCTCGTCGGAGCCTGGCGCGATTTCTCGCCCGTCCTCGGCGAACACCTTGCAGTGCTCGCCAATCTCGAATTTCGCGGTTTCGGCAACGCCTTCGGCCGTGGTCACCGACATGCCGAAACCAATCGCCTCGGACGCGCCGAAACTGTCCATCAAGGCGACGTTCGGCATGTGCCGGATCAGGCCGCGCTTGATCTCCATACTCCACATGACACCAGATGAGGTGATGCTTGCGACACTGGAGAGGTCGTATTTACCCGGGTTTTCGTCGAGGACGCGCAGCATCGGCTTGGCAAACGCATCACCGACAATTGCCATGGCCGTGACACCGTGCCGATCGACGGCGGTCCAGAGACTCTCGACATCGAAGCGGGTCTTTGGCTCAAGCGTGACGATGGCGCCGCCGTTCAGAAACGCGCCGAGGGCGGTGAACAGGCCGGTGCCGTGCATCAGGGGGCAAGCCGGCAATTGGCGCGCGTGCTGGCCGACCTCCGCCACGAAGGCGCGGTGGTCTTCCCAGGTCTCGGGCGCGGAGCCATAGATGCGCCGCATGCCATCGAGATTGGCTTCCCGCCAGATGCCGTGGGACCACATCACCCCTTTCGGCATGCCGGTTGTGCCGCCGGTATAGAGGAACATCTGGTCGTCAGGGGAGCGCTCAATATCGAGCGGTGCGCCGTCGCCTTCACTGGCGAGCGTGTCATATGGGATGGCGAAAGCGGGTGTATTGGCCCCGCCGCCGACCTCGACCCAGATCTTAACATCCGGCAGCCGGGCACGCACCCGCTCCACATTGGTCCGAAACTCAGCATCGTAGACAACGGCAACGCTGTCGGAGTTATCGAAAATATAGACGAGCTCATCGTCGAGGTATCGGTAGTTGACGTTGACGTGGGTCAGGCGCGCTTTGAAGCAGGCGGCGACACCTTCCATGTATTCGGGCTGGTTGCGCATATAGAAGCCCACCTTGTCGCCGGTGGCGGCGCCGCGCTCCAGCAGGGCGCGGGCGATATTGTTGGATCGCCCACTCATCGCCTGCCACGAGATCACGCGATCATCATGGATCAGCGCCGGGCGGTCCGCGTTCGGGCCCGCAGCATTGTCGTCCAGAATGTCTCCGAAGTTCCACAGTGTCCGTGCCATGGCGTCTTGATCCTCCCGCTCTTGTTTTGGGTGAGCTTAGAGGAACAATTGGCCGGCATGAAGCCGGCGGCGCAACGATTTCCTTGCGCCTGGCAGCGTCTGCGGGATCAGACCTCCAGAAGCAGGCGCTCTGGATCTTCCAGGGCTTCCTTAACGCGGACCAGATAGGTCACCGCCTCCTTGCCATCGACAATCCGGTGATCATAGCTCAGCGCGAGATACATCATCGGCCGGATCTTCACTTCGCCATTGATCGCCACTGGACGCTGTTCGATCCGGTGCATGCCGAGCACGCCCGATTGGGGCGGGTTCAAGATCGGCGTGGACATGAGCGAGCCATAGACCCCGCCATTGGTGATCGTGAACGTCCCGCCTTGCAGGTCATCGAGGCTGAGATCGCCATCGCGGGCGGCCCGGCCCAGGCGGCCGATTTCCGCTTCGACCTCCGCGATGGAGCGCTCGTCACAATCGCGGACGACGGGCACCACGAGGCCCTTATCGGTGCCGACAGCGACGCCGATATCGTAGAAGTTCTTGTAGATGATGTCGGTGCCGTCGATTTCGGCGTTGACGGCGGGAATTTCCTTGAGGGCCGCGACGCAGGCCTTCACGAAAAAGCCCATGAAGCCAAGCCGGACGCCGTGTCGCTGTTCGAAGGTTTCCTTGTACTTCTTCCGCAGGTCCATGATCGCGCCCATGTCCACATCGTTGAATGTGGTCAGCATGGCGGCGCTGTCCTGGGCCTCTTTCAGGCGGCGCGCAATGGTCTGGCGCAAGCGTGTCATCCTTACACGCTCTTCGCGGGGGCCGAGATCGCGAGTCGCGACCGCTTGGGCCTTGGTGGTGGCGACCGCCCGGGAGGGCAGGTTCTGGACGTAGGCCATGGCATCGGCCTTGGTGGCGCGGCCATCGCGACCGGTGCCGGGAATGTCAGCCGGGTCGACGTTCGCTTCTGCCGAAACGCGCCGGACCGATGGCGAGACGGGCCGGTCGCCTGAGGCGGGCTGTGGCGCGGATGAGGACGCTGAGGGGGCCGCGGATGCTGAAGCTGCAGCCGAGGGTGCGGGTCCATCGCCCGAGGCAGAGATGCGAGCGATCACAGCGCCGGGGGTGACGCTGTCGCCTTCGCTGACCAACCATTCGGCGATGACGCCATCGGCGGAGGCGGACACCTCCAGCGCAACCTTGTCGGTTTCAATTTCCGCGATCGTTTCATCCTTGGCAACCGTGTCGCCGACCGCTTTCAACAGGCTGCCGACAGAGCCTTCCGCGACGCTTTCGCCCATATCGGGCACGGTGACATTGGCGGCGGCGCCTGACGCGTCTGCAGCATCAGCCGGGGCCGGCGCAGGAGCCGGCGCACTTTCGGTGGTCTTCGCCGACGCGCCGTTGGCAGCAGCCGCTTTGGATCCGCCTCCGCCATTCAGCTTGGCCAGGATCGCCCCGATCTCGACCGTCTCGCCCTCACCGGCTACGATTTCGCTCAGCGTTCCCGCTTCCGGTGCGGGCACCTCGACCGAAACCTTGTCGGTTTCCAGCTCGACCAGGACATCGTCCTTGGCGACGCTATCGCCGGCCTGCTTCAGCCATTGGCCCACGGTTGCTTCCGTGACGCTTTCCCCGAGGGTGGGGACCTTGATATCCGTCATGTGCTTGGCTTCGTCCTTCTTGCGGCCTCTAACGGGCCACGACTGTGTCAGTGATTGGGTCTGGACCGAGCGCGGCTTCGAGCAGGGCGTCGCGCTCTTCGGTATGTTTGGCAAACAGGCCCGTCGCGGTTGCAGCGGACGGGGGCCGGCCGGCATATTTGGGGCGCGGTGTCTTGAATTTTGCCTGCCCGGCACACCATTCGAGCTCGTCCCGGATGAACCCCCAGCCGCCCATGTTGCGGGGCTCTTCCTGGCACCAGACCAGTTCGGCATGGGCGAACCGCTTGAGTTCCTTGATCAGCGATTTGCGCGGCACGGGATAGAACTGCTCCAATCTGAGCAGGTAAACATCGTCGACGCCGCGCGCTTCTCGCTCTTCGA
>JBCCBN010000035.1:0-20891 GCA_039034035.1 Pseudomonadota bacterium
CCAGGGGAAACCATGTGGCGGTCGCAGAGTATCAGCCTGTCACCTGGCAACAGGGACCTGACGACTCGGAGGTGCCGGCACCTGAGCGTCCTCCGAATATCGTGTTCATTCTGCTGGACGATTTTGGGTATAATGACCTGTCCACGTTCGGCGGCGGTGTCGCCGACGGGCGCGTGCCGACGCCGAACATGGACCGGCTGGCAGCCCAAGGTGCGATTTATACACAGGCCTATTCTGGCACCGGGACATGCGCGCCTTCGCGCGCCATGCTGCTGACCGGGCGCTATCCGACACGCACCGGTTTTGAGTTTACGCCGACGCCGGAAGGGATGAGCAAGGTCATCGCCACAATCTTCAACGGGATAGATCGCGAGCATCTGCCAGAAGTGGTCCCCAATCGCGCCTTCGATGAGAGCGCACTGCCCTATGAGGATCAAGGGTTGACGGGGTCAGAAATAACCATCGCAGAATTGCTGCAGGAAAAAGGCTATCACACGGTCCATATTGGTAAGTGGCACTTGGGGCGAAAAACGGAATTCATGCCGAATGCGCAAGGGTTTGATGAGAGCCTGCTCATGCATAGCGGGCTGTTCTTGCCGGAGGATGACGCGAACATTGTGAATGCCAAACTTGAGTTTGACCCGATCGACAAGTTTCTTTGGGCGGCGATGCAATATGCTGCATCGTTCAATGGCGGCGAACCCTTTAAGCCGGGCGGCTATCTCACAGATTGGTGGACCGATGAAAGCCTCAGGGTAATCGAGGCCAATAAGAACCGGCCTTTCTTCCTGTATCTTGCCCATTGGGCGACCCACACGCCTTTGCAGGCCACTCGCGAAGACTATGAAGCGGTTGGCGATATGGAGCCACATCGCTTGCAAGTCTACGCGGCGATGGTGCGCTCGCTTGACCGGAGTGTTGGCCGCGTAATGGACAAGCTCGAAGCCGAAGGGCTGGCCGACAATACAATTATTGTCCTGAGCAGCGACAATGGCGGTGCAGGCTATCTGGGACTGCCCGAGGTGAATGCGCCTTATCGCGGGTGGAAGATTACCTTGTTTGAAGGCGGTATCCGCGTGCCGATGTTTATCAAATGGCCGGAGCGGATAGCGCCGGGAACACGTGTCGATTCGCCGGTCGCGCACATCGATCTGCTACCGACGCTGGCTGCCGCGGCCGGCGCTGACCTTCCCACCGACCGAGTGATTGATGGCCAGAACATTCTGCCCGCAGCAACAGGTGAAGGGGTGATTGAGCGGCCGAATGATGCGATATTTTGGCAATCGGGCTCTTATCAGGTTGTTCGCGCGGGCGATTGGAAGCTGCAACGCGACACTTTGCAGGGCAAGGACTGGTTGTTCGATCTTGCCTCTGATCCGACCGAACAGAACAATCTGGCCGAATCCCGCCCGGACAAGCGCGCAGAACTCCAATCAATATTGGAGGCGCATCACGCGAACGCCGTAAGGCCCCTCTACCCGCACAAACTCGAAAGCCCGATTCTGGTCGACAAGACCGTCAACCAAGTGGCAACGGCGGAAGACGAATACATCATCTGGCCGAACTGATGCGGGCATTTTCAATCGTGTTCCCACAAACCACCAACCCGCGCTATTCGGGCTCCTCTGTTGCCATTTTCATTCTTGGGCTGGCAGTATTGGGCACGGTTGTCCCGGCGTGTATTCACACTTTCTTGCCCGATGGCGGTGCGAACGTGATTGCCGGTATGGGCCTCGATCTTGAAAGCGCTGAAGGGCGACGCGTGGTCGGCCTGATGGCTTGGGCCGGTGTAACACAGCTGGCATGGGGGCTAGTTTTGCTGGCGGTGCTGGTGCGCTATCGTGACCTGATACCGCTGGTTCTTGGGCTTTTGACGCTGGAACGTATCCTACATTGCTGGCACTTCTGGGGACCCAAAAGCGATGAACATCATCCGCCCGAAGCGTACATGACTGTGGCAATGATTGTACTGTTTGGGCTTGGCTTTGCTTTGTCACTTCGCCAGCAAAAGACCGGACCATAAACATGTCTGGACCAACAAAACCAAACGCCATGCCCTGGCCTGAACCCGCGAGCGGCAGCTTGGACGGGCGCAGGCAACGCAGCAGCCGCAGCCGTCGTCAAATCATTGAAGCGCTGTTTGCTCTATTACACGAAGGCGACATGTCACCCAGCGCCGCTGCAGTCGCCGAACGCGCAAATGTCGGGCTCAGAACTGTCTTCCGCCATTTCGAAGATATGGACAGTATCTACAATGAAATGACCCAGGAAATCATGACAGCGGTGAAGCCAAAAATCACAGCTCCCTATGAAGCCACGCGTTGGCGGGCGCAACTCATGGAAAGTATCGACAAACGCGCCGATCTTTATGAGTCTATCTTCCCGATTAAAGTCTGTATGTCGCTACGCAGGTTTCAATCGGACTTCCTTGCGCAACAGTATGCGCATGATATTCGCATGGAGCGTTCGGCACTAAAGGCGATACTACCAGCAGAGGTCGCAAAGGACCGAGTGCTATTGGCGGCGTTGGAATCGGCACTGTCGTTCTCCAACTGGCGCAGCCTCAGGCAAGACCAGGGGCTGTCTGTGGCGAACGCAAAAGCTTCGGTTGAACTGACACTCAGAAGCCTCACCGAGAAAGTCGATACTGATTAGGGCGCTCCCTGGAGTTGGTCTGCCTCCGGCGAAATGGTCCGGTATTTGAGTTCGTCTCGGCTCCAGTTTGGGAGTTGAGACATGGGCAAGACAGCCAAGCCTGAGGAGTACGCTCCACTCCGTTCATTTGCGCTCGCCGGAAACCGAAGAATGGAATGCATGGAACGATTGATGAAAGATGCGATCGTGCGTGTTCTAGGTGATGGACCTCTGTGGCCTCGAAGATCGTGAGGCCGACATGGCAGGTTTCCTCGCAGCCGACCAGTTAACTGAGCCCTTCGGTCGTGTTGGAAAGTCGGCGCTGCGGGGTCCTGTGCTCGTCATTGAAGCCTCCATGCGCCTGTATCCGTTCAGGTCAACGGCAGAGAGATGGAGCGGGCCTTACCCAAAAGACCGCTCGGACCAGCCCGCCCGTTCCACGGTCCAACCGCCAACTTCCACCGGTTAAGAGTGCAGAACACGCCCGGCGGCGCTAAACCTTCGAAGATCAGCGCCCTAACCCATACACAAGCTCGACCCAGTTGCACCTCGATCGACAACTTCTCTCGCACGACGGTCGCTCGCGTTGCCGGCCGCGGGAGTCCGGTTTTCCATTCACTCGATGGCGGCCGTGGCGTGGTCGGGTTCTTCCCCATGATCGGGAGCCGTTCGACCGCCTGCAGGGCGCGCTGTGGTATACGCAGACCGGCAAGACTCCGCCGAGGTTCGCCTTTCAGAACCGGGTTCGCAACATATTCAGGGCTCAGAGCTGGACGCTCTCCAGGTAAGTGATGGAGCCGATGTCGACCTTGGCTTCCATGCTGTTGAGGCAGCGAACGAGGATGCGGTCGAGGGGGCGGGGTTGGCGGAAAGAGACTTCGACGATGCCGGGCCGCATTATGCTGGCAAGCATTTCGCCATTAGCGGTGATTTCGGCTTTGCCGCGCACGTCGGTGATGTCGAGCCTGATCGCGCTGACTGTGTTCGTCAGCATCGGCCTGATTTCCGCATGATCGACCGGAGCCGCACCCTGCCTGCGGACTGTGAGGCCACCGCCCTCATGAGCCTCGATCCCGCCGCCGCCAAGGGCGCTGATCTGTGTGTCGGGAGCGGACTGGTAAGCCGCCGTATCGCCTGGCGTCGAAGTCGAGGCGGCAGCGCCGATCAGACCTGCGCTGCGGGCCCGCTCCCGCGCGCTCGTGCTGAAGGCGGTCGCTGCCGAGACGAGCGGCGCCAACCAGGGACGGGGTCGGTTGCCGGAGCGGTCGATCCTGAGAGGTAGGCCGGCGGTCGAGCGGGGGGGTACCGGCAAAGAAACCGGCACGGTCGCTGGTCTGTCTTCGGGGCGGGTCAGGGGAGCGCCATCTCCTACACCAAAGCGTGAAGCTTCGCCCGTGGTGGGGCGCGGCGGACCCTGTTCGTCGGCGATCTGGTCGCCTGACCGATGCGTGGCCCTTAGCGAAGGCGGGGAATCGATTCGGCCGGGCGCGCGCAACGGGGGGACGGCTTGGGCGATGGTTTCGAGATCGATGGGCAGGACGCTGCGGTCAAACCCCGCAGCCGCCGACACCAGCTGCGGGATCGCGTGCTCGCCAGCGGGACTGTGATCGCCCAGCGCCTTGAGCAGCGCCTGCCGGAAGCGCGTGCGGACGTCCTCGAGGTTGAAGCGGACCTCGGCGATATGGCGGCCTCGCTCAGCCACATCTTTCAGCCGGCTGCGTTGTTCGACGATATCCTGGAGACAGCGTTCGATGGCGTCGGGACGGGGATTCGACAGATGAAACCCGGCGCCGAGGTCTCGAATGCGCGCCAGCGTCGGCAGATTGGCGGGTCCAATGCCGAGCACGGGCGCGCCAACGCCCAGCAATTCGGGAAGCTTGTTGGCGAGGGAGTAGCGGACATAACGCTGCGTATCATCGCTGAAATTGTAACAGATCAGGTTACAATCAGCCTCCGATAGCCAGCTGAGATAAGGGGCGCGAGCCAGGTTGGATTCGGTGGCCTGGACCCCCTCCAGCCCGCGGAACCGCGCCCCTTCCTTCTCCAGCCAGAAGCCGCGCGTTTTGAGTTCGAAACAGACATTCAGCCCGGCGCGCCGCAGGCGGTGGACGGCATGGGCCACGGTTTCGAGCGTATCGACGCCCATATTATGCGCCAGCGCACCGGCATAGCGGAACACGAATGGCTCGTCGGGATCGCTCATGCGGGCCGAGAATCGGCTGAATTCTCCCGTAGGGTCGATCCCATTGGCAATGGCGGTAAACGACACGCCGAACCGGTCGCCGAACGCTGCAGACATCTCATCGCAGATGCTCAGGCCGCTGCCGGTGCTCCGAAGCACCTTTGTGAGCGACTCTTCGAACACCGTGCTTTGCGCCGCGTCCTCCATCACGGACAGCCAGTCATCCATGATCCACACCAGCAAGGGCGCATCAAACCGGGCGCGGAGCGCGAGGGCGAGCAGCCAGAGGTGTTCATGCTCGGCGGTGGGACGGGCGAGGATTATGGTCGGTGCGAACCAGTCCAGCTGCGCGAGCAGGTCTTCGAAGCAGGCCGCGTGCCGCAACTCCGGGGCATCATTCGGGAACCCGTAGGCGAGGCGATCGGCGGCCGCACTGACCTGCATGATCGGCATGTCGTCCAGGCCGAACAGAATGGACGATTTCAGCTCGCCCGTGGCGGTTCCGTCCCCGGCAGCGGTGAAGTCCACAACCAGCAGCCGAACCGGACGGGCGGGGTCCAGGGTTGGAAGGTCGGTCAAGATGGCGCCTCTGAGAGGGCGAGGTCGGCCCGGTTCACACCGAAGCGCTCGAAATAGGCGCCGCACTTTTCGTAAAAGCGGCGATCTTCAAATCGCTGTACGATGTGCGCCGCCATGTCCGGGGTGAGGTAGTTGACCCGGTCGCCCACAATACCCTTGCGCATATGCCGGCTATTGGCTTCGGACTTGTTCACCCGGAAATCCATATGGTGGTTGAAGGCTTCTGCCGGCCGGTCATCGGCGCGGCCGACATGGGCCAGGAACGCTGCAAAGGCCGTGTAAGGGTCGCGTTTCAGCGCTTCGTAGGAGAACAGGAAGGGCGGAGCGGCGGTGCTGGCCCAGGACATATGGTGGCTCATATAGCGGTGGGTGAAGCCGACGCCGACATCCCAGAACCAGTCCGCGAAGTCGCGAGCTTCGCCGTCTCGCTTCTGGTGGTGGTACCAGGAGACGGTGCTGTCGCCGATATTGCGGATCGAATTGATGACGACCACGCTAGGAAACGTCAGCAGGGCCTGGGCGAGGCGGTCATCGCTCAGAGGAACGTTCGCGGCCCAGTGGGATTTCGAATAGTAATCGTTCCGCTGCAGATCCGTCTGATCGATGAAGGAGAGAATCTTGTCGGGCGCAATGGACGTATTGGCGAGCTTCGGGTTCTGGAATCCCGCGTCCAGACCCCTGAAACTGAAGTAATAGCGCAGGCCCCGCTGGATCCAGGTTGTCCCCGACTTGCCGTATCCATTGTTGATAACCAGCATGATTGGCCTCGCCTTGGTCTGACCCGGTATGGGTTCGGCCATCGCCAGGAGCCGATGCCGTCGAGAAACGCTGCGCACCGGAGCTTTCGCGCGCCCACCACTCCTCATAAAAGTGTCGTATCAAGGTGCAAGCCCCCCCGGGCAGGTGGAGTTCGTCATGACAGAACCGCGAGATCGCAAGCTGCTGGTGTTTGGCAATGGCCCGAGCTTGCGCGGGTTTGATTTCGAGCGGACGGGCGCCGTTGATACGTTGGGGATGAATGCGGCGTACCGGTATTGGGATAAGATCGGCTGGTATCCCACCCATTATTGCTGCGTTGACGACCAATTGGTGGAAACCCATCACGTTGAAATCTTCCGCCTGATCGAAACCGGTCAGGTGACGACCGTGTTCACCCTGGCGAAGATCCTGGAATTCCAGCCCGAGATGGCGAACATGGAGGGCGTCTATTTCCGTGAGCAGTTCCACGGTACGCTCGCCAAAAGGCTTAAGGGCCTTGGCTCAGACAAGCCGCATGTTCGGCATCCCGCCTTCATTCCATCGAACCCGAAGAAGCTGACAACCGGCGCCTTCGCGGTCCGCTATGGCTTGTATCAGGGCTACCGTGAGATCGGCCTGATGGGGATCGATCTCGACTATGTGGAGATCCTGCCAGAGGCCAGGGCCGGGGACGGCTTGCAGCTGGAAATCGCCGAGACGGTGACGGCCAATCCCAACTATTTCTTCGATGATTACCAGCGCAAGGGCGACCGCTACAACATTCCCAACCCCGCAGAGCATGATGGCAATCTGCACGTGCAAGCCTTTGAAGTGTTGCGGGACGACCTGGCGATCCAGTCAATCGATGCGGCCGTCACGAATCTTAACCCAGCCTCGCGCTTGCATGATCTCGGCATCTTTCCAAGCGAGCGGCCCGAAAGCTTCCTCAGTGAAGCGGGTATCGGCGCCATCGCCGTGCCGACAACCGAGTTTGAGGTTGATGACATCTGCCAGAATATCCGCTTGTGGGACATGCCGGCCTACCATCCGGTGCTGCAGCCCAACGCGTATGGCCGGTGCGATCTGGTGTTCATTTTCTCAAAGGCGCCGACCCCAGCCATCAAGACGCAGATCCTGGCGGCCTGGGACGAGACCCGCTTCCTCAAGCAGATGTTTCGCGGCGGGGCGCCGGTCTTTCTCTCGGCGGACCTTTCCGAAGAGGTCGACACCTATCAGCGTGAATATGTTACCCAGCCCGGGGAGGCAGGGTTCAAGTCCGGGCCCAACCTGCAATTCTTCGCTTCGATGGCGCAACTCGGTGCTCATTATCGCGATTTCATCTTCTTCATGGAGACCGATTGCGCACCTGTTCGGCCTGGCTGGCTAACGGCGTTGGACGCGCAGGCCCGTGGAGACGTAGAAAGCTGGGTGATCGGAAGCCACTATCGGGGTGTTGCGAAGATCACCCGCCGCTTCTTCATGCACCTTAACGGCAACGCGCTCTATCGGGTCGGCGACAAGGAGTTTCGGGCATTTCTGAGCGATGTGTGGCAACCGCTCCTTATGGACACCATAGCGACCGAAGACCCTCGCGCCGCCTATGACTGTATCCTGTCGCGCCATTGGTCGTTGGCTGACAGTCATGAGCGGAACCCCGCCTGGGAGAGTTATCGGGCCTATGGACACCGCTTCCGGGCGACGGGCGCAATCGTGAACATTTCCGGCGCCGATGATCTTTCCAGCTGCGAAGGCCAACCGATCCAGGACACGTTACAAAGCCATCCCGAAGCGGTGGTGATCCATGGTCGGCAGTATGCACATGGGCTGCACGAATTTATCGGCGAGACCTGGGTATCGCCGGGAACGAAACGGCTATCGGCAATTTCAGGCGCGCGCGAGACCCGTGCGCCAGAGTTCGTTCCAAACCAGCCACCGAGCTATGTCCTCATGCCGGAAGGGCGCGCGACGAAGCTGTCAGACACTCGATTCCGGCTTGAGGGCCGCGATGGCGAGGATGGCCGCGTGCTGATCATCTTTGATACGCGGATCGATGTTGAAGATGTCTACACGCTGACGCTGCGCCTCGAGACCTCGGAGCCGTGCGAGGCTGCACTTGTGCTCTGTCGCCACGGCACGGGCGACTATGACGGCACCAGCATGGCCGTCACCCTCGAAGCGGGTGAAAATACGCTTGTGATTTCGCACACATTCCCCCGCGCCCATGCCCGGTTGCGGGCGCAGGTGTCGGTCGCCGCACAGCCGGTCGAGATCGACATCAAATCGGTCGATCTGGCATTGGCCTATAGCTGGTGGCCGAGCGGGATGGAGTCCCTGCTCGCGCCCGCACCTGGTCAAGAAGGCGCCTGATCAAGCGCATTGCTGTTACAGCTTTTCGAAACGGCCCTGTCGTTTCAGGGCGTTCACCACCGCCTTGACGTCTTGCACCTTGTCCTTGCGGGCCACCAGGACCGTCCCGCCATCGGCGACCACCACAAGGTCTTCGACGCCCACCGCGGCGATCAACGTGCCGTCCTCGCTACGCAGGTAGCAATTGGCCGCGTCCACGGCGACCACGTCGCCGCGTTGGTTTTCGGGCGACAGGGCCGCGAGGGCCGACCAGGAGCCGATATCGCTCCACCCGCATTGCAAAGGGCCGAACACCGCCGCGCGGCTGGTCTTCTCCATCACCGCATAGTCGATGGATTCTGACGGGCAGGTATCGAACGCGTCGGCATCGAGCGTTGTCACCGCACTCTCTGTCACTCCCTGGTCGAATGAGCGTTCAGCGGCGTCGAGAATAGCGGGTGCGTGCGCGCCGAGTTCCTGGCGCATGATGGCTGCGGAAAACAGGAAAATGCCGCCATTCCAGGCATACCTATCGTCGGCAAGGTAGCGTGCAGCAGTTTCCAGATCAGGCTTCTCCACGAACGCTTCGCAGTGGGCGAGGTCGCCGCTGATGGCTGCGCCACGCCGGGTATAGCCGTATCCGGTTTCGGGCTCTGTCGGCTCGATTCCAAACGTGGTGATCAGGCCGCGCTCCAGCGTCGGCCCGGCGGCAGCGGCGACCGCGCGGCGAAACGCATCTGGATTGCCCATATGGTGGTCCGACGGCAGGAGCAGAACGAGGGCGTCCTCATCATCGTCAGGAATGGCCGCGGCAATCGCGGTGACTGCGGCAGTGTTCCGGCCGAACGGTTCGAGGATGATCCGGTGGGGCGAGGCGTCGATCGCAGCGAGTTGGGCGGTTACGAGGTCCCGGTAGGCTCGCCCGGCGATAACGCTCGGCGCGGCGAACGTCACGCCGTCGAACGCCCCCTGAACACGCTGGACGGTGTCCTGGAACAGGCTTTGGTCGCCAAGCAGCGCCTGGAACTGCTTTGGATTGGAGGTTGTCGACATTGGCCACAGACGCGTGCCATAGCCGCCGGCCATGATCACCGGATAGACAGTCAACATAGTCCCACCTCACATCGACCCGGCATTGAGCTCTGCATTCTTTGTACCGTCAGGTCTAAGGCTTCAGGCGCGGGGCGCAAGCGCCTCCTCGCTGCGAATGGCCTTCCACGCCAGCACCTTCACTGCCAGCTTGCCGCTTTCGAGGATCCACCGCGCCTCGATATAGCCTGTTGTTTTAGAGCGATTGACCAGATCAGCTTCAATCCGGACGACCGGTCCGCCAACCGGTCGGAACAGCTTGATCTGCAGATCTTGGGTCGTGAAGTATTCACCCTCGTCTAACGCCGACATCATGCAGAATGACACGACATGATCGGACAAGGCCCCGATCCAGCCGCCAAACGCCCTGCCGGGCTGAATGTCCCGACTGCCATCATTTGGCCATTCATAGACGACCCGGCCGCGCCCGACCGCCTTCAGCCAGTGCTCCGGCAAGATGCCCAGCGTCCAGAGCGCAACCGGCTTCTCGGGCCAGTCGCCCGATCCGGCCTGGTCCAGAAAACCCTTGAAGTAGGCGTTATACGGCCCTGGCTCGACGACAATGCGTTTCCGTTCCGTCATCAGACGCTGGTCTGGCCGCCATCGACGACGAACATTTGACCGGTGGTGAATGTCCCAGCCGGTGCTGCGAGATAGACCGCAATACCCGCCAGTTCTTCAGGCTCTCCGATGCGTTTCAGGGGCGTTGTCGACGTCGCGCGCTTGAGCGTTTCGGGGTTCTCCCAGAGCGCCCGCGCAAAATCGGTACGAATAAGGCCCGGCGCGATGGCGTTGACCCGCACATTCTCCGGCCCGTACTCGGCGGCAAGGTTGCGCACAAGCTGGAAATCGGCCGCCTTGGAGATGTTATAGGCGCCGATCACGGGTGATGCGCGAAGGCCGCCGATGGACGAGACGACAATGACGGCGCCATCCTTTCGGGCTCGCATCTCCGGGGTGCACATCTGGATCAGCCAGTGATTGGAGATGATGTTGTTTGAGAGGATCTTCTCGAATGCGTCGTCCGAGATGCCCTCCATGGGGCCGTAATAGGGATTGGACGCCGCATTGCAGACGACGATGTCAACCTGGCCGAACTTCGCCTTGGTCGCATCGACCATGGCCTGGAGTTCTTCCTTGGAGGAAATGTTGGCTGGTACCGCGATGGCGCACTCGCGCCCCTGTTTCTCGTTGATCGCTGCGGCGACCTCCTGGCAAGGGCCGGGCTTGCGCGACGAAATGGTGACGTTGGCGCCGTGATCAGCGTAGGCCTCGGCAATCGCCTTGCCGATACCGCGCGACGAGCCGGTGATAATCGCTGTCTTGCCGGTCAGATCGAACAGACCCATCGGGTTCCTCCTTGATTTTTCCTTCCCGGAAGGCGGTAGCGCACGGGAGGCTTCGCTGTCCACAGGAACGGCCGAACCTGGCGCCGCTGCCCGTGTTCAGGGCTCCGAACACGCCATGATTGCAACACATGCGGGCCGGCGCACGTATCGATCCGAGGGGGCGGAAGCCGGGGCGATGCCCTCGACTTTAGAAAAACTCTTTCGTTTTACACCCTTGCCGGAGCGCTGATTGGGAATAAACCCTATCGCAAGGCCTTTTCCCGGTCATTCAAACCTTCAACAGGTCATGCACATGAAGCTTGCGGTTCTGAAAGAGACAGCCAGTGGCGAAACGCGCGTTGCCGCAACGCCAGACACCGTAAGGAAGCTGACCGCCGATGGGCATACGCTAACGATTGAGACCCAGGCTGGAACCGTCGCTGGATATACGGATGCGGCCTACACCGAAGCCGGAGCGTCCATCGCGACGACCGCCAAGGAAGCCGCTTCAATCGCCGATGTCGCGCTGAAGGTGCAGGGTCCAGACGCGGGGGAAATCGACGCGCTCCCCGATAAGCTCACCGTGATTGCCCTGTTCGATCCGTTCAATCTCGGCGAGCGCGTTGCCGCCTTGAATGGCAAGTCCCTGACCACCCTCGCCATGGAATTCACGCCAAGGATCACGCGCGCCCAATCGATGGATGCGCTGTCGTCCCAGTCCAACCTGTCTGGGTACCGGTCCGTGATCGAGGGCGCACAGATCTATGGCCGTGCCATGCCGATGATGATGACGGCGGCCGGTACAGTCGCGCCCGCGAAAGTGTTCGTCATGGGTGCCGGTGTGGCCGGCCTGCAGGCGATCGCCACCCCCCGGCGTCTCGGCGCGATTGTCACGGCGACGGATGTGCGGCCGGCGGCGAAGGAACAGGTCGCGTCGCTCGGTGCGAAGTTCATCGCGGTCGAGGATGAGGAATTCAAGGCTGCAGAAACCGCTGGTGGCTACGCCAAACAGATGTCCGAAGCATACCAGCAGAAACAGGCTGAACTCGTCGCTGAGCATATTTCCAAGCAGGATATCGTTATCACCACCGCCCTGATCCCAGGTCGTCCGGCACCGGTCCTCGTGACCGAAGGCATGGTTGGCTCCATGCGGCCCGGCTCGGTTATCGTGGACATGGCGGTTGCCCAGGGCGGCAACTGTCCGCTGTCCGAACCCGATGAGATCGTCGATGTGGCTGGCGTCAAAGTCGCCGGGTTCACCAATCTCCCGGCACGGTTGCCGGCCGACGCCAGCTCGCTTTACGCCCGGAACCTGGTGGCGTTCCTGCCGCTCATCACGGCGGAAGACGGCGGGCTCAACCTCGAAACCGATGATGAAATCGTCACAGCCATGTTGCTGACGCGTGGCGGTGAAACCGTGAATGAAAGGCTGAATGCATGAGACCCTGGCTTGCCATCCTTGCGGTTGCCCTGTTTGCCGCTCCAGCCCTTGCTGCCCCGACCGGCACAGTGGCCAGCCCGACCGTGTTCCTGGTCGTGATCTTCGCCCTCGCGATTTTTGTGGGCTACTATGTCGTTTGGTCGGTGACACCCGCGCTTCATACGCCCTTGATGTCGGTGACTAATGCGATTTCTGCCATCGTGGTGGTCGCCGGTGTCATCGCAGCGGCTGCTGTTTCCCTGGATGGTGAAGTGACCCGGGAGACCTGGACCGCGCGTGGGCTGGGCACCGCGGCCGTGTTCTTTGCGGCGATCAATATCTTCGGCGGTTTTCTCGTCACGCGCCGGATGCTCGCCATGTACAGGAAGAAATCATGACCGCCGATCTCGCTGCGCTTCTCTACGCCGCTTCGGCGGTCCTGTTCATTCTCTCCATACGGGGGCTGTCCAGCCCGGAGACGGCCACCTCCGGCAATGTGTTCGGCATGGTCGGCATGGCGCTGGCATTGTTCACGACATTCGCAATCATCGCGCCGACCCTGGAACCGACGACATTCCTGATGATCGTTGCTGCGCTTGCGGCGGGCGGGATCGTCGGGGCTTGGCTGGCCGACCGCGCGCCGATGACCGACATGCCCCAGCTTGTGGGGGCGTTCAATGCGCTGGGCGGCGGTGCGTCGCTGCTGGTGGCCGCCGCCGCGTTCTACGCGCCTGACAGTTTCCAACTGGCTCTGACCGATGCGGCGGGCCGTATCAGTCCACGCTCCGCCGTCGAGATCAGCATTTCGGCGCTGCTTGGCGCAGTCACGGTGTCGGGCTCGGTGATCGCGTTTGCGAAACTCAATGGCAACATGTCCGGTTCGCCGATCCTGTTGCCGGCACGGCATATACTGAACATCGCGCTGGCCGGCGGGGTGATCGCCATGATTGCGCTGCTCGCAGCATCCAATGGCACGGCGGAGTATGCCTTCTGGGGCGTTGTCATCCTGGCGCTGATCCTCGGTGTGACCTTGATCATTCCGATTGGCGGCGCCGACATGCCCGTGGTGATTGCGGTGCTCAACTCCTATTCAGGGTGGGCCGCTGCAGCCCTCGGCTTCACCCTCTCAAATCTCGGCCTGATCATTACCGGCACGTTGGTGGGCTCTTCGGGCGCGATCCTGTCCTACATCATGTGCAAGGGCATGAACCGTTCCTTCGCCAATGTCTTGTTGGGAGGTTTTGGCGCCGATGATGGCGGCGGCGCGGCAGCCGGCGCACAGGTGGACCGGCCGTACAAGCGCGGATCGGCCGAGGATGCTGCCTTCATCATGAAGAACGCGTCCAAGGTGATCATTGTGCCCGGTTACGGCATGGCCGTGGCCCAGGCCCAGCATGCGCTGAAGGAGATGGCCGACAAGCTGAAAGACGAAGGGGTCGAGGTGAAGTACGCGATCCATCCGGTTGCGGGCCGCATGCCGGGGCACATGAATGTGCTACTGGCCGAAGCTCAGGTGCCTTATGACGAGGTCTTCGAGCTGGAAGATATCAATAACGATTTCCGCAGCGCCGAGGTCGCCTTCGTGATCGGGGCGAACGATGTGACGAACCCGGCCGCCAAGGAGGACACGTCCTCCCCAATCTACGGCATGCCGGTTCTAGATGTTGAGAATGCCGGCACCGTCCTGTTCATCAAACGGTCGATGGGCTCGGGCTATGCCGGCATCCAGAATGAACTGTTCTTCCGCGACAACACCATGATGTTGCTGGCAGACGCGAAGAAGATGGTCGAGAACATCGTCAAATCGCTCTGACGCAGGCGTTCACGGCAGCTTCCAGTGCTGGGCCAGGATGCTGGCGAGGATGATCGTGCGCTCGCGAACGATCTCTGCGGTCCAGGCATCCTGCTCCTTAAGGTCGCGGGTCAGGGCGAACGGCGTTTCGCCACTCTCACCGAAATAGACCCGCTTCTTGTCCCGGTAGGTCTGCCGGTCCGCATCGCGGTTCTGCTCATGACTGAGCAGCACGAAATTCCCCAGCGTATCGCAAAGCTCCCGCCGCTTACCGGTATCTGGCCAGGTGGTCAGCCACAGGCTCTTTGCGGGCGGATTGCGCGGCAATACGTGCTCCACCGTCGCGTCCGCTTCCGGTGGCAGCGTACAGCCGCCCTCGACCGCTGCATTGAGGCGCAACGCCATGGCTCGGCGCTGGCTGAACGTGGCGAACCGGCCGGTCAGCCGTTCCCGCACCTTGAACGCTTCTTCGGGATCGATGCTCAGCGGCCCATCCGCTGCAAACAACGCATCGTCATCCATCAGCGCATCGATCACCTTGCGATACCGCCGGACGCGTTGCTCACGCTTGTGAACAACGAGCTGGATCACATAGCCCAGCCGCTCCAGCCCCCAGAAGAAGTCTTCTGCGGCCGGATCGTCGACACCGCGTTCCATCAGGAATTTCAGCGCCGGGGCTTTCCAGCCGCTGTGGTCAAGGGCCCGCATCCGGTTGAGATAGTCATTGATCCCCTTGGCCACGGCCTGGGCGCCCATCCGGCCTGTATTGAGGTCAATGAATGCGGCCACGAAAGCCGGCATTTCCGTCTCGAGGAAGTCGCGGGGGCTGACCTTGCCAGCGACTGCCTTCTTGAAGCCGGACACCAGGTCACCCTTGGCGTTTCGGTCGTACAACGCGCGGATCTGGCGGAGCAGGTCGTCCAGGGGATCGGAGCCGAGCTGGGCTTCATATTCGGCCCATTGCGCGGAATAGGCATTTGCGGTTTCGCGGTCAAAACGAGCGGTCTCGAACAGTTCGGTCTTGATGATGTCATGGGAGTTGGGCTCCCGGCCGCGCGTGTTGAGCACGCGGTAGACCTGATAGCCCCGGTCGCGGTTGTCGACCGTCACCCGAACGAGCGCGCACCGCGCCGTTATGGTTTTAACCAGGCCGCGCTTTGCCTCCAGATCGAGCCGTTCGACCAGCGTGCCCATGGCTTTCGCCGCTTCGGTGATGCGGTGCTGACTGCCGACAAGCTGGGCATCCTCGGGCAGGTTCTGCTTGATAGCCTCACCTGGGGTCTGGATGCGCCGACGGAAGAAATCGGCGTCGAGCTGGTTCAGGTTCAGTCGATAGTTGCCAGGCTCGCCGCGCTCGGGGTCGGGATCGTCAAAGATCAGGGACTGAATCTGCGCGACGATGGCAGGATCGGTCTCGGTATCCCGCAACAGGCACAGCAGGATTGTCAGCGTCGTCAGCCTCTGCTGGCCGTCGACGATTTCGAGACTGTTGAATTGGCCGGCGGTGTTCACCACGATGGCGCCGATGAAGTGCAACTCATCAAGTTCGGCTGCATCCAGCAGGTCCTGCAACAGCGCGGTGGCTTCCCGGTCGCCCCAGGAATAGCTGCGCTGGTAAGACGGCATCGACAGCCGTTCCCCTGGCGCGAACAGGTCCTGGACCGCCAGGTCCCGCGATTGAATGCCCAATTCCATCATCGGTACGCTCCTCAACTTCTCCGGCTGCCTGCGCGCAAGGTTTGGCGTCGGCAAGGCGCGAAGCCTGTGGAACTAACCGTTCCGTCGCGCTGGCTCAACGCTTTCCGTTCCCCGCGATGTGCAATATGGGCGCAGGAGAGTTGCAGGAGGCCGGACCGATGCGCCGGGTGACACATTCACAACCAGCACCGGGCTGGGCGTGCCTGGCAATGGTGCTCGTCCTGGCGGCCTGCAGTGCGCAGGATGCGCCGGAAAGTACCGGTGCCGACGGCGCGTCAGTGTCCACGCTGCCAAACGCGGCGCTGCTGGATCCCTCGCCGGCGGATTTCGTTGCGTTGCCGTGTGTCGGCACCCCGGCGGGGACAGCCTGTGCGATCGTTCGCGCTGGTGGGAAAACGCTTTTGTTTGGTGCGCCCGAGGGGGTGCATCAGGCGCTGGTGATCGCGGGAGGTGAGGGGCCGGACGGTGTGTTCCTGTTCACTTTGGAAGGGGCGGGGCTGGAGGGCCTGGTCCGGCTGCGCAACCAGACCTGGATCGACGGGCGCGATCACAAGCTGCCGGTCGCCGGCCCGGATGGGACGAGCCTCTTTCTCGCCTATCTCGACAAGGGGCTGGAGCGGTCCGATGCGGTTGCCTATCTACGGCATAGGCCGGCAGGCCGGTTCGATGCGGCGCTGTTTGCACCGATTGATGTGGCCCAGACCCCCAGTTTGCGCGTCTTTGATTCTGGCGACCTGGCCGTTGAAGCCCATCCGGGCGCAGATGGGATGGTGCACTATTTCGCGCTCTATGGCGGACACACGCTTCTCCTGTCTGGATGCCGGATGACCGATACGGACCGGTTGGAGGACGCCGATACGGTCATCGCGTGCGGTGTGGACGAGGCCGGCAAGTGGCACTGGCCGTTGGCAAAGCCGGGCGTTTCCATGATCGGGGATCCGCCCGTGGCTGTTCAGCAGTGAGTTCAGCCGGCTAGGCCCGCGATCCGCGGGCCGGTGTTATTCGGCGCGGGCAAGCCTAGTGTCGGATCGCGATATTTGTTAAGCCAGCGGCGAGCGTAATGAACTGGTAACCCTCTCCCTCCTGCCTCCTGTGCGGCCCGCTCGCTCCGCCGCCGGAACCTCGGAAAGTCTTGGGCCATATGCGTTATTTCCTTTTCCTCCTGTATGTCGTGCTCGGCATTGTGGTGGCGATGGCCGCGAATCAGATGGGGGGGCTTGAGGTCCTGCCGGCGCTCGGCGTGGGGATCGCGCTGACCCTGCTGATGGGGCAGATCCATCTGTTTGCCCAACCTGTCAGCAATGAGGACCATGACGTTCGGATCGCTGCTGTAGAGCAGGCCCAGCGCGATCTCTATCAGCGCGCCGATGTTACCGAAGCGAGGGTCGACGCCACCGAAACAACGCTGAAACACGAAATGACCGAGCGCCGCGATGCACTGGTCGCAGAGATGAAGCAGCTCGAAGGACTGATCGAGCGGCTCGCCGAGAACTTCCAGTCGTCGGAGCAGAACGGCAAGATCGCATCCATCGCGCCCGAGCAGGACAAGCTACTGCGGGAGGTTCGCTCCGCTCTTGAACAGGGGCGTGTGGATCTGCATTTGCAGCCCATCGTCAGCCTGCCCCAGCGGCGCGTGGCGTTTTATGAGGGTCTGTCGCGCTTGCGCCGTCCCGACGGCACATTGATCATGCCGGCCGAGTTCATGGATGCCGCTCGGCGCGCGCGGATGTTGGGCGTGCTCGATACGCTGAACCTGTTCCGCTGTGTCCAGATCGTGCGGCGGCTGGCTGAGCGCGATCGGCGCATTGGCATTTTCTGCAACATTTCGGCGGCGTCGCTGGATGATGACAAGGTGTTCCCGTTCTTCCTGGATTTCATGTCCGAGAACCGGGATCTGTCCGGCGCGGTGATCTTTGAACTCTCAGCTGACCATTTCGAGACCCGGTCGCGGCAGATGCGCGAGAATATGGACAAGCTCAGCGCCATGGGCTTCCGATTCTCCATCGACCACACGCCTTCGGTGGGGCTCGACCTGCCGCGTCTGCAGGATGCTGGCGTCCGGTTCTGCAAGGTCGAGGGTGAGAATCTAGTGGACCAGTTGCGCAACTCCGAGGGCCCCCGGCCGGTATCGGCGCTGAATTCCCGCATTGCGGGCGATGATGTGTCGGCGGTGTTCTCGCGCTATGGCGTGACACTCATTGCCGACCGGCTCGAAGACGAGGCCACCGTTGTGGAGCTGCTGGAGTACGACATCCCGTTCGCCCAGGGCGACGTCATCGGTCCAGCGCGCCCGATCAAGGCATCGCTGATGGAAGAGACCGCCCCGACACCAGACTTCATTCGCCGTCTGACGAGTTTCGGCTAGACTTTCGCGGCCAGGGGGTGGGCGACTTCGAGCAAATCGGCGAGTTCATCGGTCAGGACATGGGTGTAGATCTGGGTGGTGGAAATATCCGCATGCCCCAACAGGACCTGGACACTTCGGAGGTCTGCCCCGCCCTGCAGCAAATGGGTGGCATAGGCGTGCCGCAGGGCGTGGGGGTGGACCTTCTCTGGTGAAACTCCCGCGGCGACAGCCAGTTGGTCGAGCATCTGACCCAATCGGCGGCGGGTCAGGTGCCCGGCCTTTCCGCGCGAGGGGAACACGAATTTCGCCGCGCGGACCGCTGCGGCCTCCCCGGCGGGTAAAGTGGCATCTCTGAGGTCGAGCCAGGCTTCCAATGCGGCCAGCGCTGGCGCACCGAGCGGGCAGAGCCGGTCTTTCCCACCTTTGCCGCGTATGGTCACCGTGGTTGTTTCCCACTGCCCACCGCGGCGCCGCGGCAACGCGCCGAGCGGGAGGCTAACCAGTTCGGACGCCCGCAGTCCCGCGCTGTAGAGCAGCTCCACCAGGCATGTCAGGCGAACATCGTCGCCGCAGGCGTCGAGTAGCCGGCCAACCTCATCGCGACTCAACACATCGGGAACATCCCGACCGCTGAACGGCGCGTCCAGGCCGGATGTGGGATCATCAGCCCGGTCGCCCTCTTGGAACAGAAAGCGGAAAAAGCGTTTCAGAACAGACAGCTTGCGCGCTGCGGTGGTGGCCGCAAACCCGTCAGCGGCGTAGGATCGCTGGAGCGCAGCGAGGTCAGCGGCGCTGGCGCCGGCGAGTGCGCCGCCCAGGTGAGTGGATGCGTGCTCAAGGTCGGCGCGATAGGCCAACAGGGTGTTGAGGGCGGCGCCGTTCTCGGCGCTCATCATTTCCAGAAAGGCTTCGATGCGAGCAAGGTCTGACATGGCGCCATCCTTGCCCGGCGATGCTTAAGGCGCCGTTCATGGCGCCCATGGTGGCGCAGCAATCATCCAGAGCGTGCTATCGCAGCGTTTTCCAATACCCAGTCGCTTCCAGCGCCAGGGTCCGCGCGGCGTCGGCGGCGTCGATGTCCCGCAGCGCCTCGATCAGCACAATAAGCTCGAGCGGTGCCAACTGCGCCGGGTCGCCGCCGGTCATGCCGATCACGCTGAGCACGACCTCACCAGCACCATCGGCTTCTGCGGCAGCACCGATTGACAGGAGCTGCCACTCATTGATCTCCCGTTCGGGGGCATCCAGCGCCATCAGCATGGCTCGCGCCTCGGCACTTGTCGCGATGTCCAACGCTGTCCAGGCGGCAAAGAGCTGGGCCGCCGCGCGTTGCTTGCCGGACGTATCGGCAGCAGCGGCAATGGCGTCAGCGACCGGCTCGGCATCCTGCTTCCGCACGCCGCCGCGGGCGAGCAGGATCAAGCCTTGGGTCCAGGCATGTTCAAATTCGTCCGGTTCTGGCGCGCCATCGATCGTCGAGACCCTGTGCCAGGTGCCGGCCAGTGAAGGGTCGCCAGCGGCGATGGCTGCGCGGGCAAAAACCAGGCTCTGGGGCGCGGTGGACTGGCTGCGTTGGAGGGTCTCCAGCTCCGGCTTCAGGAGCCGGGACACGGCCGCAAAGCGCGCCGCATCTCCGGTTGCGGAAGCGAGGGCACTTTCGAGGTAATCGGCGTGCAGCGCTGGTACGACATCCCGAATGTCCGCCTCCGCGTCGCTTGAGTCTGATCCGTCGATCTCCTCTGCGGCCTCAGACGGCGCAGCCGCATCTTCTTCCGCATCCTCTGGCAGCGCGATGGTCTGCGCGGTTGCAGGCACCACGCGGCCCGGCGCCAAGGCGGCCTCGATGGGCCGAGACGCCTGGTAGGTGTCCTGGGCCAGCAGGTCGTCATAGAGCGCCCGGTGCAGGTCAGCATCCACGAGTTCAGCCTCGGCGGCGATGCCGGCGGCCTGGACGCGCTGGCCGATGGGCAAGCTCTCCCGGCGCGCCATTGCCGCAGCCAGATCGCCCCGGCTTGAGGCGACGAACGTATCGCCCACGGCGAGCTCTGCCGCTTCCGACAAGGCGAGGTTCAGGCCGCTATCGTAGCGGGCATCGGGTTTGGCATCTGCGTCATCGGTGGTGGCGGCGAAGACTGCGCTGTAGAACCAATCATCGTCCACGCCCTGGGCGCCGGCAATTTCGGCGGCGAGTTCAGCGCCGGCTGCATCATCCTGCAACAGGGCACAAACGGTGCGAAGCTTGGCCCAGAAGGCTCCGTCCAGGCCACGGCCTTCGCCCCTTGAACACGCGGTGGCGTTGTTGCCGAGCGCAAGCTGGAGGTCGACCGACAAGGCCTCTGCATCGAGGCCAGACGGATTTTCCTCAAGTCGGCCCAGCAGGTCTGCGGCGGCTTCCGCCTCGCCGATCTCGAACATGATCCGGGCCCGTTGCGCGAGCACCTGCGCGGCGTTCTCTCCAGCAGGGCGGGCTGCGGGCGATAGCACCACGCGGCGCAGCAGGGAGCGTTCAGCAGGGGTCAGGGGCGAGGTGCGAACCTTCTCCATCAGTGGCAGCAAATCGTCGGTCCGCGAGGCTTTCCACATGTCGGTTGGCATCGCGGTTTCGCCGTCTTCGAGATAGCCTGATCCAAACGGATCGACATCGCCAATGCCGCCAATCTCGACCTGGGCCTGGGCGCCAAGGCCGGTCAGCATGGCGATGCCCGAGACACAGCAACGCGCCATTCGGTATGTCCCGC
>JBCCBN010000036.1:0-20784 GCA_039034035.1 Pseudomonadota bacterium
CTGTGCGAGGCTTGCGCAGTGACAGAGGTACAGATAGGGATGGCGGCGGCGGAGGTATTGGCCAGCGCGCCCGTCTGCCAACCCGTATCCACATTCGCGACGGTCTGGATTTCCATGCTGGCCGAGAGCGGGATCGCGGCGGCCTGAAGCGAGAACGGCAGCGCCCAGAGGCTGGCCACAAAGGCGGCAAGACAGCGGCGCGCGGACAGCATCAGGTGCGGGAAAGAACAGCCGTTCATACGGTTTGGAGTATGCCGCCGCTCGCTTAATTGGCGGTGAAGGTCTCGCCCAGAGCATGTGCAGCGCGGCGCCGAAGCGGGAATTCTGCCGGGGCCGGCAAAGAACCTTGCCAGGCCCGGCCCGGAGCGCCTTGAAGACCCCGGATGAAGCAGGCAAGGGTGCGGCAGCAAGGCCGCAAAGGAGCCCACATGGCCAGTCCCATTGGTGCCGGACAGGAAGTGGCGATCAAGGACGCGATCGTGTTCCTGTTCGCCTCGGGGGTCGTGATCCCGCTGATCCGGCTAGCGCGGATACCGGCCGTGGCCGGGTTTGTGCTCGCAGGCATCCTGCTAGGCCCGTTCGGCCTGGGTGCGCTCGCGGGGTCTGTGCCGTGGCTCACCTATGTCAGCATTTCAGAACCGGAGACCGCCGCCCCCTTCGCCGAATTGGGCGTCCTGTTCCTGTTGTTCCTCCTAGGGCTGGAGCTGTCGTTCCAGAAGCTCTGGGCCCTGCGGCGGATGGTGTTCGGGGCCGGCACAATCCAGTCGGGCGCCTCCGCGCTGGTGATCGGACTGGCCGCATTCAGCGTCGGGCAAACCGCGCCAGCCGCCGCCGTTATCGGCCTGGCGCTGGCCCTCTCCTCCACCGCCATCGTCATGCAGCTTCTTGTCGAACAGCGCCGGGCGGCCACCGCAACCGGGCGCAGCGCGCTGGGTGTCCTGCTGTTCCAGGACATTCTAGTGGCGCCGATCCTGATCTTTGTCGGCTTTGCCTCGCGGGGATCAGGCGGTGACCTCACTGGGGCGATCATGCAGGCGCTGGCTGAGGGCTTCGTCGCCATCCTGATCATCCTGGTACTCGGCCGGTTCGCGCTGAGCCGGGTGTATCGGCTGGCCGCCCATGTGGGGGGACGCGACGAATTGATGGCGCTCGCCCTGCTGACCGTGGTGGGCAGTGCCGTCATCACCGCCAGCGCCGGCCTGTCCCTGGCGCTGGGCGCGTTCCTGGCCGGCCTGCTGCTCGGCGAAACCGAGTTCAAGCACCAGACAGAGATCGACCTCGAACCGTTCAAGGGCCTCCTGCTTGGCCTGTTCTTCATGACGGTGGGCATGGGGCTGGACCTCACCGCGATCCTTTCCAATGCCGGGCTGGTGATCGGCCTGCTTGCCGGTCTCTTGCTGGCGAAACTGGCGATCGCGATGGTGGCCTGCCGCCTGTTCGGGGACCGGCACGTGATGTTCGAAGCCGCCTTCCTGCTGGCGCCGGCCGGGGAGTTCGCCTTCGTGATCCTCGGCGCGGGCCTCGCCGGCGGCGTCCTGGATGCCATTACGGTATCCATTCTCGCCGCCGTTGCCGGACTATCAATGCTGGTCACGCCCGCCTTGGGCCAACTCGGCCAGGTGCTCGCGGCGAAGACGGCGCCACCGCTCGAAAGCCGGATCGACAACGGCCAGTACACCGAACTGGAAGGCCATGTGATCCTGGCCGGCTTTGGCCGGGTCGGCCATGCCATCGCGCGTATCCTTGAAAGCGAGGACACCGATCTCGTCGCCCTGGACAGGGACGCCATGCGGGTTTCGCGGGAACGGGAGAAGGGCTGGAAGATCTATTATGGCGACGCCTCGCGTCCGGAAATGCTGGAAAAAGCCGGCGCTCACGGTGCGGCCTTGTTCATCGTCACCGTGGACGATCCAGCCAGTGCGGAAGCCATGGTCTGGGCCGTGCGCGCGATCCGCCCGGCCGCGCCGATCCTGGCCCGCGCCCGCGATACAGACCATGCCGACCAATTGTTCGCCGCCGGCGCGACCCATGTGGTTCCTGACGCGATCGAGGCCGGCCTGCAACTGGCCAGCCGGGCGCTGTCAGAGTTCGGCTATGGCCTGGATGCCGTGTCCGACCGGATCCAGGCCGAGCGGGAAACCGCCTATGCCCGCGCCACGCGCGCACGGCCAGCGGCGGAATAGAACGCTGTTATCAGGGCTGCGGCGCCGGACAATCGGGGCCGTCAGGCTTGCGCGCGCCTGCCGGCGCCCGCAGCGACAGGACAATCGCCTCACGGATGCGCCGCTCAATCTCATCGGTCGACAGGCTGCGATTGGCGCAGGAAATCGGCTCGCCATTATCGGCAGAGACGAACACGACCAGGCCCGTGACGCCGCCATACCAGTCCCAGAGATAGGTCACGCCATGGCTGGCAGCGGTTTCGCTAGCCGTTCGGAATGCAGCCAGGCGAACGGCTTCATCGTCTGAATGGGTGCCCGTCAGGTCAAGGTCGACCCGGCCCACCTCACCCTCCTCGAACCGGTCGATGGCCGCTTCCAGGCGCGGGTTCAGCACCTGGCAATTGGGGCACCAGTCGGCGGTGAAATTGATCACTTTCACAACTGGTTCAGCTGCGACCTCAGCGGCCGGACCGGCTTGGGCAAACGCCATCGGCCCGCCAAGCAGCGCCGCGGTCAGGCAAGCTGTAGCGCTGAAAGCTCGGCTCGAAAGCTGACGAGACAGAGGCGCTTCGGCGCTCGGCACCGGGAGCGGAGACGCTGGGCACTTGGGTATTCGGAAGGGGGACGCTGGGGACGGGGACACGGGGGGTACAACTCTGTTTCTCGGCGACGGCCCGCCAGGAGGGCGAACCGCAGGACACATTTTCAAGCCCCCGCCGGCCTGAACCCGTCCTAGCCCAGACCCATTGAATGGCCTGTAAAGGAAACGGGACCATTTCAAGGCGGTCAAGGCCTTGCAGCCGCGTTGTGGCCGTTGCCGCCTCGAAATCGCGGAACTTGTCCCGTCTGGCGCCTATTCCGCCGGTTTCAGGGCCGGCCCACGTGGGTCGATGGAGCTTCCCATAGTCGCTTCCTCGTCCAGATGCACCTCGCCCTGATAAGTCTGGCCGATCCGCCGGAAGGGCCGCCCCGCCCAGCTCCAGCGGAAGATCCGGCCAACCTCCACACCGACAGCGTAGAGGCAGGGCACCAACAGCAGGGACACGAACAGGGCGAACGTCACCGCGCAGCCGAGGGAAATCACCATCGGCTTCAGGAACTGCGCCTGCACCGATTGCTCGGCGATCAGCGGCAGGATGCCGACAAAGGTCGTGACCGATGTCAGCAGGATCGGCCGGAACCGGGCCACGCCGCCATCGACAATGGCCTGCACCGCACCCGCGCCCTCGGCTCGTCGTCGGTTGATGAAATCGACAAGCACGAGATTGTCATTGACCACGACCCCGCCAGCCGCAGCGATGCCGAAGAACGAGAACAAGGCGAGCGGCACCCCGAACATCAGGTGTCCAAAGACCGCTCCGGCATAGGCAAACGGGATCGCTGTCATGATCAGAAGCGGTTGCGACCAGGACCCGAACGCGATGGCCAGCAGGATATACATGGCCCCCAGGGCGATCCACGTATACCGAATGACCTCACCGAAGAAGCGCTGTTCCTCTTCGAACCCGCCCACATCGCCGCGCGTGACATCGGGGAAGCGCTCCTCGAAGCCGTCCCAGTAATTGGCTTCGAGATCATCCATGATCTGGCCGCGCGCATCATCGGCCAGCTCCGCCCGGACCGTGACCGAACGGGTCCGGTCACGCCGAACAACCCGGTTGATGCCGGGTGCGAACGTAAAGTCTGCGACCTGGCCTACCGGGATTGCCCGCCCATCGGGGGTCCGGATGCGAAGATTCTCAAGACTATCGAGGCTTCGGCGTTCGCTTTCCGGCAGGCGCACGCGAACCTCCACATCCTCGCCATTGCGGGGCAAACGCTGGACCAGCCGCCCGAAATAGGCGTCCCGAATCTGTTCTGTGACATTGGCAAGCGTAAGTCCCAGCGACTCCGCCCCAGGCTTCAGGGTGACGCGAAGCTCCTCAGCCGCCGATGAGAGATTGTCGCCGATATCGAACGTGGTCGAATAGGTGGAGAGTTGGGCCTTCACGTCAGCGGCAGCCAGGCGCAACAGGTCAAGATCGGGATGGTTGAGCGAAATCCTGATCCCCGATTGCTCGTCATTCTGGGTGAAGTCGAAGCTCACTTCCTCGGCGTCCTGGATCGGCCCGACCAGTTCACGGAGGCGCTGGGTGACCTCCTTTGTCGTGATCGTGTTGGGCCGCTCTTCGGGCTTGATCATGCCGATCCAGGCCTGGACCGTCTGCCCATAGGCCGTCACCGACGCGCCATCGATCAGGCCGTCTTCCATCGCGGGGTAGTCTTCTGCGAAGGAGGAGTAGGTCTCGCGCGTTTCCACGGTCAAAAGGTCAATCCCATTCTCAACCTGTGCGCGGACCTGTTCGGCGCGCGAGAAGGGGGTGCCGTCCGGCATGTCGATGGTGACCTGGATCAAATCGCCCTCAATCTCCGGCATGAACCGGAACGGGACGAAATTGTTTGAGACGAGATTGGCCGCCCACATGAACATCACGATGAAGATCGCAAGGGTCGCATAGCGGAACTTCACCGCCAGTTCGAGGAGCGGCTTGTATGCATTGTTGGCAAACCACAACAGGCTGTCGGCAATGCTGCGCTGAACCTTCAACAAGCCGCCGCCAGGGCCGTCGAAGCGCTGGGGCTTGAGGTGCGCCAGGTGCGCGGGCAGAATGAGCATGCATTCGATGATCGAAAAGACCAGCGCGCAGACCACGACGAAGGTAATCTGTTCGGTGAAGGTGCGGCTGGGGCCAGTCAGGAACGCCCAGGGCAAGAAGGCGATGATGGTCGTGATCACGCCGAACAGCACCGGCTTCATCACAAGCTGGGTGCCGACAATCGCCGCATCGACCCCCTGCCGGCGGCCGCTTTCAACCTCCCTGTGAATGTTCTCTCCGACAATGATGGCGTCATCCACCACCACCCCGATCACCAGCAGGAACGCAAAGGTCGACAGGATGTTGAACGACACGCCGAACAGCGGGAGCAGCATGATACCGCCCGCAAAAGCGGTGAAGATGCCGGCCGTCACCCACAGGGCCACAATGGGGCGCAGGAACAGGATCAGCACGATCAACACCAGGATGCCGCCGGTCACCGCTGCGCGCGAAATCGTGTCCATGCGCGCCTTGAAGATATCGCTATCATCCCAGAGGATCTCGATCTGCACGGCTTCGGGCAGGATGTCGTTCGCCGGGTCATTGGCCCGTTCGATATAGTCGCGGAAGCCCTGCGTGTAGTCGACGATCTGCATCCGGTTTGGCGACACCACGAACACCCAGGCGGTAGGCATCCCATTATGGGTGGCGATCAGTTCTTCATCGACAAATCCGTCAATCACTTCGGCCACATCGGAAACGCGGATGACGCCGCCCTCGCGGGTCTGGCTGACAATGATCCGTTCGAACTGGTCCTTGTTGTCGGCCAGGTTGCGGGCCTGGATCGAAACATCCCCGGTTTCGGTCTTGATGCCGCCACCGGACGAGTTCAGCGACGCGCTCTGCACTGCAAACGCCACATCGGCGAGCGTGAGATTGTAGCGGCGCAGGGACTCCTCGGAGACTTCAATCGACACCTCCTCGCCTAGAATGCCCTGGACTACGGCCAGCTCGCCGCCCGGCAGGCTGGCGATATCGTCGCGTACATCATCGGCGATCCGCTTCAGTTCCAGCGGTTCGACTTCGCCATAGACAGCCATGCCGAAATACCAGTTTCGTTGTTCCCAGCGCTGGACTCGGGGCTGGAATGCCGCCTGGGGGAGATTGTCGAGCTGGTCGACCCGGAGTTTGATCTCATCCAGGAAGACCTGCATGTCGATGTCGTCGCGCCCGCGAACATTGACCACGGCCCCGCCTTCCGACGCGATCGACGTGATCCGGTCGAGCCCATCGATATCGGCAACCGATTCCTCGATCCGGGTGATGATCTGCTCTTCGACCTCCTGGGGGCTGGCGCCCGGCCAGGCCACGGTCACCGACGCGCCGGCAACCGGCACGGTCGGGAACATTTCACGCTCCATCGAGAAAAAGCTGAAGATGCCGCCAATGAAGGCGACAATCATCAGGATGTTGGCGGCGATCGAATTGCGCGCAAACCAGGCGATGATACCGTTCATTGGGACACTCCTTCTCCGTTGCCGCCCAGGTCGGCTGTCGCCCCGCCATCAGGCGTTTCGGCGTCGTCGCCTGTGCCTTCAGGCTCATGGGTCACCACGCTACCATCGGGCATTCGTTCAAGCACCCGGACGCTCATGCCATCGAACGCCGCCTGGATCGGGCTGACAATCGCCAGCTCGCCACGCTCCACGCCGCCATCGAGGTAAGCGCCATAGGTGTCGGTGAATATTACGTCGACGATCCGGATTTCCAGCGTCCCAGCCTTGGGATCGCCAATATAGACCTCATTGTCACCGCGCAGGGCTTCGCGCGGTGCGACTTTCACCGCCGGGATGACCTCGCCCTGGATCGTCGCGTTGACGAACAGGCCCGGCGCCATGGGAGCGCCCCGGTCAGATCCCTCGCCATAGGGGTCTTCCAGCTCGGCAATCACCGTGATCAGGCGGGTGCGCGGATCGAGCGCTGCCGCCGAGCGAACGACGCGGCCTGTCCAGCGCCGGGGTTCACCGCCCACATCGGCCTCAAACACCACGTCAGGGCCCGGTGCATCGGCCGTTTCGGCAAACGCCAGGGGCAGATTTAGCCGACCCAACTCCCGATCCGTGATCGGCAGGGCGACTTCGACCACATCAGTGGAGAAGATCCCGCCCAGCGATTGTCCGGGGCTGATAAACTGGCCGAGATCGGCCGATTGCTCGCTCACGCGACCAGAGAAGGGGGCAACCACAGCTGTACGCGACAGGGCCAGTTCCGCTTCGGCGAGTTGGGCGTTGGCACTGTCCAGGCTGGCCTGGGCTTCGGCGAGCTGGGGTTCGCGCCGGGCCAGAGGGCTGGCATCGGTGACGCCCAGATCTTCAAGGTCCTGGATGGCGATTTCGGCTTCCGCCTGTTCCCGCGCCAGGCGCTGCTCGGCACTGGCCACGACTGACCGGCCCCGGCGGACCGACAGCTCATAATCGGCCGCTTCCAGGCGAACGAGGGTCTGGCCGCGCCGGATGAACCCGCCATCCACGAAATCGGGCGACACATAGGAGATCCGGCCCGAAATCTGCGGTGAAATAAGGATTTCGCGCTTGGGACGCACTTCGCCTTGGGCGGTGACAGTGAGGCGGAGATCATCCTCCACGATGGCTTCCGCGAAAACGGCCAGCCCGGGCGGGCCTTCCTCCGCCTCTTCCGGCTCCGGTGCCAGGGCGCCAAGCAGGGCGACCCCACCAAAACCGAGGCCGACCAGGATCAGGAGGGGCAAGACGATCGCGAGAATGCGGGTCATTGGGTTTCACTCGTCTGGACGGCTTCAGCGATATCAATCGGCAAGCCGCCATAGGTTGCAGGGACACCGCCCCCGAGGGCGAGATGGTAGTTGACGCGGTTCAAGGCGCGCTGGGAGCGCGCGGTGACCAGGCTGGCTTCGGCATTCAAGCGCCGAGTTTGGGCATCAATAAGGTTGAAGATCGAAACCAGACCATTCTGATACTGCCGCTCGGCCAGGGCTTCAGCTTCCACCGCTTCTTCCAGGGCGCGGGCCTGGGCCTCCTCCTGCCGGGCCAGGAAGGCATCCGCGGCGTAAGCGTCTTCCACCTCCCGCCACGCCGATAGCGCCGCTGCCGCATATTGCGCGACCGACGCTTCGGCGCGGGCGACAAAGGCATCCCGGCGCGCCCGGATTTGACCGCCAGCATAGAGCGGCTGGGTCAGGCTGGCGATGGCACGGCCAGCAATGAAAGCCGGATCGAAGGCGTCGGCGAGACTGTCTTCCGACGTGCCGAGACTGGCTGTCACGTTCAGCGAGGGCAGCAGAGCCAGGCGCGCCTGCTCGGCCCGGAGACCCGCCGAGACGACGCGCGCTTCGGCCGCGGCGATATCGGGCCGGCGGGACAGGAGCAACGTCGGGTTCAGCGCCGGCTCAATCGGGGCCAGCTGCGGCAGGCGCGCGGGCGCCTCGATCTCTGCGCGCGGATACCGGCCCAGCAGAATCTCGAGCGCGCGGGCTGCTTCCCGGGTTCGTTGCTGGGTGGCTGCCAGGCTCGCTTCGGACTGGAAAGTCGTGGTCCGGGCGAGGCGGACATCAAGCGCCGATGACAGGCCGCGGGCCAGCCGGCGCTCGGTCAGGGTTTGCGTGCGCTGGAACGCTTCCAATGTGGCGATGGCGACCCGCTCCTGGGCAATCGACGCATTCAGATTGATCCAGGCCAAGGCGGTCTGGGCGGCAATCGACAAGCGGGCATTAGCCAGGTCCGCCTCGGCAATCACCAATTCGCTGTCAGACAGGCGAACCCCGGCCCTGAGCCGGCCCCAAAGGTCCGCTTCCCAGCTAGCATCCAGGCCGATGCCATAAATCGCGCTGTCAAACTCGACCACGTCGCCATTGATCTCTTGAACCGTGCGGTTGCCGCCGCCATCCACCCGGCCGCTGACAAACGGCAGCAGTGTGCCCCGTTCGGCCCGCGCATCGGCCATGAAGGCGTCGCGGATCGCGATCTGAGCCTCTAGGCTGGGATTTGCAGACAGCGCCTCGCTGACCAGATCGCCGAGCACCGAATCATTGAACCCAGACAGCCAGTCCCCCTGCTCGGCCGTGCCGGAAACCCCAGCAGCCGCCCACTCCGCCGGTGCGTCCGGCGCGACAGCGTTGAACTCGAACGGGGTGGTTATCTCCTGGAATGTGGAGCAACCGGTGGCCAGCATGGTTCCGATCAAGATGGGTGCTTTGTTCATACTGCCTCACAACCCCGGGCGTTAGGGTCGCCGTACGCCCATGATTTTCGATTGTCAATTACATTTTATTGTTATTCAATAATTTCAAGCGTGATGCGGCCCTCATGGCGGGCGGATGTTGCCCTCCTGGTACGAACTTGACCGTCAACTGGACCTGACTGGCGGGAATCTCTCGTTCGAACAATGGCGTTCATACCGCGTCTGGGGTAGGCCTCTCGCCCAGACAAGCCGGGACTTAGGCAATGGCGCGCAACGGCCTGAAAACCCATCTGGAAACGGACAAACCGCCGGTCGACAACGGGGCGCGGATCCGCGATTTCACCGTGATTGTCGGTGGCGCAGTGGCGATCCTGATGCTGCTGGCCGCGTCGAATGCCCTGGGCTGGGTCGAGGCCGCGACAGCCGCCATTGTGATTGCCACCGGCAGCGGCGCCTATTTCGTCGGCTCGTCCCAGGCCGAACCGAGCCGGCCCTCGCTGATCGACCGGCCGCGCGGCGCCCGGGCCAGGGAGCGGGCAAGGGCGGCGGTCGATCTCGCACCAATCGTCAATGCCTTGCCCTGGCCTGCCCTGCATGTGGGCCGCGACGGCCGCCTCGACGCCACCAATCCCGCCGCCCGGGCCATTTTTCGCATCCAGGAAACCCAGAACGGTCTGGCCAGCGCCGTGCTGCGCAGTCCGGTCCTGCTCACCGCCCTGGACCAGGCGATCGCCCGCGACCAGCACCAGACCGTCGAATATGACCCGCCCGGCATGGGTGACGGTGTGTGGCGCGCCCATGTTCGGCCGATGGCCCGGGTCAGCGGCGGGGCGCTGTTGATGCTGGAAGACCGGACCGAAGCCCGGCGCGCCGAACAGGCGCGGGCGGACTTCCTCGCCAATGCCAGCCATGAGCTGCGAACACCGCTTACCTCGCTGGCCGGATTCATCGAGACCATGCGCGGGCCCGCCCGAGACGACAAGGAAAGCTGGGACCGGTTCCTCGACATCATGTTCGAGCAGACAGAACGGATGCGCCGCCTGATCGCCGACCTGCTATCGCTGTCGCGGATCGAGTTCAGCGAGCACCGCCCACCCCAGGATACCCACGACCTGGCCTCCATCGTTGCCAAGGCCACCCAGGCGCTGGTGCCGATCGCCCTCGAACGCAACATCGCGCTGACCTTCAATGCGCCGGGCGGCGAGGCGCGGGTCATCGCAGACGCAGACGAGATGACCCAGGCGATCCAGAACCTCATCACCAATGCCGTGAAATACTCCCCCGATGGGGGGCATGTGGCCGTCGAACTGGGCACCGCCCCGACCCTGGACGACGCCAAGGCCATGGCCAGCCGGCGCTGGCAGAACGGGGCGCGGATGACGATCCTCGAAGCGCCGCGCAACGAGGCAGCGGCGGCCTACTACCTCCGGGTCACCGATGAAGGCCCGGGCATTGCGCGCGAACACCTGCCCCGGCTCGGCCAACGCTTCTACCGGGTCGATGCGTCTCGCGGCGGAAAGATCACGGGCACCGGCCTCGGCCTCGCCATCGTGAAACACGTGATGACCCGCCACCGCGGCGGCTTTGTCGTCGAGACGGTTTCGGGCGAAGGATCGGGGTCTGGCTTCGGCTTCTGGCTCCCGGCTGCACATGCCGAGCCTGCAAACGCGGGCACCGCCGCCACCTTGACGGACGGCGAAACCGGGCGCACGCAGCCCTGAGAAACGGGAGATAAGACCATGGGTTGGATCCGCTTCGCCGGCATTGCTTTGTCGAGCCTCTGTCTTGGCGCGATGGCCTGGGCGCAGGACACTGGTAGCGATGCCCAGCCCGCGCCCATGGCCGACATCCCCGATCCGGTCAGCCTCACCGATAGCCGTAGCCTGCGCCTGGGCGGCCAGACCCTGCGCTATGATGTGGTCGCCGGTGAGACCTATCTCCGCGACGCTGCCGACAAGCCGACCGCTTCAATCTTCTCCATCGCCTATATTGCCAGCGACGCCGATCCGTCCCGGCCGGTCACCTTCGTGTTCAATGGCGGGCCGGGATCGGCGTCTTTGTGGCTGCATATGGGCGCCTTCGGTCCCAAGCGCGTGATCACCCCGTCAGATGCTCAGGATGTCGGCGCGCCGCCCTATCCCATCGTCGACAATCCCCACGCCCTGCTCGACGTGACAGACATGGTGTTCATAGACCCGGTGGGCACCGGATACTCGCGCGCGCTGGGCGAAACCGAAGCCAAACAGTTCTTCGGCGTGAAGGAAGACGCCGACAGTATCGCCGAATTCATCCGCATCTGGCTGACCGAGAACGGCCGCTGGAACAGTCCGAAATACCTCGCCGGCGAGAGCTATGGCACCACCCGGGCCGCCGCGCTGGTTGAAAGCCTGCAGGGCGGCTGGAACGGGATTGCGCTCAACGGCGTGATCCTCGTGTCGGCCATTCTGGACTTCCAGACCGCCCGGTTCGGTCCGGGAAATGACACCCCCCATATCGCGTTTTTCCCGACCATGGCCGCAACCGCCTGGTACCATGGCAGGGTCGATCGCGCTGCCTGGAATGATGGGTTCGATGTCTTCATTCGCTCGGCCACCGATTTCGCGATCGACCGGCTCGCGCCCGCCTTGATCCGCGGCAACACCCTGCCGGAGGCGGAGCAGGCAACGCTGGCAACCGATATAGCTGGCTATCTCGGCCTGTCGACGGCCTATATCCGGGGCGCCAATTTCCGGATCGATGCCACCCGCTTCCGGAAGGAATTGCTGCGCGATGAGGGCGTGACCGTGGGCCGGTTCGACAGCCGCTACAAGGGCCTAGATCCAGACACGGTTGGCGAACGGCCAGAGAACGACCCCTCCGGCTATGGAATGGACGTGGCTTATGTCGCCGCCGTAAATGATTATCTCACCCGCGATCTTGGCCTGCCAATCACGCGCGAATACAAGGTGTTGACCAGAGAACCGGGCAGCCAGTGGAACTGGGATATCAATGGCCGGGGCTGGCCCGCCTATGTCAATGTCGCCCCCTGGCTCGGCAAGGGCATGCGGGAGAACCGGGAGTTCCGCGTCTTGCTGGCCTCCGGCTGGTACGACCTGGCGACCCCGTTCTTCGGCGCCGAAATGGCCCTGCAGAAGAACGGCATGGTGCCCGAGCGGATCGTGCTGACCTACTATGATGCCGGCCACATGATGTACCTCGCCGAAGCCGACGCCGAGAAACTCTCGAACGACGTCCGAGCTTTTATCCGCGGGGAGTAGCCCTCCTCCGCGCTGACATGGTTGGCGCTCACGCCAGTTTGGCTGGCGCCAAACGCCTCCGCGGGGGCGGCGCATCCGCGCCGGGCTCTCCTCGTTCGCCTTCGCTGACGCTCATGATTGGCGCTCACGGCAGGTTGGCTGGCGCCAAACGCCTCCGCAGGGGCGGCGCACGCGCGGCGTTAACGCCCTGAAAACCCGAAACAGGCCAGCAATCCATAGGCTGTGGATTACCATGTTCCCATCGATTCTGTCTTCGTTCGGCTTATGCCCCGCCTGGAGTCCGAAAAGTGGACGATGTGTCACGTATTCCCATTGGCGCCCACTCAAACCCATGTTAGCCCATTCTACAATGAGGCGGCCCAGTCGGGCCCTGGCGAAAGGCGTTGGCGGTGTTTGTCTCAACCTTCGAGGCAACGATTGATGGCAAGGGACGGGTCATGGTGCCCGCCGCCTTCCGCGCCGTGCTGGGCGCCAGCGAGCTTTTTCTGCGCCCCGCGCTCGACAGTTCGGGCTGTCTCGAAGGCTGTGGCGAGGCCCTGATGCGCGTGTTTCAGGACCAGATCGACGCCCTGCCCATGCTCTCGAAAGAGCGCAAGGTGCTGCACCATGCGGTGTTTGCCCGCTCCCACCGCTTGAAGATGGACGAGGCCGGCCGGCTGAAAATCCCCGAACCGCTGCTGGCCATGGCCGGGATCGACAAGGATCTGGTGTTCGCTGGCCAAGATGACAGTTTCCAGGTCTGGGAACCGGCCCGCTACCTGACCCATGAGGCGGCCATGGCGGAACTGGCCGCCGATCCCGACATTCTCAGCGCGCTGGCCGCCCCCCGCCGCGGCGAGGTGGCGCTGTGACCCATCTCCCGGTTCTCCTGCATGAAGTGCTCGAAACGCTTGCGCCCGCCGATGGCGACGACCTGCTCGACGGCACCTTTGGCGGCGGCGGCTACTCACGCGCCATTCTCGACATGGCCGATTGTCGGCTGATCGGGGTCGACCGGGACCTGACCGCCTTTGAACGCGCCGAAGTGCTGCAAAAGCGCGACCCCCGGTTCCGCGCCGTTCTCGGCGAGTTTGGCGATCTCGATGCCCTGGCCCTGAACAATGGCATGACCGGCCTCGACGGCGTGGTGCTCGATCTCGGCGTTTCGTCCTTCCAGATCGACCAGGCCGAGCGCGGGTTCTCCTTCATGCGCGATGGACCGCTGGATATGCGGATGGGCCAGACCGGGCCCAACGCCGCCGATGTGGTCAATCATCTCGGCGAGACCGACCTGGCCAATGTGATCTTCCGGCTCGGCGAGGAGCGGCAGTCCCGCCGGATTGCCAACTTCATCGTCAACCGCCGGGGTCGGGCGCCATTTCGCACCACGCTCGACCTCGCGGAAACGGTGGAGCAAGCGCTGGCCGGGCGCCGGGGCGCCAAGATCCATCCCGCCACCCGCACGTTCCAGGCCATCCGCATGTATGTGAATGACGAGTTAGGTGAGCTCGGCCGGGCCCTGTCAGCGGCCGAGAACATTCTCCGGCCCGGCGGCCGATTGGTGGTGGTGACGTTCCACTCCCTCGAAGACCGGATGGTGAAACAGTTTATGCGCGAACGCTCGGGCCTTCTTGGCGGCGGATCGCGGCACATGCCGGGGCTGAAACTCGCCCGGCCTGCCACCTTCACCCTGCCGGTCCGCAAGGCCGTCGAAGCCCAGCCCGAGGAGACCCAGGCCAATCCAAGGGCCCGCTCTGCCCGCCTCCGCGTCGCTGAACGCACCAGCGCCGACCCCTGGCACACCGTCCCCGAGACCGTGCTCGACGCCCCGCCGCTCGCAGCCCTGGAGGCGCAGCGATGAGCAAGCCAGCCTGGATCTTCGGCCTGATCGTCGTAGCGGTGCTGATTGCCGGCCTCTACCGGGCCAAGTATGGCGCCCGCGATGCCGCCGGTGACATCGCGCAGATCGAAGCCGAGATCGAAGCGGCCCAGCAGCGCGTGCTCATGCTGGAAGCGGAGGTGTCACATCTTTCGCGCCGGGAATGGATCGAGGAATATGCCCGCAACGAGCTCGGCATGGCGCCCCCGCGCGCTGACCAGTTCATCCGCCCCAGTGATCTCGACCGCCGCATCGGCCTGCCAGGCGCAGAAACCCGTGCAGAAACAGACCTATCGGCCATGACTCAAGATACCCCCGGCACACCCCCGGAGGCGCGACCATGACGCTGCGCGGCTTCGGACACACCCCGCTCCGCGCGCCCGGCCCGGCCAATCGCAGCGGCAAGCGGACCCGCGCCACCGCTGTGTTTCTCGGCGCCATCTTCGCGCTCACTGCCGCGAAGGGGGCTGCCCTGTCCCTCTCCGGCGGCGGTGAGACCACCCTCACCCACACCAGCGCGTTCGCCGATCACGGCCACCGGCGCGCCGACATTATCGACCACACCGGCGAATTGCTCGCCACCACGGTCGAGGCCTACTCCCTCTTCGCTGACCCCCGCGCGATCTGGGATCCCACCGATACGGCGGCCCGGCTCGCTTTGGTCCTGGAGGGGATCGATGAGGCCGCCCTCGCGAAACGGTTGGCCGACCGCGAACGCGCCTTTGTCTGGATCAAACGCCAGATGACGCCCCGCCAGAGGCAGGCCGTGTTCGCGCTGGGACTGGAGGGGCTCGGGTTTCGCCGCGAACATCGCCGCGCCTATCCCAGCGGCAGTCTGGCGGGGCACCTGCTCGGTTATTCCGGCGTGGATGGCAACGGGCTCAGCGGCGTGGAACTGTCCGCTGACGCGGCCTTGATGGCCGGTGACGCCCCCGTGCGGCTGACCCTCGATGCCGGTGTCCAGTTCGTCCTGGAGAGCGAGCTGGACGCCGCCGCCACCGCCCAGAGCGCAATTGGCGGGGCCGGCATCGTGATCGAAGCGGCCACCGGCAATATCCGCGCCCTCGCAAGCTGGCCCGCTTTCGACCCCAATCGCGCCACCGCCTTACCGGCCTCCGACCCTGCGCGGTTCAACCGGGCGGTCACCGGGGTCTATGAGCTGGGATCGGTGTTCAAGCCTCTCACGGTTGCCGCAGCCCTGGACGCCGGCGCAATCGAGCCAGGCGACCGGTTCGACACCGCGACCCCGCTGGTGCTGGGCGGGGAGACAATTGCCGATCTCCACCCCGTCGCGAGCCCGGCCAGCCTCACCACCATCATCGCCAAAAGCTCCAATCTCGGCACCGTCCGTATTGCCGAGCGCCTGGGACGGCCACAGCATTGGTCCGCGCTGGAACGGTTCGGCCTGACAGCCCGCCCGGTCGGCGATGTGCCCGGCAGCGCGGCCCCCATCCTGCCCGCCGAATGGACCGATCTTAGCGCCGCCACAGTCTCGTACGGCCATGGCATCGCCGTGTCGCCCCTCAGCATGGCTGCTGCCTACGCCGCCCTCGCCAATGGCGGCGTGCAAATGCCGCTGCGCCTGCTGGCCAGCGATGACGGGGCCCCCGCGCCCACCAGCGGCGTGCGTGTCCTGTCGGGTGAATCCACCGCCGCCATGCTCGCCATGCTGCGCGAAACCGTCCGCAAAGGCACGGGCACCGCCGCAGATGTGCCGGGCTACCGGGTCGCGGGCAAGACCGGCACGGCGGAGAAAACGGTCGATGGGGTCTATGATCCGGACCGGAACCTCAACAGTTTCGCCGCGGTCTTCCCCGCAGATCGCCCACAATACGCCATCTTGATCCTGCTCGATGAAGCCAAGGCCCCACAAGGGGTGGAGGGTTCAATGGTTGGAGACACCGCAGCGACGACCGCCGCGCCCCTGGCCGGACGCGTGATCGAACGGGCTGCTCCGCTCCTTGGCGTGATGCCGCGCCTGGAAGACCCCGCCGATCAGGCCGCCATGGCGCAAAGGCAGAGCGGATGAACCTCGACGCCCTGTTCAGCATTGGTCTCCAAAACCGAGGGTCCGAAGTCGTCACCGGCCTCACCGCCGACAGCCGCAAGGTCCGGCCGGGCTTCGTGTTTGCCGCGCTGAAGGGTGTTGCCGCCGATGGCCAGGCCTACATTCCCCAGGCCCTGGAAAACGGCGCAACCGCCATTCTCACCGACCGCGCCACCGATACGGGCTCTGCCGCGCTGATCCTCGATCCCGAACCCCGCCTCGCGCTGGCCAAAGCCGCAGCCCGCTTCTATCCCGACCAGCCGGGCACGATGGTCGCGATCACCGGCACCAATGGCAAAAGCTCCACCGTCGATTTCCTCCGCCAGATCTGGCGCCATGCCGGATTGCAGGCCGCGTCCATGGGCACGCTCGGCGCGGTGGCCCCATCTGGCGCCATCGATCTCGGCCACACCACCCCTGACCCGGTCGCCATCCACCACACGCTGCACACGCTGGCCGGCCAGGGCGTCACCCATTGCGCCATGGAAGCCTCCTCCCACGGGCTGGACCAATACCGGCTCGACGGCGTGCGGCTCGGCGCGGTGGCCTTCACCAATTTCACCCAGGACCATCTCGATTACCACCCCACCATGGCGGCCTATCGCGGCGCCAAGCTCCGCCTGTTTCGCGCACTCGCTCCCCCGGGAGCTCCCGCGATCATCAATGCCGACAGTCCCGAGCGCGAACCCTTCGAAGAGGCGGCTCGGACCGCTGGGCTGGACCCCTTCTCGGTCGGCTGGCGCGGGACCGATCTCAAGATCGCTGAACTCATGCCCCGAGCCACGGGGCAGACCCTGTTCCTCAACCACAGGAGCGCCGAAAAGACGGTCGACCTGCCCCTGGTCGGCGAGTTCCAGGCGCTGAATGCGCTCACCGCAGCCGGGCTCGCCTTGGCGCTCGGTACACCGTTCGAGACCGTCGTGTCCGCGCTCTCGGCGCTGGAGCCAGTCAAGGGGCGGCTGGAATTCGTCGGCGAGACCACTGGCGGCGCCGGCGTTTTCGTGGACTATGCCCACACGCCCGACGGGCTCGATGTGCTGCTCCGGGCGGCGCGTCCCCACACGGCGGGCCGGTTGGTCGTGGTATTCGGCTGCGGCGGAGACCGGGACCGTGGCAAGCGGCCCCTGATGGGCGAGATCGCCGCCCGGCAAGCCGATATCGCGATCATCACCGACGACAATCCCCGCTCCGAACCGCCCGCCACCATCCGGGCCGCCATTCGCGCGGCCGCCCCGGACGCGCTGGAAATCGGCGACCGGGGCGAAGCCATCGGCCATGCCGTGGCGATGCTGGAGCCCGGTGACACGCTTCTGATCGCTGGCAAGGGCCATGAGACGGGTCAGATCGTCGGTGACCAGATTATCGCCTTCTCCGACCAGGATACCGCGCTTGCCGCCCTGGCCGCCCGGAAACAGCGGGAGAGCGCCCCGTGACCCCGCCCACCTCTATTCCGCCCCTCTGGACGTCAGCCGACCTCGCCTTGGCAACGGGCGGCACCGCAACCGCGCCCTTCACCGCGACCAGCCTCTCGATCGACACCCGCTCCCTCGAACCCGGCGCACTGTTCATCGCCCTCACCGACCAGCGGGACGGCCATGATTTCGCCTCCGCCGCCGATGCCGCCGGGGCCTCGGCCGCGCTCGTCAGCCGTCCGGTGACGGGCGATGGCCCCCGCCTCCAGGTGCCCGATGTGCTCTCAGCGCTCGAAGCCATGGCAGTCGCCGCCCGGGCCCGCTCCGGCGCCGTCCGCTGCGCCGTCACCGGCTCGGTAGGCAAGACCAGCGTCAAGGAAATGCTGGCGCAGATCTTTCGCGCCACCGGCGCCGCCCACTGGCCGGAAAAGAGCTTCAACAATCATTGGGGTGTCCCGCTCACCCTCGCCCGCATGCCAGTCGAGACCGAGCGCGCGGTCTTCGAGATCGGCATGAGCACGCCCGGCGAGATCGCGCCCCGCTCCAAACTGGTGCGCCCCCTCCATGCGCTGATCACCAAGATCGCCCCGGCCCACCTCGAAGGCGTCGGATCCATAGAAGGCGTGGCCGATGAGAAAGCCGACATCTATGCCGGCGTCGAAGCCCACGGCTCGATCCTTGTGCCTGCGGACGACCAATTCTGCGACCGGCTGACGGCCCACGGCCAGCGCCTGGCCCCGATGGCTGAAGTGTTCTCCTTCGGCGAAAGCGAAGCGGCCACCAGCCGGGTGACGGGCTATGACAGCGATGGCCTTGGCGCGCGCATAACCATCACTCTCAGCGGCACCCGCGCCACCGTGCCGATCCGCGCTGTTGGCGAGCACTGGGCCAGCAATGTCGCCGCCGCCCTGCTGGTGGCCTGGCGCACCGGCATCAGCGTCACCGACGCCGCGGATGCCCTCGCCGGTTACAACCCACCGCCCGGGCGCGGCACCGCCGAAACGCTCACCCTTCCCGGCGGCGGGGAAGCGCTGCTGGTTGACGATGCCTACAATGCCAATCCCGAAAGCATGCGCGCCGCCCTCGACGCCCTCAAGGCCCGCCCGGGCACGCGCAAGCTCGCCGCGCTCGGCGAAATGCTGGAAATCGGTCCGGGGTCCGACAAGGCCCATGCCGGTCTCGCCGCCTCGATCGAGGGCGCTGACATCGCCAGCGTCTTCCTCGCTGGCGCCGCCATGGGTGCGCTGGACGCCGCCCTTCCGGCCGCGGTTGATCGCCAGTACACGGACAATGTCTCCGCCCTCCACGATGTGGTGAAAAACGCCCTCAAGCCAGGCGACACCCTCTTGATCAAAGGGTCGAATGCCTCAGGAATGGGGGCGCTGGTCAAAGAGCTCCGAAACTGGAGCCAGTATAACAAGGCCGCAGTGATGGAAGCGGGGCAGAACGCACCGCGGGGGGTGTAAATGCTGTACGAGTTTCTCGTTTCCGACCGCGGCCTGTTCAACCTGCTCAACTATACGACGTTTCGTATGGGCGGCGCGATCGGTACGGCCTTCCTGATTTCGGCCTTTCTCGGTGGCCCGCTGATCAATCTGCTGCGGGCCCGACAAGGCAATGGCCAGCCGATCCGTGACCTGTCCTTCGAAGATCAGATGGCCAAGCGCGGCACGCCGACCATGGGCGGGTTCATCATCTGGTTGGGCCTCTTCGTCAGCGCGCTTTTGTGGATGCGGATGGACAACCCTTACGTCTGGGTCGTCCTGTTCGTGACCGCCAGCTATGCCGTGCTCGGCTTCCTCGATGACTATGCGAAGGTGACCAAACAGACCGATGCGGGCGTGTCGGCCGGGGTCCGCCTGATGGTCGAGTTCCTCGTCGCCGCGCTCGCCTGCGTCGTGATCATGGGCCTGCACGGCGCCCACACCCCGCTGGGCCATGCAGACTGGGGCCCGCTGACACCGCTGGCCGAGACGATCGCCACCTATGCCGTCCCCACATCCGTGGAACCGAACAATCAGAGCTTCTCCGGCGGTGTGGCCGTACCGTTCGTGAACGATTATTTCCTGCCGCTGGGCGGATTGTTCGTTCTCTTCGGCGCCATTGTCGTGGTGGGCGCGGCCAATGCGGTGAACTTCACCGATGGGCTCGATGGGCTGGCTATTGTCCCGATGATGTTTGCCGCGCTCTCCTATGCCGTGATCGCCTACCTGACGGGCAATGTGCTGTTCGCAGACTATCTCGGCATCCAGTTCGCGCCCGGCGCTGGCGAACTCGCGGTGGTGCTCGGCGCCATGATCGGTGCCGGGATGGGGTTTCTGTGGTACAATGCCTACCCCGCCCAGGTGTTCATGGGCGATACCGGATCGCTAGGACTGGGCGGGATGCTCGGGGTCATCGCGGTGGCCACCAAGCATGAATTCGCGCTGGTCATCATCGGCGGCCTGTTCGTGCTCGAGGCACTGTCAGTGATGATCCAGATCGGCTGGTTCAAGGTGACGCGGAAGCTGACCGGTACCGGCCAACGCGTCTTCCTGATGGCGCCCCTGCACCATCACTTCCAGAAGCAGAACTGGCCCGAGACCCGGGTCGTCATCCGCTTCTGGATCCTGTCGATCCTGTTCTCGCTGGCGGGTCTCGCCACACTGAAGCTGAGGTGATGACGACGCCATGATCCCGATCACCCACTATAGCGATCGCGACGTCGCCGTGTTCGGCCTCGGCCGCACCGGGCTCAGCGCTGCCAAAGCGTTGATGGCCGGCGGCGCCCGCGTCCATGCGTGGGACGACAATGCACACACCCGCGCCCGGGCCGAAGCGGCGGGCGTCTCCCTCACCGACATCAACAAGCGCGACTGGCAGAAATTCGCCGCCCTGATCCTCTCGCCCGGCGTGCCCTTCAGGTTTCCCAAGCCGCACCGGATCGTGCGCATGGCGGAGTCCATGTCCGTGCCCGTGGTCGGCGACATGGAGCTTTTCGCCAAGGCCGTCGCCGCCCTGCCCGAGCGGGGCCGGCCCAAGATTGTCGGCATCACAGGCACCAATGGTAAATCCACCACCACGGCGCTGGTCGGTCACATCCTCCGGCGCGCGGGGCTCGATGTCCGCGTCGGCGGCAATATCGGGACCGGCGTGCTCGACCTCGAACCCCTCCACGCCAATGCGATCTATGTGCTGGAACTCAGCTCCTACCAGCTCGACCTGGTCCATTCCCTCCATTGCAATGTGGCGCTGTTTCTCAACCTTGCGCCCAACCA
>JBCCBN010000037.1:0-20754 GCA_039034035.1 Pseudomonadota bacterium
CCCGGCGCCGCGCTGTCGCTGCAGAGCCATATGCACCGGTCGGAGCACTGGATCGTGGGGCTCATAGTCGGAGGCGACCTTGAAGCGGCGGCCGCCCTCGAATTTCTCCCAGCCGCGCTCGGGGCGGTGGGGCTGCCAGGCGGGGCCAGGCACGCCATCGGCCTTGGGCTTGCCGTCGAGGCCGACGCCGAGCTGGTCGAAGGTGAAGATGGATTGGGCCTCGGCGACCCCTTTGAGCTTAGCCATGCCGGGAATGTGGGGCGAAGCGGGGGAGAAGGGAAGGGGCGGTGGGGGGACGCGGAGCGCGTGTCAGGGTTGAAACGCTATGCCGAGGGCTTGCGCGGCGGTTTCGAGGCGGCGGTCGCGGGTCCAGAGCCGGGCATCGGGGGTCAGGCGGGTGCTGGCGAGGAGGTGGGCGTCCACATAGCCGATGCCGCGCGCGAAGAGCTCGTGGGTCTCGATCATGATCAGGACTTCCTCGTGGCTGGCCACTGTGGCCTGGGGAAGCTGCTGGAACATTGTGTAAATCGTTACCCGGTCGCGGAGACTGCCGAGCCCGATTTCGCCGATGACGTGGGGATGGCTGGCGATCTGATTGCGCTCAAGATGGGACTGAAGCGCGGGGATCGCGGCGCGGAGATGGTCGATCCAGATGCTGGTATCGACGAGGATCACGGGCTGGCGGGTCGCCGGCGGGGCGGCGCCTTTGCGCCGGGGTCAGACCCGCCGAGCCGGGCAAGCCGGCGCGCGGCTTCGCGCTGGATCAACGCTTCGAGCGCTTCGCGTAGCACAGCCGAGCGCTCTTTGATCCCGGTCATTTCCATGGCGGTTTCGAGCCGGTCGGTGTCGAGGGTGACGGTCGTTCTCATGCATCATGCATTGCATCAATTGATGCGCCTGTCGATGATCGATTCGCGTCAAAATAGTTGCGAAAAGGTTAATAATCGCGCATGGTGTAGGGGTTGATGGGGGTGGGTCTTGGCGAAAACTTTCATTTCGTATTCGCGGCAGGACGACAAAGGCGCGACGCGCGCAAACGACTTACGCGAGATTGTTCGTCGGAACTCTGCGCTTGAAGCCTGGCTAGATGTCGAGAATACACCGGGTAGTCAGGACTGGTCCGCATTGATTGAGGCGGAGATCAAACGGAGTGCCCTGTTCATTCTTATCTTGACGCCCGGTCTAATTTCCAGCCGCTTTGTTCCGCAAGAAATTGAATGGGCTAAGAAGTACAACATTCCTATCCTGCCCGTCCAATTCAATGTCGAACTCAGTGCTTTTCGCAATGTTACGTTCTACGACGATATCGTCCGGCGTGACGTGTTTTCCGTCGGCGATCACTTCCATGTGCAAGAGAAGAAAAAGCTGTTCACCCTGATCCAGAAAGAAGCGAACGTTTCTCCGGTTGAGTACGAGCCGCCGCATGACCCCATTGTGCTTCAACCACCCGGAGATGGCACGGGAAATGAGTCGCCAGATCTTGAGGGCGTGGAGCGTGACTCCAGCGTGTTGTCTTTTGTGAATTTTCGAGGCGGGGTCGGGAAGACCACGCTGTGCGCGCTGGCGGGGATCTGGCTGGCGCGGAATGCCGACAGCCGGGTGCTGATTGTGGATCTGGACCCGCAGGAGAATGTAAGTGACGTGCTCGGCGCGGGCGATGCGCTACCAGCGCTCGCGGATGCGGGACGCACGGCGCTCAGCCTGTTCGAGCCTTACCGGGTGAACCGGAAGATCGATCCGCGGTTCGACTATGTGATTTCGGCGATCTCGGCAGACCCGCTCGACACGCATGCGCTGGGGGCTATGCCGACGCCAGTTCTGGGCACGGGAAAAGGCGGAGGACGGCTCGACCTGTTGGCCGGGGATCGGCGGATGACGAAACTCGCGGCGGCGCCGGGGGAGATCCATGACCTGTTGCTGGACAACTTCAAGACGGCTTTGGCGGAACTTCGAAAGCAGTATGACCGGATCCTGATCGATTGCGGACCGGCAGCATCGCTGCTGAGCCAATGCGCGATCCTTTCCGCCGGGACCATCGTTGCGCCGGCCCGGGCGCAGCACACCTCGACCCGCGGATTGTGCCACATGATGGAAGCGGCGCGCACCCTGTTCGGCGAAGATGCGCGGGCGAAGATACGGCCCGTCTTCAACATGGCGCGGCGGCATGTGCAGTATGAGCGCGACTATCTGGAGATGTTCAATGACGATCCCGGCAAGCGATTGTCGCCGGAATTGGCGCCGTTGAAGGGGCAGCAATTCGAAAGCGTGATCCCGCTAACGGCTGCGCTGACCGATCCCATCCGTGTGGTTCGGCAGGTTCTGGCGTCTGATGGCAGCTTGAAGCCATTGGGAGCGGCCCAGGCGGCGGTGGATGCATTTTGTCGGGAGTTGTCGCCGCCGGCGCCGGTGTTCGAGGAAAACCAGCCAGATGACAATCTGTTCGGACCGGACACGCCGGAGAAAGCATCGGAGCCAGACTCTACACATCAATCCAAGCGTATTGAAATCGTGGTCGACGATAAGACTGTTGCATTAAGCCGCGCGCAGGCTGAAGAGCTTCTGAAAAGGCTGCGGCGTGCTCAGGGGAGCGATTCAAACAGTAAAGATGGCAACCTGCTCAACATTCAAAACGGTACGGTATCAGGATCGTCGGTGCCAGAGCAGCTCAGAGTGACCCGCGAGATCCAACCGCACCTGCGCCGCGACAAGCAAACAGCCGATCAGTTCCGGGCCAAATTGAGCCGGATAGCGATGGGTGAGGGTCTGCCGTCTCTATCACCGAAGGAAAGAACGGCCCCGGAGATCGCTCGGTGGCTTTTGAGCTATCTGGACGCAGATGACGCCATAATGCTGGTCAAGACTGCCGCTCAATCAAGCGCCGTTGCCTAGGTCTCCGACCATCCCACGGGTGATGGGCCAAGTTCTCCAGATCATGAACTGCAAGCCGCGCCTACCCGGCTTCTTTGAGGATTTGCTCTCTGGCGATGGGGAGGAGTTCGGCCATTTGGTCTCGGATCTGGGTGTCTGTGCGGGCGATGGCGTGGGTGTCGAAATCGCCGCGGATCTTGCGGAAGACGTCGTCGTCGCCGGGCTCTTCAAGGTCTGAGAGGACGACGGTCTTGGCGTAGGCTTCGGCCTCGGCGCCGGTGTGGCCAAGAAGCTCTGCCGCCCAGAGGCCGAGCAGCTTGTTGCGCCGGGCCATGACCTTGAAATCGGTCGCCTGGTCCATGGCGTATTTGGCTTCTTCGCCTTTTTTGCGGTCGTCGAACTGGGACATGGGTGCGGCCTGTCTTGGGAGTTGTCGATAGGGGGAGAGTGTAGGGGCGGCAGGGCGGTTTCGCTAGATGGGATTTTCGGAAAGGTGGGCGCGCAGCTTTGCTCTGGAAGACTCGCCTGGGATGGGATAGGGGTCCGCGTTTGGCACGCCGCAGGGGCTGTGGCGGCGCTGTTTGACCCCAAAGGGAGACCAGGCCCATGTCGAGGCGGCGCGTTGTGTATGAGGGCAAGGCGAAGATCCTGTATGAGGGACCTGAGCCGGGCACGCTGATCCAGTATTTCAAGGATGATGCGACGGCGTTCAACGCCGAAAAGCGCGCGGTGCTGGATGGCAAGGGCGTGCTGAACAACCGGATCAGCGAGTTCCTGTTCACGCGCCTGGGGTCGGTGGGCATTCCGCACCATTTCCTCAAGCGGCTGAACATGCGCGAGCAGCTGATCAAGCGGGTCGAGATCATTCCGCTAGAAGTGGTGGTACGGAATGTGGCGGCTGGTAGCCTGGCCAAGCGGCTGGGGCTCTCTGAGGGGGAGGTGCTGCCCCGGGCGATCGTGGAGTTCTACTACAAGAATGACGAGCTCGGCGATCCGCTGATCAGCGAGGAACATATTGCGGCGTTCAACTGGGCGAGCCCGCAGGAAGTGGACGATATGATCGCGCTGAGCTTGCGGGTGAACGATTTCCTGTCGGGGCTGTTCTCTGGCGTGGACATCAAGCTGGTGGACTTCAAGCTGGAATATGGCCGCCAGTATGAGGGCGACATGGTGCGCACAATCCTGGCCGATGAGATCAGCCCTGACAGCTGTCGGCTTTGGGATCGGGCGACGGGCGAGAAGTTCGACAAGGACCGGTTCCGCCAGGATCTGGGCGGGGTGACGGAAGCCTACGCAGAAGTGGCCCGGCGGCTGGGGATCATCCGCGAGACCGGCGATACCGGGAATGTGGTGACGCTGAAGGGCAGCGGGGCGGCCAATGGGAATGGGAAGCCGCGGACGGTGGGCGTCGACGCGGGCGCTGGTGCGGATGCGGGGCCTGGCGAGGGGACGGACGGATGAAGGCGATCGTTCATGTGGACCTGAAGCCGGGCGTGCTGGACCCCCAGGGCAAGGCAGTGGCCGACACGCTGGGCCGGATGGGCTTTGCCGAAGTGACGGGCGCGCGGATCGGCAAGGTGATCGAACTGGAGCTTGAGGACGGGCTGGCCGCCGATGCGGCAGAGGCGCGGGTGAAGGCGATGTGCGAGCAATTGCTGGCGAACACGGTGATCGAGCGGTATCGGGTGGAAATCGCGTAAGCGGGTTCTCCCCTGGGATGAGCGGGGGCGCATGGGGCGGCGCAGTTTGCTTAGCTGCCGGGCATGGTGATGCGCGGTGTTGTGATTGTGGGTGTGTTGGCGTGGCTGGGCGTAGGGACCGGGCTGGCGCAATCGTGCGCGACCCAATCAATTGTGTGGACAGCGGGGGGCGAGGCCCATGGCACGGCGGTGCTGGGGCGGTTGCGCGATGGCTGTCCGGTGCTGCAGCAGCGGCGGACGCGTGAGGCGGGCGGGACGGTGTTCCAGCTGACGGGCCGCGATTGCGATTGTGACCTGGTGATTGACGGGATGGAGCGGCTGTTCCGTGCGCCGAGCCCGCTGGCGGCCAAGCGGCTGGTGGCGGTGTGTGAGGCAAACCGGGCGCTGGCGAGTACAGCGCCGTCGAGCAAGGCGGCTGGGACTGGGTAGGGCGTCAGCGAAGATTTTCACAGCTGGTGCGACGGACTCCCGGTCGCGGCCCGTTGAAGGGGCATGCGGCACGGACAAGGGAGGTTCGCATGATTAAGCGCGTACTGATGAGTATGGTGATCAGCGGGCTGGCACTGGGGGTCGCGGCGCTGGCCTTTGCGGGGCCGCCCGAGCGGGCAGACCGGGCGGACCGGGCGCTGGACCGGCTGGAACGGCGCGGCGTGATCGAGCAGGGTTCGGTGGCGGATCGGGTGGAGGACCGGTTTGACCGGCGGGAGAACCGGATCGACCGGCGTGAGGACTATCGCGACCGGCAAGTCGATCTCGGTCCGCGGGACCGGATCGAGGACCGGATCGACCGGGCGGAGAACATCTATGACCGCCGCGAGGACCGCCGGGACCGGCGCGATTAGAGCCGACATCGCTGTTTGCCATGGTGTTTTCGGCGTGAGGGTTTAACATCGCTACCAATCCGCATGTCCAGGCTGGTTTTCCGGTGGGAAAGCGTCGTGCGGTCGGGGTGGTCCCGTAAGCCTGGAATGACCAGGCTATGAGGGACGAAAACCATGGCGACGATTAACGGAACACCCGGCATCGATGAACTGATGGGCACGGAAGACGATGATCTTCTGATTGGTCTGGGCGGTGACGATGTCCTTTTCGGGCTGGCCGGGAACGACCAGCTGGAAGGCGGTGGCGGCAATGACCAACTCGATGGCGGGGATGGGAATGACTTCCTGCTGGGTAGCCGGGGCGATGACCTGATCATTGGCGGCATGGGCGATGATATTGGCAATGGCGGCCCGGGCACCGAAACCATGCTGGGCGGCGAAGGGAATGATCTGCTGCGTGGCGGGTTGGGCGATGATTTCATTTTTGGCGGCGAGGGCCACGATACGCTGTTTGGCCAGGGCGATGTTGACCAGGTGTTTGGCGAGGCCGGAAACGATCTGATCCGGGGCGCGCTGGGCGATGATTTCCTCGATGGTGGAGAGGGCAACGACAATCTCTCCGGTGGCAAGGGCGATGATACGGCGTTTGGCGAGGATGGCGACGACCGGGTTGCCGGTGGTGCGGGCGACGATTTTCTGACCGGGGATGCCGGCATGGACCGTCTGCTGGGCGGGACCGGGAACGACCTCATGGATGGGGGCGATGATGATGACGTGCTGAATGGCGGGTTTGGCGACGACTTCATGACCGGGGGCGACGGCGATGATACGGTGCGCGGCGCCGATGGCGTTGACGTGGTGACCGGTGGAGAAGGCAACGATCTGGTGGAGGGTGGCGTCGGCAATGACTTTGTGGTCGGCAGCCTGGGCGTGGACACGCTGACTGGCGGGGAAGGCATGGATGCGTTCCTCTTCAGTGCGGAGATATTGGGCGATAACACAGTGACCGATCTGGAGAATGGCGAGGCGGTGACCATTGTCGGGTTCGGGTTTGCCGACGCCAACGAGCTGATCACGAATTTGCGGGAAGAGGGCGACGATATCGTCTTCGAACTCGATGAGGGGAAGGTCACTTTCCAGGATGTGAGCCTGTTTGCCGTCCTCGCGGCGGTGCAGAACGGGTTCCAGACCGATGAGGAAGCCGCCGGGATGATCGACGATGCGGTGGGGGCGATTTCGTTCGACCTGGCCGAGTTCGATTTCATCGATATCGGCTAGGGTTTCCAGCCATTGCGCTTTCGGCGTCGATAGGCTCCGATTGGGGATGCGACCTTTTCTGACTGTGCTTGATCTGGCGGCTGGCTTTCATGGCGGGCGGGACAGGGCACTCGCCGCGAGCGTCAACACCCATGCTGTGGCGGACCTGGCGTCCATGCCCGATGACCGGCTGTTGTCGGTGATGACGCGCTGTGTGTTCAATGCCGGGTTCAACTGGCGGGTGATCGAAGCCAAATGGGACGGGTTTGAAGCCGCTTTCGAAGGGTTTGATCCCGGGCGGTTGGCCTTCTTCGGCGACGAAATGCTCGACCGGCTGGTGTCGGATGCGCGGATTGTGCGGCATGGGGCGAAGATCCGCGCGTCGCTGGAGAATGCCCGATTTGTGAACGAGCGCGCGGCCGAAAGCGGCAGCTTCGGCGCGTTTCTCGCCGGGTGGCCGGCCGATGACCAAGTGGGCCTGATGACCGATCTCGCCAAGCGCGGAAGCCGGCTGGGAGGAGCGACGGCGCAGTATTTCCTGCGCTTTGCCGGGTGGGATAGCTGGATCACGTCGCCGGATGTGTGCGCAGCGCTGGTGCGTGAGGGGGTGCTGGACAAGCCGCAGGCGAGCACCAAGGGCGCGCTGAAATCCGTGCAGGCCGCGATCAATCAGTACCATGATGAAAGCGGGCTGCCCCGAGCGCAGATCAGCCGCCTGCTGGCGATGAGTGTGGGATAGGGCGGGCCGCTACTGTGTTCGGAACACACCTTCGATCACAGTAACGGCGTGGCCCCTGAGCATGACGCGGGTGCCCGCGACTTCAGCGCCGATCCAGGCGCCGCGGCCGGGATAGGCCTGGAAGCACCGCAGGTCGGATTTGCCGAGGCGCGGGGCCATTAGCGGGGCGACCATGCAGTGCCAGCTGCCGGTGGCGGGGTCTTCGTCGATCTTGGCGCCGGGGGCGAAGAAGCGGCTGGTGACATCGGCGCCATCCTTGCCGCCCGGCGCGAGGCAGCCGATGCAGCCAGATTGGAGGTCGGCGCCTGTCAGACGGGCGAGCTTACCAAAGTCGGGCGCGAGGGCGGTGACGTCGCTGGCGGTCTCGAACAGGGCGGCCAGGTAGCCGCCTGAAAACATCGCCGCCGGCCGCGCGCCGAGGGCGTCGACGATCTCGGGTGTGATTGCAGTCTCACGGACCTCTGTGGCGGGGAAGTCCATGGCGAGGCGTCCATCGCCGGCGCGCGTCACAGTGAGCGGGCCGGACTGGAGGGTTTCGAAGACGATGTTTTCGCCGGTGAAGCCGTGGTGCTGGAACAGCCAGTGGGCGGTTGCCAGCGTGGCGTGGCCGCACAGGGGCACTTCCCGTCCGGGGGTGAACCAGCGGAGTGTCCAGCGCCCCTCGCCAGCGGGCACGATGAAAGCGGTTTCGGCGACATTGTTTTCGCCGGCAATGGCCTGGAGGGTGGCGTCGGGGAGGAAGGCATCCATGAGCATGACGCAGGCCTGGTTGCCTTCGAAGGGCCGTTCGGCAAAAGCATCGATCTGGGCGAAGGGGTATTCGGTCATGGGGGAGCCTCCTCTGGCGGGAAGATATTCCACAGGCACGGCGCTGGGAGAAACGATCCTTTCTCAAGGGCTCTTGAGCAGGGCTAAAACGTCCAATCCTTACAGGATCGACACGGGACAGGCGGGGCGATTTCATGGACGTTCTGCCAAGTGGAGGCGTTTGGGCAGTGGTAGATTTGGCAACAGACAGGCGCGCGCGGATTGCCGTAGTGACGGCAGGGGTGGCTGTCGTCCATGTGGGTGTGATTGTGGGGGCATCGACGCTGGGGACGGGGGGCTTGCGGCCCTCGCCGGCGGCGCCAGCTCCGCTGGTGGTGGGGTTTGTTTCAGAGCCGGAGCCAGAGCCGGTTTCGCGTGTGGATCCGGTTGCGCCGCTCGTTTCGGTGCCGGTGGAAGATGTGCCGCGTGAGGGAAAACCGGCGCCGGGAGGTGCGGAGAGACAGGCCGCGCCAACAGATCGGCGCCGTGCCGACGCGGAGGATGGGCTGGGCGACGACGCGGTCACGGTGATCATGCCGCCGGCTGAACCGGGGCGGGCGTCGGGACCGGGCGAGGCGGCGGGATCGCCAGCGATTGCCCCGACCATTGCCCCGGACATGCAGGACGCGGTTCGGCGCGCGCTCTGTGCGGTGACGACGCAGGACCGGCCGGCCTATTGCGACACGCCGGCGGCGGCGGCGTTTGCCGCGATGGGTGCGCCAGACCGATTTGATCCTGCCGATCCGCCGCTGCCACAGGTGGCGTTCAGCGCCTTTGTTGATGCGCCCGCGCGGGCGCCGGGCGCGGCTCGGTATCCGGGGCAGGGGGCGTGCGTGTCGCCGGAGGGCGGCATGCTGCCGGGCGCCGAGCAGGGAGACAATCGTGCCTTCCTGCCAAACGCGGCCAAGGGCAGTGCGGTGCTGGTGGCCAAGGCGGACAGGGTCTGGTGTGATTAAGCGGGCGTGGCCAAGGTCGGGGCGGTTTAGGCGCCCGATCGAATGCGCCAGGCATGGTTGACGGGGCCCCGGCCGCTGCCGAGGGGGAGGGCGTGTTCGAGGCCGCCGCGCAGATAGGCGCGGGCGTTTTCTACGGCCGTGGGCGTGTCGTCGCCCAAGGCGATCCGGGCTGCGCAGGACGAGGCAAGCGTGCAGCCCGTGCCATGGTCGGCTCGGGTATCGATCCGCGAGCCTTCGAACAGCCATTCGCCGGCATGGGTCTGGAGCACATCGGTGATGCTGTCGCCGGTGATGTGGGCGCCCTTCACCAGGGCCCCGAGCGCACCGGCTTCGAGCAGGCGCTCGGCGGCGCGGCGCTGGCCATCGACGGTTTCTACGGGCTTGCCGGTGAGGATTTCCGCTTCCGGGGCGTTGGGTGTAACTAGCGCCGCGCCGGGCACGAGCAAGGACCGGATGGCATCGACGGCGGAGGCTTCGAGCAGGCGCTGGCCGGAGGAGGCGATCATCACCGGGTCGATGATCTTCGGGACGGCGGCGGCTGGGCCATTGAACCGCTCGGCCAGCCCTTCGATCAGGGGTGCGGGGCCGAGCAGGCCGGTCTTGATGGCGTCGGCGCCGAGATCGGCGAAGGTGACGTCGAATTGGGCGAAGACGGCGTCGTTCGGCAGGGGCCAGACGCCATGGACACCGAGCGTGTTCTGGGCCGTCACAGCGGTGATGGCTGTCATGGCATAGCCGCCGAGCGCGGTGACGGATTTGATGTCGGCCTGGATGCCGGCCGCACCGCCGCTATCGGAGCCGGCGACGATGAGAACGCGGCCGGGGGCTTGCGGGTTGGGGCCATGCGGGTTGGGGGATAACTCGGCGGTCACCCGCACACCTCGACATAGGTTTCCTGGTTGATCTCGTAGGTGCAGGAATAATTGGAATCGACGAAGCAGAAAAAGCGGCCTGTATTCTCCTGGCAGTTGCAGTCGGCATGGTTGATCTGAACGTCGATGTTTCTGGTTTCCGAAGACGAGGCGATGGTGCGGCAATAGCGGTCTGCATCGCGCTCGTAATTGGCCTTGGCCTGGGCGCAGGCGGCCGCTTCGGTGTCGTGCAGGATCGTGTCGGAATCGAGCGGGTTCACCTGGGAGCTGGCGCGGAACATCTGGCCGATGGGCACGGGGTTGGGGGTCCACACTTTCCGCATTTCGCCGGCGCAGAGGGGCAGGATTTCTTCGCGCACCTGGCGGGCGTAGAAGCCCTGGGGGAAGGCGCGGAGGAAGTCCTGATAGTCGGTCTTGAGGCGGGTTTCGCTGATCTTGTCCCACATGCCCTGCTCAGCGTCGGTAGGCTGGGCGGGGGTGACGGTGCGGGAATAGGTGCTGACGGTGGCATCCTCGCCGGCGCCGCGCTGGACGCTGACGGAACTGACCGGGCCGAGGCTGGAATAGATGAGTGCGCCGGCACCGGCGAGCACGGCGAGGCCGAGGGCTGCGGCGATCCACCCGAAGGCGAGCCGACGTTTCCGGGCCGGTTTTTCCAGTCCGGCGACGGGGCGGCCCCCCATGGTGGCGCGGACGCTTTCGATGAAGAAATCCCAGTGCTTGTCTTCGATGTCGCCATCCCACTCGATGAGGTCGGCGAACTGGATCAGGCCAAAGCCGAGGGGCGGGTTGACGTCATCGATGCGGACCGGGACGAGGGCGCCACGGGCCTTGCCGGTCAGCGCCTCTTCCTTGACCCATGGGGCGTGGATCGAGAGGTCTGACCAGACGGCGACGACGATCCTTGCCGCGCTGAGTTCGGTCTGTATGGTCTGGTCCCACTGGCTGCCGGGCGCGATGCCATGGTCCCACCAGACGGTGAACCCTTCCTTCCGGAGCCCTTCGACAATGCGCACCACCCGGCCCGCATCCTCTTTCTTGTAGGAGACAAAGATATCGGCCATTCGGGGGTCCTCCGCTCGTGTTCCTGTCTAGAGTATCGGGGCTGGTCAAGCTAGGTTCGGGGACGTTTGGGAGGCGTGTATGCAGATGCGTGGATGGGATGATTTGCGAAGCTTTGCGCTGTCGCTGGACCTGCCGGAAGTGACCGACGCGGTGTCCTGGGGCAATCCCAATCTCAAGGCCCATGGCAAGATGTGGACCTGGTGTGCGCCGCAAGCCAATGCCGATGCACCGGCGTTCAAGGTGGATGCCGGGGAGATGGCGTTCCTGCTGGAGGTTCGTGGGGAGACGTTCTTCGCGACCGATCACCACAAGCCCCACAATATCGTGCTGATGCGGCCCGACAGGTTCGATGCAGACTGGGCGCGGGCCAATCTGATCGCGGTGTGGCGCAAGCAGGCGAAGAAGACTTGGCTGAAGGCGTGGGATGCGGCCAATCCGGGCCACCCGGCGGGGCCGGCCAGCGAGGCGTAGGTGCCGGGGTGAAGCGGCGGCTGGTCAGGCGGTGCGGGCAGCGCCCCAGCTGACGAAGCCGGCGATTTTCGGGGTGCTGGGCAGGTACATGGTTTCGGTGTCTTCGAAGCGGAAGCCGGCCGAGCGGAGGAGAGCGCCGGTGTCCCGGGTGAGGTGGCACCCGCCGGCCAGGCGCTTCCAGACCGGTTCAATCCGGCGTTGCCATTTGGCGATGTCTTCGTCGGGGGCGAGGCCGTGTTCGGAGAACAGGATCCGGCCCGAGGGCTTGAGCACGCGGCGCACTTCGGTGAGGGCGGCCTGCCAGTCAGGGATCGTGCAGAGGACGAAGGTGATGATGGCGGTATCCACGCTGTTGTCTTCCAGCGGGACGGCTTCGGCGCCGGTTTCGATGAGGTCTGTCTTGCCCGCGAGCGGGTGGCCCTCAAGGGTCTTCCGGGCGCGTTTGATCATGCCGGGTGCGGGATCGATCGCGAACAGGCGCTCGACCTCGGCGGTGTTGTAATAATCGAAGTTGGTGCCCGATCCGCAGCCGAGTTCGAGCACCCGGCCGGTGGCCTTGGGCACGACTTTCTCGCGCTGTTGCATGATCGGCTTGGTGGCGCAGGCCGACGAGACCAGCGCGGGAACGGCGTAGCGGTCCCACAGGCCCATGCTTATTCGCTTCCAGTGGCGCGGGGCGCGGCGATGGGGTTGGCCGGCTCGCCGACCCGGGCGCGGGTGGCAGCATTGGCTGAGCGGGCGATCAGGGCGTCCTGGGTCATGTAGATGTCATAGGCCAGGCCGTCGCCCATGGGATTGTAGACCGCCGACCCGTAGGAGGCGTCATAAAGGCCGAACCGGCCGCCCTGTTCCTTTGCAAGTTCGCGGACATTGAGACCGGGTTCGTCACTGAGCGGGATGATGCTCTTGCGGACATCGACACCGACATCCTGTTCGAAGCCGACGGTAAACCGGTCGAGCTTGTAGACGCTGTCATAGCCGAGCATGTTCGAGAGTGGCTTGAACTTGATGACGCGGGCGCCGAGGGTCCACTCATCGCCTTCGACCTGTTGCAGCAGAGCGAAGTCTTCGCCGGTCAGCGGGCCTTCGTCGCCCTCGAGAATGATGCTGGCGGTGTAGACATTGGGCGTTTCGGTGGCGTTGAAGGTGATCTGGGCCACGGGCCGTTCATAGGTGAGGCGCTTGTAGGTCTGCAGGTTGAGGCCGGCGAGGGCGACCACGCCGGCAAGGCCCATGAAGCCGGCACCGAAGAACAGGCGGGCGACCCCGGAGAGGGGCTTGAAACCGAACATCTTCGCGAAGCCCGCAAAGATCAGCATCAGTCCGGCTACCCCGGATATTGCCGGCAAAATCCACCAGATCAGATTATCCATGTCTCACCCCTTCATGCGCAGCGAGCTGCACCGTCTGGGGGCGTTATAGCAAAAAAGCCGAGGATTGGCAGAGGGTTCTGCACGTGGGCGCTGCGCCGCGTGGGCGATGATGGACCGCTGGCGAGGCGAGGGGGCTACACCGGCGGAGTCAGTTCAGGCGGAACTGGCCGTCGAGATGGCCGATCTCGACCGGGGAAACGAGCCCCGAATGGCCGACGCGAACCGAGTGGATGATGGCTTCGATATCGCTGCGCCAATGGTCGAGGAAGCGGGCCAGTCGGGGGAATTTCGGGGCCGTGTCGAGGGTTTGCCAAACGAAACCCTGCAACAGGCCGGGATAGTCCGGCAGGTGGTAGAGCACTTCGGCTGTGGTGAGGCGTGCGCCCTGCAACTGAAACCTGAAATCCCTGTCTGCGACCATTGAATACTCCTGCCCTGACCTTAGGTAGGCTGGGTTGGAGCGGCGGGGGCGTCAATCGAATACCCCAATGTTTACAGCATATTGGCACCGTTGCTTGGGTGCTGCTGCCAGATTGGGCGGCCTGTGGACATCGCCTGTGCAAAACGGTGGCAGAAATTTCACCGTCTGACCGTTGACGGCGCGCGTTCGCATGACTAACTCCCCGCCATCGTTAGCAGTCACCCCGGGCGAGTGCCAAATCGCCCAGGCTGCAAACGAGACATTTGTCAGTTCTTAGAACGAAAGAGGGATTCATGGCATTCCGTCCGCTCCACGACCGCGTGCTCGTACGCCGCATCGAAGAAAGCGAAAAGACCGCTGGTGGGATCATCATTCCCGATACCGCCAAGGAAAAGCCCCAGGAAGGCGAGATCATCGCCATCGGCTCGGGCGCCCATGGCGACGACAATGAGCGCATTCCGCTCGACGTGAAGGTCGGCGACCGCGTCCTGTTCGGCAAATGGTCGGGCTCTGAAGTCACCGTTGATGGTGAAGAGCTGATCATCATGAAGGAAAGCGACATTCTCGGGATCATCGATTAGTCGCACATCTCTTCGCCGACGGGCTGTTGCCCGGAACACACCAGACAACCACTCATCAGAAGGGTAACCAAACATGGCTGCCAAGATCGTAAAGTTCGGCTCGCAAGCTCGCGAGAAAATGCTGCGCGGGGTCGACACGCTCGCCGACGCTGTGAAGGTCACACTCGGCCCGAAAGGCCGGAACGTGGTGATCGAGAAATCCTTCGGTGCGCCGCGCACCACCAAGGATGGCGTAACCGTTGCCAAGGAAATCGAGCTTGAGGACAAGTTCGAGAATATGGGCGCGCAGATGGTGCGCGAAGTGGCGTCCAAGGCCAATGACGTGGCTGGCGACGGCACGACAACCGCTACCGTGCTCGCCCAGGCGATCGTTCGCGAAGGCATGAAGCGGGTCGCTGCCGGCATGAACCCGATGGATCTCAAGCGCGGCGTCGAGAAAGCCGTTGCTGAAGTGGTCACCGATCTCGCCCATCACTCCAAGAAGGTGAAGTCCGGCGAAGAGATTGCGCAAGTTGGCACCATCTCCGCCAATGGCGACAATGAGGTCGGCGCGATGATTGCCAAGGCGATGGACAAGGTCGGCAATGAGGGCGTGATCACGGTCGAGGAAGCCAAATCGCTGGAAACCGAGCTGGATGTCGTTGAAGGCATGCAGTTCGACCGCGGATATCTCTCGCCTTACTTCATCACCGACGCTGACAAGATGATTGCGGAACTCGAAGACCCGTTCATCCTGCTGCACGAGAAGAAGCTTTCTTCGCTGCAGCCGATGCTGCCGATCCTGGAGTCGGTTGTGCAGTCCCAGCGTCCGCTGCTGATCATCGCTGAAGACGTGGACGGCGAAGCGCTGGCGACCCTGGTGGTCAACAAGCTGCGGGGTGGCCTCAAGATCGCTGCGGTCAAGGCCCCAGGCTTCGGCGATCGCCGCAAGGCGATGCTGCAGGACATTGCGATCCTGACCGGCGGCCAGGTCATCTCCGAGGATCTCGGCATCAAGCTGGAAAACGTTGCGCTCGACATGCTCGGCACCGCGAAGAAAGTGTCCATCAACAAGGATGACACGGTGATCGTGGACGGCGCTGGCACCAAGTCTGACATCGAAGCGCGCGTGGGTCAGATCCGCAAGCAGATCGAGGACACGACCAGCGACTATGACAAGGAGAAGCTGCAGGAGCGCCTGGCCAAGCTGGCTGGTGGTGTTGCGGTGATCAAGGTCGGCGGTGCGACCGAAGTCGAAGTGAAAGAGAAGAAGGACCGCGTCGACGATGCGCTGAACGCCACCCGCGCTGCGGTGGAAGAAGGCATCATCTCCGGCGGCGGTGTTGCGCTCCTGCGGGCGTCGAAGAACATCAATGTCAAAGGTGAGAATGACGACGAGCAGGCCGGCATCGATATCGTGCGGAAAGCGCTTGAGGCGCCGATCCGTCAGATTGTCGAGAATGCCGGACTGGAAGGCTCGGTCGTGGTGGCCAATGTCACCGGCCAGAAATCCAAGTCCTACGGCTTCAACGCCCAGACCGAGGAATATGGCGATATGGTCGAGATGGGCATCATCGATCCGGCGAAAGTGGTGCGCTCTGCCCTGCAGAACGCCGCTTCGATTGCTGGCCTGATCATCACCACCGAAGCGTCCATCGGCGAAGCGCCGAAGAAGGACGAGCCGGCGATGCCCGGTGGCGGCATGCCTGACATGGGCGGAATGGGTGGCATGGGCTTTTAGAGCCAACCCCTCGTTCAAGCGATGCACGGAAAGGGCGGTCCCATGGGCCGCCCTTTCTTTTTGGTGCCTGCCGGGTGGGGGAAGGGCGGTCAGGAACTGGTTTTCATTTCGTCCGGGGACGGACTAATTGGCGGGAATCCGGCGCTGGCGCCCCATGGCGGGGCTGTCGGCTGCGAAAAAGGTTCAAAAGTCCTATAGAATAGCGGTGCTGTCATAGATCTGTGAGCAAGCCGTCTTACAGCTATCCGATTACGGGCGCCGAACCGGCAACGAGCAATCCAGCCACGGCCACGGCGAATTTATTGGGCACGGACTCTAGGTCGCATCATGTTGTACAGCATCGGACATTTGCCAGCGGGATGGCTGCTGTTTGCCACGATGGCGGCGTGTGCCTTCCTGGCATTTGCAGCCGGGCGGGCAAAGGCGATGGCGTTTCCGCCCGATAGCCCGTTCGTGATCAATTCCCAGCCGAATTACCATGGCTATTTCCTGGCCATGTCGGTCCTGGCGCCGACCGCCCTCGTGATGGTAGCGCATCTGGTGTTTGGTGAGGCGCTGGCAAGAGCGATAGTCGCTGGTGAACTGCCGAGCGGGTTCGCCGAGCTGAGCGCGAGCGAGCGCCACCAATATGTCGACCGCGTCTCGGAAGCTGCGAGCCTTGGGCGGGGCGCATTCGACGGCGACGGACTGTTCAGCGCCGCCGTGCACCGGTTTGCGGAGCTGAAAGGGGCGATCAATCTGGGCTTTCTCGGGCTTGCTTTGGTCGGGGCGGCGGTGAGTTTCGCCTGGGCCCAGCGGCAGGTGGCCGCCGCGTTCCGGGCGCGTGAGGCGGTGGAGCGAGGGATCGAATGGGGACTGTTCATCTGCGCCGCCATCGCGATTGCGACAACGGTCGGCATTGTTGTCTCGTTGTTCGTCGAGAGCCTGCGGTTCTTCGCCCAGATCCCATTCCTGTCTTTCCTGTTCGGTCTTGAGTGGAACGCGCAGACCAATGCCGATTTCGGGGCGATCCCGCTCTTTTTCGGCACGTTCATGATCGCGCTGATCGCCATGTGCGTCGCCGCACCCATCGGACTTTACGCGGCGATCTACCTGTCGGAATATGCCAGTCCCCGGATGCGGGCCGTGGTCAAACCGATCCTGGAAGTGCTCGCCGGCATTCCGACCGTGGTTTACGGCTTTTTCGCGCTGTTGGTGGTGGCGCCGGCGGTCCGGGCGCTGGCGGTGTGGATGAACGGTTTGCCCTTCGTACCCGACGAGTTCTTTGCCGCCAGCCCCTCCAACGCGCTGTCGGCGGGGCTGGTGATGGGGGTGATGATCATCCCGTTCGTGTCGTCCCTGTCCGATGATGTGATCAATGCCGTGCCCCAATCGCTGCGCGATGCCAGCCTGGCCATGGGGGCGACGCCATCGGAGACGGTGAAGGAAGTGGTGCTGCCGGCCGCCCTGCCAGGGGTGATCGCCGCCCTGCTGCTGGGAGTTTCACGGGCGATCGGTGAGACCATGATCGTGGTGATGGCTGCCGGCCAGCGCCCGGCCATCACGCTCGACCCAACCAGCGAGATCACGACGATCACGGTACAGATCGTTGCGCTGCTTACCGGCGATAGCGAGTTCGACAGCCCCAAGACCTTGTCGGCCTTTGCGCTGGGTTTCGTGCTGTTCGCGGTGACCCTGGTGTTCAACCTGATCGCCCTCCGGGTGGTCCAGCGCTACCGGGAAAAATATGACTGACGCGCCAGTCTCCCCCGCCCGCCCGGCTGCGGCCGAGACATCGGCCAGCGTCGCCGCGCGCCTGAAACGGCGTCGGCAGGCCGAGAGGCGGTTCCAGCTCTATGGGCTGGCCGCAATCGGTGTTGCGATCTCGATGCTGCTGGTTCTGGTCATATCGATCATGACGCTGGCGGTGACCGCGTTTACGCACCATCAGGTCCGGTTCGACCTGCCGCTGCGTGCCGATGTGGTGGCGCCGGAGGGGACCGACGACCCCGAATTGATTGCGGAGAATGTGTCTGGTTTCTACCAGCTCATCCGCGAGGATCTGGGCCAGACCTTTCCGGCGGCAGCGGGGTCGGTGGGGTTAACGCGCCAACTGAACGGGCTGGTCACACGGCTCGCGACGATCCCGATTGCGCGTAGCACAGCCGACGCGCCCGAGCGGATCGGGACGGTACAGACCTATTACGCCGCGCTTTCCGATGATCTTGACCTCTATCTCAAGGGCCGGGCGACAGGCGAGACGGTGATGGACGCGGGCGAAATCGCCGCCGCTATCCCGGGCGAGGGTCGGAGGCTGACGCTCACGCTGAAACGGTCTGACGCCGCCCTGGCCGACCGTATCGTTGCCCATCGGGGGTCTGTGCTACTCCAGGACGGCGCTGCGATTGCCCGTGTCAGCTCGGCCAATGCGGCCACGTTCACCGGTGAGTTGCTGACCGGGGAGGCGGATGCGTTCGTCGGCACCCGGCCCGGAATCCGCTTTATCACACTGCCCGAAGCGGAGCGGAACGTGACCGATCGGCAGATCGCCTGGGTCCGGGCCCTGGACGAGCAGGGGCGCCTTACTCGCCGGCTGAACACCTCGCTGCTCAGCAATGCCGATAGCACCTATCCGGAAATCGCCGGCGTGTTGGCGGCCATTGTCGGCTCGATGCTGACCATGCTGGTGACCGCCAGCTTCGCTGTGCCGGTGGGCATTGCGGCGGCGCTCTATCTCGAAGAGTTTGCGCCGCGGAACCGGATTACCGAATTGATCGAGGTGAACATCAACAATCTGGCCGCCGTGCCCTCCATCGTGTTCGGACTGTTGGGGGCGGCGGTGTTCATCAACCTGTTCGGCATGCCGCGCTCAGTGCCGGTGGTTGGGGGGCTGGTCCTGGGGCTGTTGACGATGCCGACGGTGATCATCGCCTCGCGGGCAGCGCTGAGGGCGGTGCCGCCTTCGATCCGCACCGCTGCGCTTGGGCTGGGCGCCTCGCGGACGCAGACCGTGTTCCACCATGTCTTGCCGCTGGCCGCCCCCGGCATCCTGACCGGCGCGATCATCGGCCTGGCCCGAGCGCTTGGGGAAACCGCTCCGCTCTTGTTGATCGGGATGGTGGCGTTTGTCGCCGAAGTGCCCAGTGGGCCGACCGATGAAGCCACCGCGCTGCCGGTGCTGGTGTATAAGTGGTCGACCGGCGCCGAGCGAGCCTGGGAGTACAACACGGCAGCGGCGATCATCGTCCTGCTGGTTTTCATGATAGTGATGAATGCGGCAGCGGTGTTATTGCGCCGCCGATTTGAACGGAGATGGTGATGGATGACCAGACCCTCGCACCAGAGCCCAAGCCCGGCGACACCGCTTCGGCGGCTGCGTCGGTGGCCGGTGCCGATCAATCATCCGTATCCGGAGCAGAGGGCAGCCCGAAAGTCGATTGCCGGCATGTGGATGTGTTCTACGGTGACAAGCAGGCGATCTTCGATGTGAGCATGCCGATCCGCGGAGCGTCGGTGACGGCATTTATCGGTCCGTCCGGCTGCGGAAAGTCGACCTTCCTGCGCTGCATCAACCGCATGAATGAGACGATCGAGACCGCTCGGGTCGACGGCGAAATCCATATCGACGGCCAGGATATCAATGGGCCGGATGTGGATCCGGTGCTGTTGCGTTCGCGGGTCGGAATGGTGTTCCAGAAACCCAATCCGTTTCCGAAATCGGTGTATGACAATGTCGGCTACGGGCCACGGATCCATGGCCTGGCCAGTTCCAAGGCCGACCTCGACCTAATTGTTCAGGATAGCCTGACGCGGGCGGGTCTGTGGGACGAGGTAAAGGACAGATTGTCCGAACCCGGAACAGGTCTCTCGGGCGGCCAGCAACAGCGCCTGTGCATCGCGCGGGCGATTGCAGTGAACCCCGAAGTCATCCTCATGGATGAGCCCTGCTCGGCCCTCGATCCGATCGCGACGGCGAAGATTGAGGAACTGATCGACGAGTTGCGCCAGCACTATTGCATTGTCATCATCACCCATTCGATGCAACAAGCCGCACGGGTTTCTCAAAAGACCGCCTTTTTCCATCTGGGAAAACTGGTCGAATACGGCGACACTGAAGGCGTATTCACAAATCCCGTCGATAAACGGACCGAAGACTATGTCAGGGGCCTCTACGGCTGATCCCAATGAGCATACGCCACATCGTTTCATCCTTTACCGAGGAGCTTGAGCACCTCGCCGCCGACATTCTCCGCATGGGCGGGATTGCCGAGACGATGATTAATGATGCCTGCCGTGCGGTGGTGACCTCCGACCAGGCGCTGGCCGAAGAGGCGGCCGCACGTGACGACCGGCTGGACGCGCTGGAAGTGGAACTGGAGCGCCGGATCATCCGGCTGCTGGCGCTACGTCAGCCGCTGGCGGGGGATTTGCGGGTGGTGGTGGCGGGGCTGAAAGTGTCGAGTGACCTCGAGAGAATCGGCGATTTGTCGAAAAACATCGCCAAGCGCACCTCCGGACTGGAGGCGGCGAACATTGGCAGCGCCCTCAGGGGGGTTGAGGCCATGGGGCAGTCGGTGGCTGCGCAATTACACAGTGTACTGAACGCTTATTCGGAAGACGATGCTGGCCTCGCCCTGCGCGTCTGGACGAATGACGAGGAAATTGACCAGCATTACAACGCACTGTTCCGCGAAGTGTTGCTGGACATGCGCGAGCATCCCGATCGGATCACGGCCGGCGCGCACCTGATGTTCATCGCAAAGAACCTCGAACGCATTGGTGACCATTGCACGAATATTGCCGAAGTCGTGCACTATCAGGTGACAGGCGACCATCTCTCCTCTAAGGCCCGACCAAGGGCGCCTCTCCTGGATTCCTAGAGGTCGTCCGTGTACGGAGATGAGCGCATGAGGCCTTACATCCTGATCGCAGAAGACGAAAAGCCGGTAATCGAGCTCCTGACATACAATCTGGAACGGGAGGGGTATGAGTGCACCGCCGCCCAGGATGGCGAGGAAGCGATGATCCAGGTGGAAGAGCGGGTGCCGGACGAGCCGTATGCGAACCGACACCTCCGAGACCAATGACAGCTACTTTTGCATTTTTCAAGCGATCCATTCCTTC
>JBCCBN010000038.1:0-20673 GCA_039034035.1 Pseudomonadota bacterium
CGGTATCTGCGGCCAGGACGAACGCGCCCTCCCCGCTCACCGCCGCTGCCTTTTCCCGGGCGAGCCGAAGCGCATGGGGCCTGGGCAGTTCCCCGCGGCGGGGGGTTTCATCAATATCGGCCGGTCGAATCTGAGCGGGGACAATACCGATCTGTGCAAGGAGGTCCTGTCGCCGGGGACTGGCGCTTGCCAGGATCAGTTGAGCGGCGGCCATCATGGCACGGCGGTCGCGCTCATTTGAAGCGGTAGGTTATGCGACCCTTGGTGAGGTCGTAGGGCGTCATTTCGACCAGCACCTTGTCGCCAGTCAGCACGCGAATGCGGTTCTTCCGCATCTTGCCCGCTGTGTGGGCAATGATTTCATGATCGTTTTCCAGCTTCACGCGGAAGGTCGCGTTGGGAAGCAACTCCACAACGGTACCGTTGAACTCTATCAGCTCTTCTTTCGCCATAAGGCCTCCGGGATACCGGCGCGCCAAGCCGCGCCAGTTAAGATATGGGGCGGTTCCTAGCCTCCGTCGACTGGTAGGTAAAGCAGATGCTGCTGCGCGTGGGCTCAGCAGCCGGGCACTCAGAAGCGGTCTAGCAAGCGTTCGAGGTATTGTTTCTCGTCCTCATCCTCGGCGCGCTCGAACCGGCGGCGAAGCTCTTCGAGGATATCCTTGGCGCGCTGACGCTCTGCTTGTTCGGGAATCGATACGTTCTGGCCATCATTCACCCCGCCGACTGGACGGCCGAAGGGGTCGGTATCGGCCTCGTCTGATCCGTCGCCCCCGTCACGGGCTTCGGCCAACTGGTCGAGGGCCCCGGCAAGCTCGCCGGAGAGGTCTCGCAAGCTGCGAGTTGCGTTGTCCTGCAAGCGGCGAGCCCGGGCAATATCACCCCGTTCGAGGGCGTCTGCCGCCCGCCGCTGGGCGCGCGCGATGGCGTCGAGCGCGGCTTCGGCATCTTCGCCGAGGCCGTCAAATTGCGCGAAGGCTTCGCCGCCTTCTCCTTCCGAACCGCCTGCGCGTCCGTTTTCGCCGTCTTCCTCGCCCGCGCTTGCCCCCTGCCCGTCGCCCACCTCGGTGTCTCCGGCCCGACCAACCTCGCCGTTTTCGATGGCTTCCGCGAACCGGTCGGCGAGGGCGCCGAGATCATCTTGCCGGTCGGCCAGGCCTGAAAGACCACCACCGCCGGCTTGTCCCTCCTCCCCGGGTTGGCCGCCGGACGGGTTCTGGCCAAACTCGGAGCTGTCGCTCTGCCCGCGTTCGGCTTCCAGAGTGTCATCATTCAATTCACGCTGTTCACGCAGCAATTCCGACAATCGCTCGAGGGCGCCCGTGAGCTCCTGCTCCTGAGGCGGCGTTTCGGCGTCGTTCTCACCATCGGCAGACTGGCCCGGCATGCCTGGCCAACCACCTTCGCCCCCGGACCCGCCCTGCTGGAACTCCAGATTCTCGAGCATGTTCGTGATGTCGGACAGGAGCTGCCGCGCCTGGTCTGCAGCGCCAGTCTCAGCGAGATCCTGCAGCGCATTCAGCATGTCTTCGAAATCATTGCTCCCGAGCCCGCCGCCCTCACCGCCCGCCATTCCGTCTTCGGTCAATGGCGCGTCCTGAGTGCCATTCGCCATGGCCTCCGCCATCTTTGCGGCGACATAATTGTTCGCAGCATCGCGGAACGCTTCCATCAGGCGCCGGATTTGGTCTTCCGGTGCACCGTTTCGCAGCGCTTGTTCAAGCGCCTTCCGAGCTGCCATCAACGCTCTCAAAGCGTCAGCCGCGCTGCCATACTCGGCCTTCATGGCCACCGCCCACAGTAGAGGATCGACGCGGTCAGCTGCGGATTTTTCCGAGGCTGATGTCAGCACGCCACGGGCCGCGCGCAAACCAAGATAAAGGCCGGGGTCTTCGAAGTATCTAGCCGGCTCGTAGGTTAGCGCGTCAAGCATCACTGCAGCCTGACGCACGCCGAGCGGCGCGGCCTCCAAACGCCCTGTGGCACCGGTATTGATTGCGCCAGGACGGACAGCTTCGAGATTGATACTGACCCCGGCATAGTTCGCCGGCTCTCGTAGCACTGTAACACGAACTTCCTGGGCTGCCTTTGCTAACGGTTGCAGGAACAGTTTTTCGGGCAGGGTGAACTCTATCGGTTCGCTTCGGCCTTCCTGCTTGGCCCCGTCGATGGCAACGATTTCGGCGATGATCGGTAAGCCCGCCCATCGATGACGAGTGAGATCCAGTTCGGTTTCTTCGCCGACTTCGCGCTCGCCAGTGCCAGGCAGCGGGACCGGGACGAGGTCCTCCGCTTCAAGCGCGTCGGGATGCGGCGATTTTAGCCGCAGTGCGAGGAACAGGGCTGACACGCCATAATCATCGCTCGCGGCCCATGTGAACACGGTACGGTCTCGGGTTGTAAGGGTTGGCGTTTCGACGAATCTCGCCTCGGGCGCCGCGTCAGGTGACGCCAGAACGGTCCATGCCGCGCGCTCGCCCCACCAACGTACACTCACTTCGCTATCAGCTGTGATAATGGCTTTGGCCTCGAAAGCACCGTCGGGCATCGCATCGAACCGGCGCTCGTCCGTGTTCGCGTCTCCGGCAATCCGGAGGGAGGGGGCTGACCGACCGAATGCGCGCAACGTCAATTCCGATCCGGTCGGCACCCGTACACGGTCCAGATCAGCGGCCAGAAAGACAGGAGCGCGGCCGGAGTAGGCCGGCGGTGTGATCCACGCTTCGACCCGCAGGTTATCGGCGCCGACCAGGACGCCGAAGTCCGGTGAAAATGCCTGGTGGAGACGGTCTGGCACCGAAGCGGACGTGACCACCATCGCTGCGCCCAAGGCTGCCGGCATGGCGAACCGCAAATAGTATGGGTCAACCGAACGCCACTCGGCGGCAAAGTTCGGTACCCGCAAATCCCTGATCGCACCACCGAGTCGGCTCTGATGTGCGTCCCACAGGGCGCGGCCCTCACCGGCAGGCTGGGCAGGACGGTCCGACAATGTGGAGAGCGGTCTCAGGTCCGATTGGGCATCAAGGGCTGCCAGGGCTGTTTGAAGCGATGGCGCCCTGTACCGGCGCCAGGCCCTGAAGGCGAGCACCAGCGCGCCCGCGAAAAAGGCAAGCGCTGCAGTCGCCTGCATTTCTCCGGGAAGCCGCTCCAGGCCACCCAGCACTGCAACGAGAAGGTATAGCGCCACGAACAAGGCACAAAACCCCGCAGCCTGGACCATCGTGATCCGGGTCAGCCGGCCATGGGTCTGACCGATCTTACGGTCGGCGCCGGGAACGGTTTTCATCTCAACCAATCTGGTACCTGCTCGATCGTGATCATCTCTTCAAAGGTCGGCCTGCGGCGAACGATAGCGTGGGAGGCGCCATCAACAAGCACTTCGGCGACAAGGGATCTCGCATTATATTGCGACGACAAGACGGCGCCGTAAGCCCCTGCCGACATGAACGCCAGCCTGTCGCCCGGTTTCATTGGCGCCATTTCACGTTCGGACGCGAATTTGTCGGTGGATTCGCAAATCGGACCGACGATGTCGTACCGCATGACCTTATCGCTTTCAGCCGGCTCCTGCAGTGGCAGAACTTCATGATGGGCCTTGTAAAGGGCGGGTCGCATGAGGTCGTTCATACCCGCATCAACGATCAGAAACGTCCGGTCTGGTGCAGCTTTGATATAGAGCGCTTCGGTCAACATGACGCCGGCATTGCCCGCGATGACACGTCCTGGTTCGAGGATGATCTGGACGGGCAGGTCACCGATCACCTGGCGGATCATTTCGGCGTAAGCCGCTGGCGGCGGCGGCGCGTCATCGGCTGTGTATGGAATGCCCAGGCCGCCACCCAGATCTATCCGGTCGATCTCCATGCCGCGCTCACGCAATCGGCGGGCGAGGCCGACGGTCTTTTCAAAGGCCGCGCGCATGGGTCCCAAAGCGTCGATTTGCGACCCGATATGGACATCGACGCCGCGCACAGAGATGCCTGGCAAACGCGCTGCGTGCCCGAAGAGGTCGTCGGCGTCTGCCCAGGGGATCCCGAATTTGTCGCCAGCTTTTCCAGTAGAGATGTTGGGATGCCCTCCGGCCGCCACGTCCGGGTTTACGCGGAGCGCGATGGGCGCGGCCACATTCATCGCGGTTGCGACCTGGCTCAAGGCTTCCAACTCGCCTGCGCTTTCGACGTTGAACTGATGGATGCCGGCGCTCAGGGCCAGCCCCATTTCGTCCCGCGTCTTGCCGACGCCAGAAAACACGATGCGATGGGCCGGCATGCCCGCGCGCAGGGCCCGCTGCAACTCTCCGCCCGACACGACATCCGCTCCGCATCCCGCATTGGCCAGTGTTGCCAGGACCCCGAGATTGCCGTTCGCCTTGACCGAGTAGGCGATCAGGCTGGGGACATCCTTGAAGGCTTCGTCGATCACACGGGCATGCCGGGTGAGCGTTGCGGTTGAGTAAACGTAACAGGGCGTACCGACCTCATCAGCAAGGGTAGAAAGATCCACGTCCTCGCAATGGAGACGCCCGTTTCGGTAGGTGAAATGATGCATGCGGTTGGACCTCAGGATGGATCGGCGGGCGCCGGTTCATCCAGGCCAGATGTTTCGACGGGCTGGGTGTAGACGCCCTTCGGGATCTCACCCCCCTGCGCGTTCAGGATTGGCTCAGCCGGTTCGTCGAGGCCGACTGGCGGAACTGGAGCATCGACTGGGAAGTCGTGCCCGTATGACGGCTTGGACATCACTGCTTGTCCGGAGCCGGTTTCACAGGCCGACACCAGCAAAACAGCCAGGGTCACCGCAACAGGGAAAGCGCGAGCGATCAAAGCTTTTGCCTAACCCGCGCCGGGCCCGCCGAGCAGTTCATTGTCAGCATCTGGCAAGTCGTCAGCGTTCCCGCTTTCGTCATCATCGTTCTGTGGGGTTTCCGGCAGCCCGCGCTCCACGTCCCGATCAGGCAGCTGTGCCGCGCCGCGATCCACGGGATCGCCGAATAGCGGGTCTGGACGTTGCAGGTCTCCGGTCAAACCGCACCCACTCATCGTCCCCGCGAGCAAGATCAGGCCGAAGGCGGGTCGTAGTCGGGTCATGGGCTCGGTCTCCTATTCATCGCTACGGGCCATACTTGGCGCTGCGCCTGGTTCAAGATCCGGGCGCTGGTCCATTCCCAGCCGAAGGCGCCAGTTCGAGACTTCCTCCTTTACGCGAACCGGGGCCGTTCCGCCATAGGACTTGCGACTTGCGACCGATTGATCGACGGTCAGGACCGTGAATACATCATCGGTTATTCGTGGTTCAACCGCCTGCATCGCGTCCAGTGACAGTTCAGAGAGATCGCAGCCCGCCCGTTCCGCCTGGGCGACCAGGGTGCCGGTGACGTGATGGGCGTCACGGAAGGGCATACCCAGTTCGCGGACCAACCAGTCGGCCAGGTCTGTGGCGGTTGAAAATCCCGCTGCTGCAGCGGTTCGCATAGCTTCTGGATGGAAAGTGATCGTTTCGATCATTCCGGCCATAGCGCGTAAGCACAGGTCGATCGTGTCAAACGCAGCAAACGTAGTCGCCTTATCGTCCTGCAGATCCTTGGCATAGGCTAAAGGCAACGCCTTCACCGCGCCTTGCAAGGAAGCAAAACCAGACGCGACGAGACTCGCCTTGGCCCGAATGAGTTCTGCGGCATCGGGATTGCGCTTCTGCGGCATGATCGAGGAACCTGTTGACCAGGCATCGGACAGGCTAGCGAAGCCGAATTGAGCGGATGTCCATAGCACGATCTCCTCGGCCAATCTGGACAAGTGGGTGGCGGCGATGGCAAGGGCGGAAAGCGCCTCAAGCGCAAAATCGCGGGCGGAGACAGCATCGAGGCTGTTGGCCATTGGGCGGTTGAACCCCAAGGCTTCTGCGGTCATCTCTCTGTCGATGGGAAACCCGGTGCCGGCAAGTGCCGCGGCGCCAAGTGGGCACTCGTTCAGGCGAACCACGCAATCATTGAACCGCGCCTTGTCGCGTTCGAACATCTCCACATACGCCACCAGATGGTGGCCGAGCGTGACCGGTTGCGCGGTTTGCAGATGGGTGAAACCCGGCATGACAGTGGCTGAATGCTCCTCCGCACGATCGACAAGGATCCGCTGGAGGACGGCGAGGCGCGCAACCGTTTCACCCAGTGCGCCGCGCGTCCAAAGCCTGAAGTCAGTCACCACCTGGTCGTTGCGCGACCGCGCGGTGTGTAAACGCCCGGCGGGTTCGCCAATGAGCGCTTTCAACCGCGCTTCGATATTCATGTGGATGTCTTCGAGCGTTCGATCATACGGAAAAGTGCCGTCCCGGATTTCGCCGAGAACTGCGTCGAGGCCAGATTGAATTGCCTCATTGTCTTCAGCGGAGATGACGTCCATTTCGGCAAGCATGTCGGCATGAGCACGAGACCCGGCCACATCTTGCTCAGCCATGCGCCGATCGACATCGATCGAGGCATTGATGGCTTCCATGATGTCGGCCGGGCCCGCGGCGAACCGCCCTCCCCACATCTGCTGGCCTTTTTCGGGCGCGTTCGCCATATCGCCTCCGATTGTCCTTGTCCCGCGTTGGAGGTTTGTCCCCATGCGATATCTGTATTGCGGTCTGTTTGTGGTGGCTGTTGCAGCGATTGTCTACGCGCTGTTTGCGGCGGCAGGAGGGCCCCGGTCTCACACACCGCTTGAGCGGTTCGCCGTGGAGGACCTCGCGGGCCTCGATTTCTCGAGAGCAGGCTCGCCCGTGTCGGACGCAAGCTTCCTTGACGCGGATGGCAATCAAACCCGTCTTGCCGACTTTGCGGGCAAGACGATCCTGGTGAACTTCTGGGCGACGTGGTGCGGCCCTTGTGAGCGTGAAATGCCGCATCTCGGCGCGCTGCAGGCTGCTCGTGGCGGCGATCAGTTCAATGTGGTCGCGATCAGCGTAGACGGCCGCGATGATGAAGCCTACGCACGCCGGCGCCTCGATGAACTCACAGGTGGGACGATCGCGTTTGCGTTTGCACCGCCCGACGCCTGGGACATCGTTTATGAGTCGGGCGCGACAGGTTTTCCGACCACAGTGATATACGGACCGGACGGAACTGAGGTGGCAAGATTGCAGGGCGAAGCCGACTGGTCGAAGGGCCTCGCCCTCGGGTTCGTGGATGAAATCATTTCGGACACCCATTCGTAGCCTTGACCGTATCGGTCACATTTCCTGCGCGATAACGGCAAGGTGGCTCTGTGTGAGCTGTCCACGAATGTGAAGCGTGATCTCGCCTCCCGGCTGGATGACGAACGTCTCCGGCACGCCCGTGTGGCCGAAATCGAGCCCCAGCTGCCCGCTTTCGTCCAAGGCGATACTAGAAAATGGGTTACCCAACTCTTCGAGAAAGCCCCTGCCATTCGACGCGGTGTCATCATAAAGCACGCCGTGCAGCCGGTCCGGGTACTGATTGCCGAGTTCGATCAACAGTGGATGCTCGACTCGGCAGGGCGCACACCAACTCGCCCACAGATTCACGATAATCGGAGCATCCGCGGCGAGAGTCCGGAAATCGCTCTCGCCTCCGTCCAGCAGTGAGAAAGTCTGCGCGGGTGCCTGGCGGGTCACACGTTCGAAACTGGGCTTGGTGCCGTCATAGAGCTGGATCAAGCCCAGGCCTCCGAAACCCAGGAGCAGGACGAGCGGCGCCGCCACCAACAAGCGCGTCATTCGATCTCTTCCTCACCTTCCAATCGCTCGAGCCGCGCCTTCGCGGCCGCGGCCCGCACCGTAACGCCGGTTATCACGGTCGCGAGGATTATCGCGGACAGCGAGAACGCTGCCCAAATGAAAGGTCCGGTATGGTCGAAGGCGGGGATCATTCAGCGGCCTGCAATCGGCGCATGACCAAGGCGTCGGCCCGACGCGTGTGAACGTCAGCCCGCATGCCGGTGAATAGAAGCCCCGTAAACAGCAACGAGTGCCCAAGCGCAGCGATCAAGAGTGGCACCAGATACTCGGCCGGCATTGAAGGGCCGTCGAGGCGAACCACGGACGCCGTCTGGTGGATGGACGCCCAGATGTCGACCGAGAACTTGATGATCGGTACGTTCACCACACCGACCATGGCGAGGATCGCCGCCGCGCGGGCTGCCTTTTGCCGCGTGTCCATAGCCGCGCGGATCGCGATGTATCCGAGATAAAGGAACAAGAGCACGAGGACGGAAGTCATGCGGGGATCTTCCCATTGCCACCAGGTGCCCCAAGTCGGCTTGCCCCAGATCGATCCGGTCGCAAGGCAGATCGCCGTGTAAGCGGCGCCGACAGGCGCCATCGCCTTGGCGGCCATGTCAGCCAGTTCGTGGCGCCAGACGAACCAGATGAAGCTCGATACCGCGAGCCCGGCATAACCAGCCATCGACAGCCATGCCGCCGGCACATGGATGAACATGATCCGTGCGCTATCGCCCTGATAAGTTTCCGGTCGCACGATCCATAGCGCCTGCCAGAGACTGTAGGCGATCATCACGCCGGCAGCGGCAAACAGCCAGGGCGTTAGCACGCCTGACAATTTCATGAAGCGATGAGGATTTGCAAAGTACGAGATCATGGTTCCGTGATCCTAGTCTGCGGCCAGCCTTAGGGCCGCTGCCATTGCAAATGGCGCCACGGCGGAGGCAAACAAGCTCGTTGCCACCAAGTATAATCCTTCAGGGGCGAGAAGACCCGCGTCCGATTGCAGCGCCATCGCGCCGAAGATTGCAGTGGGAACATAGAGCGGGAGTGCGATCAGCGCGATCAACAGACCTCCACGCCGAACGGACGCTGTGAGCGCCGCACCCACACCACCCCACATGAAAAACGCAATGCCGCCAACTCCGTATCCCAGCGCTGCGGGCAGTAAGGTATCTGCCGGCATCTGGAGCATCAGACCCAGCAGGGGTGTTATCAACGTCAATGGCAGTCCTGCTGCCAGCCAGAATGCCAGGGCCTTGACCGCTGCGATCGCCGCCATCGGCGCGTCGATCTGAAGCCAAAGGTCCAGAGCGCCATCCTCAAGGTCTGACTGAAAAAGGCGCTCCATTGTGACGAGGGATGATAGGGCCAATGCGACCCAGAGAACACCGGGTCCGATCCGCGCCAGGACATCATTGTCATGTCCCACGCCAAACGGTACCAGCATCGCCGCACCGGCAAAGAAACCAACCGGCAGTACCGCGCCCGCTCCACCCGACCAGGCTTCGCCGAGCGATTGCGTGAAAGCGGCGGCGAGCGGAGCGGGTTTCAAAGATCGACCTCTCCTGTTGCCGCAAAATCTGCCTCGCCATGGATGGCCGCTATGACCGCACCGCCCTGCGCCCGGTGCCGTGCCACCAGGTCGAGCAGCATAGCTCGTCCTTTGACGTCGAGCGCGGAGAAGGGTTCGTCCATTAGCCACAAGGGCCGATGTTCAAGGAGCAATCTCGCAAGCGCCGTACGCTGGCGCTGGCCCGCCGAGAGGTAGCGAGCGGGAACGTCAGCCGGCCGGCGCAATCCCATCCGACCCAGAACGTCCACCAATTCCGCGCTGCTGCCCCAAGCCCGCGTCCAGTTGGCGAGATGCAAGCGCGGCGTCTCATTAGGCTTGAGGCCGAGCCTGTGGGCGCACCAATGGACGCTTGTGTTACGCTCAATGGACCCCGTCTCCGCCTGTGTCAGACCCGCCAGGATCCTGAGCAGCGTCGTCTTTCCCGCACCGTTCGCGCCGCGCAGCAGCCAGGCTTGCCCAGCATCAACAGTGATGGAGATATCCTTGAACAGGACCCGCTCGCCACGAATGGCGGCCAACCCGGTTGCAGAAACAAGCGCTGATGACATCGGTCGGACCTACACGGTTTCTCGCGCGAATGTCATCCTGTTGCCCCAACCGGCCGAGTGCCCGGCTGCGACGAATGCGCGATCCGCGACAGATTGCCCTTGAGACGGGTCGGGACTACACAGAGCGCAATTGATTTGTGCACCGCAAGGTGCCTCTTGAACCCCATGATGAGAGGTCTCTCCATGCCATCCCTTGATAGCTTCAAATCCCGCCGCCAACTCACCGCTGGCGGGAAGACTTATACATACTACTCTCTTGAAGCTGCATCGAAAAATGGGCTCGGCGACGTCTCTCGTCTCCCGGCATCGCTGAAGGTACTGCTGGAAAATTTGTTGCGCTTCGAAGATGGCACCACCGTCAAGAAGGATGACATTGTCGCGATGGCCAACTGGCTCAAGGACAAGGGGAGCGCGCAGCACGAGATCGCTTACCGGCCGGCGCGGGTGCTGATGCAGGACTTCACGGGCGTTCCCGCTGTTGTGGACCTGGCCGCCATGCGCGATGCCGCTGCGAAACTTGGCGCGTCTGCCGACGCCATCAACCCGCAGGTACCGGTTGATCTGGTGATCGACCACTCCGTGATGGTCGATCACTTCGCCAGCCCTGATGCCTTCACCAAGAATGTATCCCGGGAGTACGAACGCAATGGCGAGCGCTATGAGTTCCTCCGCTGGGGAAGCTCGGCATTCGAGAATTTCCGGGTCGTCCCCCCCGGAACGGGCATCTGCCATCAGGTGAACCTCGAATACCTTGGCCAAACGGTTTGGACCCGGGAAGAGGATGGCGAGACCATTGCATATTTCGACACGTGCGTAGGGACAGACAGCCACACAACCATGATTAACGGCCTCGGCGTGCTCGGGTGGGGCTTTGGCGGGATCGAGGCGGAAGCGGCGATGCTCGGCCAGCCCGTGTCGATGCTGATCCCCGAAGTGATCGGCTTCAAGCTCCACGGCAAACTGCCCGAAGGCGCGACCGCAACAGACCTGGTGCTGACTGTGGTCCAAATGCTCCGCGAGAAGGGTGTCGTGGGCAAGTTTGTGGAGTTCTATGGCCCGGGTCTCGCCAATCTCACCTTGGAAGATCAGGCGACGATCTCCAACATGGCGCCTGAGTATGGCGCGACGTGCGGCTTTTTCCCCGTTGACAATGAGACGATTACTTATCTGCGTGACACAGGTCGCGAACCGGACCGGGTCGCTCTCGTTGAAGCTTATGCGAAAGCGCAAGGCTATTGGGCGCCTGATATGGACGATCCGGTTTTTACCGACACGCTGGAGCTCGATCTTGCCAGTGTGAAACCATCGCTGGCGGGACCGAAAAGGCCCCAGGACCGAGTGCTGCTAGACGAAGCTGACACGGCCTTTGCCGAAGCCATGGTCAAGGAATTCGGTAAGCCGGCCGATGCGGCTGAGCCCGTTGCCGTAGAAGGTGCTGACTACACGGTGACCCATGGCGATGTGTTCATCGCCGCAATCACATCCTGCACGAACACGTCCAATCCCTCGGTGCTCATCGGCGCAGGCCTGCTTGCCAGGAACGCGATTGCGAAGGGGCTTGGACGTAAGCCTTGGGTGAAGACGTCATTCGCGCCTGGCTCGCAGGTTGTCACCGACTATATCGCAAAGGCGGGCCTGCAGGACGACCTCGACGCGATGGGCTTCAATCTCGTTGGCTATGGATGCACGACCTGTATCGGCAATTCCGGTCCGCTGCCCAAAGAACTGGCTGACGCCATTGCCGAGGGCGACCTGGTGTCATGCTCGGTTCTCTCGGGCAACCGGAACTTCGAGGGCCGGATCGGGCCCGATATCAAGGCCAACTACCTCGCATCACCACCTCTGGTTGTTGCCTACGCAATTGCGGGCTCGCTTCGGATCAACGTGACGACCGACCCGCTCGGCCAGGACGCCGATGGCAACGATGTCTTTCTCCGGGATATCTGGCCATCAAATGCAGAGATCCAGTCGGTGATGCGCGACGCTGTTACGCCCGAAATGTTCGCTTCCCGCTATGCCAACGTGTTCAAAGGAGATGAGCACTGGCAGGGCATCGATGTGTCGGGCGGGCAAACCTATGAATGGCCCATGGGTTCGACCTATGTACAAAACCCACCTTATTTCGATGGGATGGGCCTCAAGCCGCAGGCGCCGGCGGACATCCACAAGGCGCGCGTGCTGGGCCTGTTCGCAGACTCCATCACAACCGATCACATTTCCCCCGCCGGCAACATCAAAGCTGATAGTCCGGCCGGGAAATACCTCACCGACCACCAAGTGCCTGTCCTCGATTTCAACTCATACGGGGCGCGGCGCGGAAATCACCAAGTCATGATGCGCGGCACGTTCGCGAATATCCGTATCAAGAACCAGATGGTGCCTGGGACCGAGGGTGGTCTGACCATTCACCATCCATCAGGCGACCAGATGCCGATCTATGACGCGGCGATGCGCTACAAGAATGAGCATGTTCCGCTGGTGGTGTTTGCTGGTGAGCAATACGGCACCGGTTCGTCCCGCGACTGGGCGGCCAAGGGCACGATCCTGCTCGGCGTAAGTGCTGTGATTGCCGGGAGTTTCGAGCGGATCCACCGGTCGAACCTGATCGGAATGGGCGTGCTCCCGCTTCAGTTCGAAGAAGGGACCACCTGGAAAACGCTCGGCCTGAGGGGTGACGAGCAAGTCACGATAGAAGATATCAACTCAATCAATCCGCGGCAGGTGGTTCCGATCAAGATCACGCGGGCCGACGGCACCGCCATTGATGTGAACACGACCGTGCGCATCGATACCGAGAACGAGTTGGAGTACTACCGCAATGGCGGCATCCTTCACTACGTTCTCCGCAATCTCGCCAGCGAAGCGGCATAGCGCCGGAATCGGGTCGGGCGCTGTGGCCGGTTACCGGTTCGCGCCCGGCACCCATTTTACGTCATCGGCACCATTGTTATTGGCCGACCGTGCCGCGACGAAGAGCCAATCTGACAGCCGATTGATGTAGGCGCGAGCGGCCTCGCTGACACGTTCGTCCGGATCGCTCGCCAGGACTGACACGTCCCGCTCAGCGCGGCGGGCAATAGTTCGGGCGACGTGCAGGTGCGAAGCAAGCGGGGATCCACCCGGAAGCACGAAACTGTCCAACGGGGGGATCGCTGCGTTCATCGCATCGATTTCCGCCTCGAGCCGTTCAACCTGCGCCATCGTAACCCGTAGCGGCGTCCATTCCAGCGGCTTGTCCCGCTCAGGCGTAGCGAGGTCCGCCCCGAGGTCAAAACAATCATTCTGTATCCGCTTGATGGCTTCAGAGATCGGTCCCTCGGCGTGGAGCGCAGCGACCCCTAAGGCGGCATTTAACTCGTCAACCGAGCCATAGCTTGTCACGCGGGGGTCATGCTTGGCGACTGGCTCACCCGTGGACAAGCGCGTGGTGCCACCGTCTCCGGTCCGGGTATAGATCTTGTCAAGCTTCACCATATCAGAAACCGATATCAATGGCGCCGGACAAGAATCCGATCGCCACGAGCAGCAATACGGCGACGAACTGAACCACTACGCGCAGTCGCATCAGCTGATTGGACCGAGACGCCTGTCCTGCATCTGCTCGAACAAGGTTCAACAAGCCCAGGACGAGAACGACAAAAACGCCGGCCAACGCTGCGTAAAAACCGTAGGTGAGAAAGGTCTGCATGAATTCTGGTTCCTTTTCCTCACGATATGGCCCGAATAACGGCCGAAGTCAGGAGGGCGCCGTGACACGCCCTTGCAGAGCGTGACGCACCCGTCATAGTTTGCCTCCTAATTCCTCTTCGCTCTCGAAAGAGGAGCAGAACGGGAGCGCGGCTTTTGGACCTCACAGATTCACGCAAGATCGTCATTGTCGGCGGCGGTCAGGCCGCCGCACAATCGGCTGCGTCTCTTCGCCTGTGGGGCTATACGGGCGATTTGACGATCGTGGGCGACGAGGCTGCCCTGCCCTATCAGCGGCCGCCACTCTCCAAGGCTTATCTCAAGGGCGAAATGGGCGAGGAGAGGCTGTACTTCAAACCCAACGCCTGGTTCGCTGAGCATGATGTCAACATGGCGGTCAACACGCGCGCGACGGCCATCGACCGCAGTGAGCGCATGCTCAAATTGAGTGATGACGGCAGCCTGCCCTACGACGCCTTGATCCTTTCGACCGGATCGCGCCCGCGTACCCTGCCGGTCCCGGGCGCTGACCTGAAAGGTGTCCACGACCTGCGAACCCTCGCGGATGTTGATCACTTGCGCCCGTTGATGGCCGAAGGTCGATCAATCGTGATCATCGGCGCGGGTTATATCGGGCTGGAAACGGCGGCGGTCGGCGCTCAACTTGGCCTGAACGTAACGGTTCTGGAAATGGCTGATCGGGTTCTGGCACGGGTTACAAGCCCGCTCATTTCCGCATTCTACCATGCGCTCCACACCCGAAATGGCGTCGATATTCGGACCGGTGCCCGCGTTTCCGGCCTGATTGGCAATAATACTGGGCACGTTACTGGCGTCTCACTGGACGATGGCGAGACGGTGGCGGCTGACCTGGTGCTTGCCGGGATCGGAATCGTGCCCAATGTCGAGCTGGCATCGGACGCCGGTATCGCCTGCGATGACGGTATCCTGGTCGACCGGGATGCACGGACCAATGATGCGCGGATCTTTGCGGCGGGCGACTGTGCTCGTAGGCCGCTTGTCCACTACGGTCGGACGGGCCGGCTCGAAAGCGTGCATAATGCAATTGAACAGGGCAAGCTGGCGGCGGCGGCAATAACAGGACAGGCGCGGCCCGCTGAAGATGTGCCGTGGTTCTGGTCGGATCAGTATGATGTAAAGCTGCAGATTGCGGGGCTGAGCGAAGGCCATGATCAGGTGGTTGTCCGAGGAGACCCCGATTCCGGTCGTTTCGCGGCGTTTTACCTCAAGCAGGACGCGCTTCTCGCGGTTGACGCGGTCAACGCAGCACCAGAATTCTTGGCATCGAAGAAACTGATACAGATGGGCGCCAACCTTGCGCGAGCCGACTTGTCGGATATGTCCATCTCAATGAAGCAGATCGCCGCGAATGCCAAGCAGGCAGCGGCTTAAGGGAGCGATACAGCATGGCAACGATCATCTATGTGGATCATGGCGGGACAGAACGCGCGGTCGAGGCGAAAGCCGGCGAAACCGTGATGGAAACGGCGATCAAGAATTCGATACCAGGCATCGATGCAGATTGTGGCGGGGCCTGCGCCTGCGCGACATGTCATGTCTATGTGGATGCCGCGTTCATGGCGAAGGTAGGCAAGCCCGAAGACATGGAGCAATCCATGCTCGACTTTGCAGAAAACGTAACTGAGACCTCCCGACTGTCCTGCCAGATACAGGTCAGTGAAGACCTCGATGGCCTCCGCGTGACGACGCCGGAGAGCCAGCACTAGACATTCTTGTCGGTGACGCCGCGAGCGCGCCTCATGGCGTATGCGAAGGCGTCGGTTGTCGGCCTCGCGAGATGTGATTGTATGTACGAGGTTCAGAGTCATGGCTGAGACAACATTTTCCGACTTGATCGCGAACCTCGACCGCCGGTCTCAGGGACGGGTCGATGCAGTTATTCCCGAAGACTGGATGCAGGGCCGAACCACCTATGGTGGTCTTACGGCTGCGCTGTGCCATGAGGCCGGCAAGCGCGTCGCTGGCGATCGGCCGCTTAAGGCTGCCCAAATCTCTTTTGTCGGCCCTTCCGGCGGGGAGGTGGTGATCTCGCCCACCGTTATGCGGGAGGGCAAACACACCACAGCGGTTTCTGTGGACATGGTTGGCGAAAAAGGCATCGCTGCGAGGTGCCTGTTTACCTTCGCTGCGCCGCGCCCCTCGCAACTCTCCATGACAGAAGTCCCGGTGCCGATCGCGCTTACAACACCTGAGGCAGCTGATCAGCGGTACTTCCCACGCGGAGGAGGTCCGGGCTACACCCAACATTTCGAAATGCAGCTAGCCGGCGGTCCAACACTCTTCTCGAGAGCCGAGACCGCTGATGTATACCTCTGGCTGCGCCATCTCGATACCGGCGCCCGTGGCGGCCCCTACGACCCGACACACCTCTTCTCGATCGGCGACGTACCGCCACCAGCGGCGCTGGCAATGATGCGCGAACCAGGAAGGATCAGCTCCATGACCTGGATGGTGGAATTCCTCACGCCATCCCCGAGCACCGAGGACGGCTGGTGGCTGAACCGATCTCAAGCCCAAACCGCCCGGGATGGCTACTCCGCCCAGTCCATGACCTTGTGGAACCGCGCTGGCGAACCGGTCATGGTTGGCCGCCAGACCGTGGCAATCTTCTCGTAAGCGATACGCTTTGCTTGAGCGGCGTCCAGGCGGCACCGACCAGTTTTGACAACTGAGTAAACCTTGGAACGGCGTTTGTCTGGCCAGACCGCGCCCGGAGGACATCCGGGCATCATCACGTTTGGCGAGGGGGTGTACCCCGGCAACCGAGATTAGCGACCCTGCGCCTTCGGTCCCGGATGGCCATGCAAGCCAAACGGCCCACGATCGCCGAACCACCAGAGCGTGGCAGCCGTGGCAGCGAAAGTTGCTGTTTCAGTGATCGCGATCCGCTCAGCCGGACCAGCCGCGAGGTAGACCGCGCTGGTGATCAGCCAAAGGGTCAAGGTCAGCGTAGGGCGGGTAAGCCCCCGAACCGCGTTCACCCACTGGTACGACGGCGCAATGGCCGCGTCTGCGTCCAGTGACGCTTGAAGCCCCTGCCAGCGACCAGCTGTATCGGCCATCAGCCTTTCGCTGTCAGCGGTTTCTCGCCGGGCTTTCATTTCAAGTTCCAGCTGTGCGGTCTCGTGTTGCCAGCGAGCCCGCTCCTGGGCGTGGGCCTGGCGTCGTTCGGCATAACCCGCGAGGCGCCCCAGCACAGTTCCAACAAGGCCAAAGAGCCCTCCCCCAGCCGCACTAGCGGCCAAGCCTGCAATATCTGACATGTGTTTACTCCGATCCGGGAGAAGCGATCTCCGCTTCTCAAAGTGAGTTGGCCGCGAGACTAAGGCGCGGCCAACCCGGTCGGATAAGTTTCAGTTCGGAAGCCTATTGAGCGGCGATGGCCGCTTCGGCCATGGAGAAGGCTTTTCCACCCTGCAATGATGCAACGGCCGACCGGTACTCCCGCTCAAGCTTGTCGACATAGTCAGCGACCGGGCCGCGAGACTTGATCGCGCCAATGCCCTGCCCGCATCCCCAGATATCCTTCCATGCCTTGGCCTTCTGGTTCCCGCCGGATCCGAAATTCATTTTCGACGGATCGCTTTCGGGGAGATCATCCGGGTCTAGTCCGGCTGCCTCGATAGAGGGGCGCAGATAGTTGCCGTGAACGCCTGTAAACAGGTTGGTGTAGACGATATCGTCCGCGCCATTGTCGACGATACCGTTCTTGTAGCCATCGTTTGCATTTGCCTCATCACAAGCGATGAAGGCCGAGCCAATGTAGGCGAGGTCTGCGCCCATTGCCTGCGCCGCGGCGATCGCGCCGCCATGGGCAATGGAGCCGGACAGTGCGATCGGCCCGTCGAAGAATTCGCGGAGTTCCTGAATCAGCGCGAAAGGCGACATCGTACCCGCATGGCCACCCGCACCGGAGCAAACCGGGATCAGGCCGTCAGCGCCCTTCTCCAGCGCCTTGCGCGCGAAGAAGGTATTAATGATGTCATGCAGCACGACGCCGCCATAGGAGTGGATCGCCTCATTGACTTCGACCCGGGCTCCAAGCGACGTGATCACAATAGGAACCTTGTATTTCACGCACGCCTCCACGTCATAGTCGAGCCGGTTATTGGTCTTGTGAACGATCTGGTTGACCGCGAACGGCGCCGATGGACGATCAGGGTTCTTGGCGTCGTACTCGGCCAGTTCACTGGTGATCCGGTCAAGCCACTCATCGAGTTGGGATTCAGGTCGGGCGTTCAGCGAGGGAAACGAGCCGACAATACCCGCCTTGCATTGGGCAATAACGAGATCGGGATTGGAGATAATGAACAGGGGTGAACCGATAACGGGAATCCGAAGGTTCTGCAGAACGGGCGGCAACGCCATGGTACAATCCTCTTGCATGGTTTCGACGAGACTTAGCGCCCGGCCCAATCGCTGCAAGTACTGACGCAAGGTCAGCGGCTGGTTGGGCCGCTCGCGGCGCGGGATCATCTTGACGGACCCCCGCAACCACGGCTTCAACCGACTGCTCAAGGAGGTATCCCCATGACTAATCCCGTTCTGCCCCTGAGCGACGCCTTCGATACCCCCGATGAAGCCGCCTGGATCGCGGCGGTTGAGAAAACGTTGAAAGGGCGCGGGGTCGAAACGCTGGTCACGAGGGATGTGGATGGAACCGAAATCCATCCACTGTATCGGGAGACCCAGTGGCCATCCTCAACAGACCCATTGGGACAGCCTGGTCACGCCCCCTACATTAGAGGCGCCGAGGCTGTTCGTGATCCTTATCTGCCGTGGGATATACGCCAGACTTTCACCCACCCAGACCCAGCTGTGACCAACGGAGAAATCCTGAGGGACCTTGAACGGGGTGTAACCTCGATAGAATTGAAGATCGACAGTTCGGGCCAAAACGGGATCGCCATTTCGACTGGCGCAGAGCTAGCATCGGTGTTGAAGGGTGTGGATGCAAACATCGCGACGGTGGCGTTGGACCGTCTTGGTGACACCGGTACGCGCGCCGCTGGCTTGCTGGGACAATGGGGACAGGGGCAGCAGGATCAGCGCACCCAGAAATTTGCTTTCAATATCGACGTCCTGGGATCGCTCGCACGGTCAGGCCTGGTGGAAGGCGGGTTGGATCATGCATTTGCAGAAGCCAGCGACCTGATTGCATCACTCGCCGACATGTATCCAGTGTCGAGCGGTCTGCGGATAGATGCACGCATGGTCCATGAAGCCGGCGCAGCGCCCGCCGAAGAACTGGGCGTGTTGATCGCCTCGGCGGTCGATACGCTTCGGCGTCTGGATGCAGCCGGTCTGCCCCCAGATCAAGCGGTCCAGCAGATGATGTTCTGCATCGCTGTTGGCGCCAATTATGGTGTTGAGATCGCCAAGATGCGGGCAGCGAGACGCCTGTGGGCTAGATGCCTCGACGCGCTCGGCCTAGCTGCTACACCAATGCGGCTCCAGACCATGTCTTCAGCGCGCATGCTGACCCGTTACGATACTTGGACGAACATTCTCCGAAACTCCGCGGCTTGCTTTGCCGGTGGGGTTGGGGGCGCCGATATCGTGACGATCCGCGCGTTCAACGAAGCCTTGGGCGTCCCAGAAGAACTCGGCCGCAGGGTCGCGCGTAACACCCAGATCATTGCCCAAGAAGAGAGTCACCTGGGCAAGGTCGCCGATGCCCCAGGCGGTGCGTGGTTCACCGAGACCCTCGCCGATGACCTGGCCGAGCGCGCCTGGCAGGTGTTCCAGCAGGTCGAGTGCGATGGCGGCTATGCCGAAAGCCTCATGGCGGACAAGATCCAGGGGCGGATTGCAGAGACACGTTCCAAACGCGTCAAAGCGATCGCCCGGCGCAAAACCCCTGTCACTGGAGTAAGCGAGTTCCCAGCGCTCGACGACGTCACCGCACCAATTGCGGCTGTGGCATGGAAGGGTGATCAGACAACGATGTCGACAGAGGGCCTTGAAGCGCTTCGGACCGATTACACAGAACCAGAGGGAGAAGCAGCGCACGCGGAACCCTTCTGGCCAATCCGGCTAGCTGAGGCGTTCGAGCGATTACGCAATCACGCCGAGGCGCAGCTGAAAAGAACCGGTTCCCGCCCGAACGTCTTTCTGGCGACGCTGGGTCCCGCAGCCGAGCACACCGCGCGGGCTGATTTTGCACGGAACCTGTTCGCCGCTGGCGGTATCGACACGAAGGCGGCACCTGTGCCACCGCGCACCCCTGCCGAGCTGGCCGCGGCATACCAGGCATCTGGCTGCCAGCTGGCGGTCTTGTGTGGCTCTAACCAGCGCTATGCCGTCGAGGCAGCACCAGCGGCAGCCGCGCTGAAGAACGCTGGCGCTCAACGAATTTACTTGGCCGGTAAGCATGAAGCAGACGGTGTCGACAGCCAAATCTTCATGGGCGTTGACGTGATCGATACATTGGAGTTGGCCCACGCTGAATTGGGGATCAATCAATGAGCAAGTTTCCAGATTTCACGTCGCTGGAATTAGGCCTTCCCAATGACACGGCCCACGCTGAAACCGCAGGCGGCACTTGGACAACCCCAGAAGGCATAGCGGTGAAACCGGCCTATGGCGCCGCCGATACCGCGCCGCTGGACTTCCTCGACGACTTCCCAGGATTACCGCCATTCGCCCGCGGACCGTATCCAACCATGTACACCCAGCGCCCGTGGACTGTCAGGCAGTATGCAGGCTTCTCCACCGCTGAAGACTCGAACGCGTTCTATCGCCGGAATCTTGCTGCGGGTCAGAAGGGACTTTCGGTTGCGTTCGATCTCGCAACACATCGCGGCTATGACAGCGATCACCCGCGCGTCGTGGGCGATGTGGGCATGGCGGGCGTCGCTATCGACAGCCTCTACGACATGAGGACCCTGTTCAGCGGTATCCCGCTTGACCAGATGTCGGTTTCCATGACGATGAACGGCGCCGTCTTGCCCGTGATGGCCCTCTACATCGTCGCGATGTCGAGCGGGACATAGGCTGCCGGGTCAATCGCCTTGAGAAGCAGCGGGGTCTTGACCGAGGAGCCTGAGCCGAATTCGACCACCGCGCGGTCTTCGCCGATCAGCTTTACAAATTCGCGCC
>JBCCBN010000039.1:0-20607 GCA_039034035.1 Pseudomonadota bacterium
CGAATTTGAGCCACCTGAACACCGGCCTTTTGCGCCAGGGCTGCGTCGCAATCCTCCCAGCATGCTCGCATGCTGGTCCGGTCTGCTCCTGTCCCTGGCGCAAAACTCCAGCGCTCAGGTGGCTCAAATTCGGATGAAAGGGTTCTAGGGCTTGCGCGCCTGCCCGTACCGGCTAAGCCCTATCGCCGATGGAGGAGTAAGGCATGGAAAACGGCCCCTGGGCCTGGTTGGACGGCCAGTTTGTCCCCGCTGAAGACGCTCGCATCTCTCCGTTTGACCGCGCGTTCCTGTTCGGTCATGCGGCCTATGAAGTCACCGCGATGTATGGCGGCAAGCTGGTTGACTGGCCCGGCCATGGCGAGCGCCTGGTGCGTACTCTCGCCGGCATCGACATCCCGCTGCCCATGGAGATTGGAGCCCTGGAAGCGCTCCATCTCGACCTGGCGGCGCGCAACACCATGGCTGAGGGCCTGATCTACCTTCAGGTCAGCGGCGGCGCCTATGGTTTCCGCGATTTTGCGGGACCAGAGCAGATCATGCCCACCGTGTTCCTGTTCGCGACCCCGCGTCCCCTGGTCGGCGCCACCGCCAGAGACGGCATCGCCGCCATCACGCTCGATGATACGCGCTGGAAGCGCCGCGACTACAAGACGACACAGCTCCTGTCCCAGGCCCTTGCGTACAGAAAGGCGCGCGAGACCGGCGCCGGAACCGCTTTCATGGTCGAAGACGGTCTGGTCACCGAGGCTGCATCGGCCAATGCGTGGATTGTGGGCGCCGATGGCAGGCTTTTCACCCGCGCGCTTTCGCCAGCCATCCTGCCGGGGATCACCCGGGCGAGGGCCCTGTCCCTGCTTGCCGGGGAGGGCCTCAGTATCGAGGAACGCGCCTTCTCACCGGAAGACGTGCACGCCGCCGCTGAAGCCTTCACCACCTCCGCTGGCGCCATCATCGCCCCGGTCACCGCGCTTGATGGCATTTCCATTGGCAACGGCAAGCCCGGCCCCGTTACCCGCACCGTACAGCGGCTTTACTACCAGCATATGGGCGCCAATCTCGCGGCCGTCGCGCCCTGGGCGCTGCCTTAGGCGCTCGGTTTACCCATCCATCCGGCGGGCGCTTCAGGCTGTCGCAATGCGCTCTGGCCCGCGCAGGCTCCGCACCTTCATCGCCAGGATCAGGACGGCCAGCATCAGCGTGATGGCATTGGCGACCATCACAGGCAGTAAGCCGATCAGCACGCCATAACCCAGCCACGCACCGACGCCGGCGGTGAACATCAGGTACATGGCCAGCGAAATAGCTTCCGTGCGGCCAGTCCGCAGCACCATCAGGGCCTGGGGCAGGAAGGCGGCGGTTGTCAGGAAAGCGGCGACAAGGCCGATTGTATCAGTCGCAGTCATGAGGGGCTCCAATCACGGTGCGGGGTCGAGTTGGCTGCCTTAGCACGCGCGGCGGACGACGGAACTCACGCCGTCATCAGCGCTGCCATGCACAATCACAACGAAGCGCCCGCTATCGGCCCCGAATTTGCAGGCCTTGCCTCGTTTGCCGCGCAGCGCCATGTTGCGCTGCAACGATAAAGGCCTGCGCGAGGAAACGTTATGGCGGACACCGCTTACCAGCATTCACCGGATCGCCCTTGGATTTTCCGCACTTATGCGGGTCACTCCACGGCGGAGAAGTCGAACGCGCTCTATCGTGGAAACCTGGCGAAGGGCCAGACCGGCCTCTCTATCGCTTTCGACCTGCCAACCCAGACCGCTTATGATGGCGATCATATCCTGGCCCGGGGCGAGGTCGGCAAGGTCGGGGTGCCGGTTGGCCACCTGGGCGACATGCGCACCCTGTTCGACCAGCTGCCGCTGGAAGACATGAACACATCGATGACGATCAACGCACCGGCGGCGTGGCTCCTGTCGCTCTATGTCGCCCTGGCCGATGAGCGCGGCGATGACCGGGCCAAGCTGCGCGGCACGACCCAGAATGATATCGTCAAGGAATACCTCTCGCGCGGCACCTATGTGTTCCCGCCCGAACCCTCCATGCGGTTGATCGCCGACATGGTGGCCTGGTGTTATACCGAGGTTCCAAAATGGAACCCCATGAATGTCTGCTCCTACCACCTTCAGGAAGCAGGCGCCACGCCGGAGCAGGAGCTGGCCTATGCCCTGGCCACGGCCGTCGCGGTGCTGGACACGGTGAAAGCCGGCGGCCAGGTGCCCGAGGAAGACTTCCCGACCGTCTTTGGCCGGATCAGCTTTTTCGTGAATGCCGGGGTGCGTTTCGTTACGGAACTCTGCAAGATGCGGGCATTCGTCGATCTCTGGGAAGAGATCGGGCGTGAGCGCTATGGCGTCACCGATACGAAGGCCCTGCGGTTTCGCTACGGCGTGCAGGTGAACTCCCTCGGCCTCACCGAGCCCCAGCCCGAGAACAATGTCTACCGCATCCTGATCGAAGCGCTCGCGGTCACGCTCTCAAAACGGGCCCGGTGCCGCGCGCTCCAGCTGCCGGCCTGGAATGAAGCCATGGGCCTGCCCCGGCCATGGGACCAGCAATGGTCGCTGCGCCTCCAGCAGATCCTCGCCTATGAGACCGACCTCCTTGAATTCGAGGACCTGTTCGATGGCTCCCACGTCATCGAGGGCAAGACGGCCGAACTCCGCGATGTCGCCCGCACCGAGTTGGCAGAGATCGATGGCCTCAGCCAGGATGACGCGATCGCGCATATGAAGGCCGCCCTCGTCGGCGCCCATTCGGAGCGGATCCGAGGCATCGAAACCGGCGACCAGGTCGTGGTAGGCGTCAATCGCTACACAACCACCGAAGACAGCCCCCTCAGCGCCGGTGAGGACGCCATCCAGACCGTCGACCCCATGGTCCAGCGCCAACAGATCGACAGCCTCAATGCCTGGCGCGCCCAGCGCGACGGAGCGAGTGCCGAAACAGCACTCACTGCCCTCAAGGCCGCCGCAGCCGATGGTCAGAACATCATGGAACCGTCCATCGCCTGCGCCAAGGCCGGGGTGACCACCGGCGAATGGGGCGGTGCCCTGCGCCAGGTCTTTGGCGAGTATCGGGGCCCGACCGGCGTTGCCCTGGTCGTCGAAACCGGCGGGGCGGAGGACATCGAGGCGGTGAAGACCCGTGTCGAGGCCCTGTCCGCGACCCTGGGCCGCCAGCTCACCTACGTGCTCGGCAAGCCCGGCCTCGATGGCCACTCCAACGGTGCCGAGCAGATCGCCGCCCGCGGCCGCGCCTGCGGCATGGATGTGCGCTATGACGGCATCCGGTTCACGCCGGAGGAAATCGTCGCCCAGGCCAGGGACGCCGACGCCCATATTGTCGGCCTCTCGATCCTGTCAGGCTCCCATCTCGACCTGGTCCGCGAGACCTTGGCTGAGATGCGCAAGGCCGATATGGGCCACATCCCGCTCGTGGTCGGCGGCATCATCCCACCCGAGGACGAACTGGCCCTTCGTCAGATGGGCGTCCGCCGCGTCTACACGCCGAAGGATTTCCAGATCACCGAGATCATGGGCGACGTCGCCGATGTGGTCGAAGCCGCCTGGCTCACCCCCGCCGAATAGACCCAGCCCCCGGGCGCCCCTCACGCGAACCCGCCGCCTGCGCAACGCACCCCCAAAGGGCAAGGCCTGCCGGGCGGCCAGCCCGCCCCCGCGGAGGCGATTGGGGAAGCCAATCTGCCGCGAGCGAAGTAACCCCAACCCGCCCCTCGCGTAATCAAGCCGCGCCCTGTGCCTGGTCCGCCACCAGATCCGCTTCAGGGCCCGGCTCCAGCAGTTTCGGCCGTCCGATCAGATACCCTTGCGCCTGGCTGCACGACATATCCCGCACCGCATCCAGCGCGCCGGCCGTCTCCACGCCCTCGGCACAGGACGTCACCCCCATCGTGTCGCACAGCCGGATTACCGCCTCCAGGATAGACGAACCATGGGACGCCTGCCCGCTCAGGAAACACCGGTCGATCTTGATCTTGTCAAAAGGCAGCCGGCTCATCCGCAGCAGCGAAGAGTGCCCAGTGCCGAAATCATCCAGCGACACCCGCACGCCCAGATCTTTCACCGCATGCAGGATCTGCCGGCTTTGCTCGATGTTCTGGAACAGGACCTGTTCGGTTACCTCCAGCTCCAACACCCCGCCGGCGACATCGAAATTCCGCACCAGCGAGCCCAGCCGGTCCAGGAACGCCACCGATGTGAGCTGCGACGGCGAAACATTCAGCGCCACGAAACCGCTCGCCATGGCGTGCTGGTCCAGCGTCTGCTCGGCCAGGCTCCAGAACAGCTTGTCCAACACGCCGATCCGCTCGGCAATCGGAATGAACCGCGCCGGCGTGGGCGCATCCGCCTGCTCGCTATCGACCCAGCGGGCCAGCGCCTCATGCCCGATCACGTCCAGCGATTGCAGATCGATGATCGGCTGCAGCGCCGGCTGGATCTTCGACGTCGCCACCGCCAGCGCCAGGTTCTGCTCGATGAAGCGGGACTGGACATCGAAGGTCTGCACCGTCCGGTCATAGGCGCGCACCCCGCCACCGGTCGATTTCGCCTCGATCATCGCAAGATCAGCGGCATGCAGCAGACTGTCGGTCGAGCGGCCATCGGCAGGAAACACCGCATAGCCCACCGACGCGCCCACGCTCACCCGGCCAGCCTGGGTCGTGATCGTGTCGGTGATCGCATCATGCAGCGTCCGCATGGTCCGCTCCAGCTCCGGCGCCGCCCGAGTCACATCGATCACACAGGCGAATTCATCACCGCCCAGCCGCGCCACCAGGTCCACATGCGCCAGCTCGCTCAAGCGCACCGAAATGGTCCGCAGCACATCATCGCCCACCGCATGGCCGAAATTGTCATTCAGTGGCTTGAAGCGGTCGAGATCAATATAGACGCAGACAAAGCGCTGGCGCGTATCCATCCGGTCGGCCAGGCGCTCGGCAAAGGTCCGCCGGTTTAGAAGACCCGTCAGCGGATCGCTCTCGGCCAGCTTGCGCACTTCACGCTCGGCCCGTTCGCGCTCCTTCACCTCATCGGTCAGCGCCTGAACCAGACCTTCATTGAGCTGGTAGAGCGCCCGGAACACGTCCAGCCCGGCAATCACGCCCAGATACCGGCCCGCCTCATCGACCACCACAAATCCGTCCCGCACCAGCGCTTCGCGGTCCTTGTACCGCTCCAGCACGTCGAGAATGCTGTCATCGGCCGCCACCGGCGGGAAGTTCGGCTCCACAAACGAAATCGCCGGCTTCCAGCCGAACATCGCCCGGCCCAGCGGCGAGGCCATCCGCGTCTGGAACGCGGTCCGCGTGATCACGCCCACCGGCTTGTCCCCGTCCCGGCACACAGCACAGACCGGCGCGTGGGGGTAATCGGTGAAGAACGCCGCCACAACGGTCCCATCGGCCTTGCCATCGACCATGGGCACCTGTGTGATTCTGCCATTCTTGAACTGCATGGTCTGCCATCCGCTGGAACTGGCAGAACACCGTGGCAGAAAAGCGCTCTTTTCCGGTTTCCCTGACCCGACAGATCGGTGCCCGTCCGTAGGGGTCTTGCTAACCATGTTCGGATCGGTCCTGCGCCGCGCGACCCTGCCAGGGCTGTCCAGCCGCCAACGTGCCACTGCCCAAGTCCCACCGCCCCCGTTGCGTCGCCACACGCTACAGGCGAATTCCGTTAAGGCTGTTCGCGTGACTGGCGGCCGCTCTACCGGCTGGAGAAGAGCTTTCCCCGCTCGGTCACTGCCACGATGGCCAGCGACACCATGCCTAGCACAGCAAACCCCACCAAAACCGGAACCGAAGAGCCATCATACTGGTTGCCGATCAAATAGCCGATAAAGCTCGACACGGTCGTGGTCGCAAACCCGTAGGCGGCACTGGCCGTTCCGGCGAGCCGGCCCAGCGGTTCCATGGCCATAGCGCTGAAATTCGACCCGATCAGGCCGAAACAGGCAAACACCAGGCAGAAGAGCGGGAAGAACACTACGAAATGCTCCCCCACCAAGATCATCGCCCCGGCCAGTAGGCTCGAACAGGCGATAAAGCCCAACAGGGCGCCATGGCTCAGCCGCCGCATGCCGACCCGCTCGACCAGGCGGGAGTTGGCGAAGTTCGCGGCTGACAGGCTCATCGCAACGCCAGCGAACCAGAGGACGAACTCGTTGCCCTGGTTGAACACTTCGGTGAACATCTGCTCGGCGCTGCCGATGAATGCGAAAAGGGCACCAAAGATCACGCCCGAGGCGGCCATGTATCCGAATGTCACCCGGCACCGGAACACTTCGGCATAGTCCGCAGCGGTTGCGTGCGGGTTCAGTGGCCGGCGGCGCTCGGGCGGCAGGGTTTCGGGCAGCCGGAGATAGGCCCAGCCCAGCATGGCAAGGCCGGCCACGCCGAGCACGCCGAACGTCCACTGCCAGGGCGCCACGAAAAGGACCAGCTGTCCGATCGACGGCGCAGCGATGGGTACCACCATGAAGACTGTCATGACCAGCGACATGATCCTCGCCATGCCGCGACCTTCGAAGATGTCGCGCACGACACTGACCGAGACCACCCGGCATCCGGACGCGGCGACCCCCTGCAGGAAGCGCATCGCCAGCAGCGTAGAGAAAGATGAGGCGGCCATGCAGGCAAAGCCGGTCACCGTATAGGCGACAAGGGCGCCGAACAGCACGGGCCGGCGTCCGAACCGGTCGGTCAGGGGGCCGAACACAAGCTGCGGCGCACCGAAGCCGAGAATGTACGCGAAGATGATGAGCTGCTGGTCGTTCGCCCGGATGATCCCCAGATCCGCGGCGATCTCATCCAGCGCGGGCAGCATCACATCGATAGCCAGCGCGTTCAGCGCCATCAGCGAGGCGACCATCGCCACGAATTCGGGAATGCCCAAGGGTAAGCGCTCAGCCGCCTTCGCCGCCGATTCCGGGATCGCTGGAGTGATGTCGCCGGTATCGGCCATGATCGGCGCCTCCCTCCAGCGCTTGCAGACGGTCTAGAACGCGTTCGCTCCCGGCGGAAGCGCCAAGCGGGCAGGGAGCGCCGCCCACGCGATAGCATCTGTGCAGCCAATCTGCCGCGAGCGACATCAAACCCCTGCGCGCAAGCACCGTGCAGCATCTTCCGGCAACGCCCCGGCATCGAGCTTCGCTTTCACCGTGAGTGCCAGCAGGATCGTCAGGCTGTCGCGGATCTCGCCCTTGAGACAATCGGCCAGCAGGGCGCCGAACGGCACCTCCCGCTGCGCCAGCACCTCGGTCTCGTCAGGCGCGGCCTCGCCCGCCGTCAGGCCCCACGCCAGATAGCCCAGGGCGGCTTCGTCCGTCACCGAGTTCGACAGGTCGCACGATAGAACCTCCAGCCAGTGCGCGGCGCGGTAGCCGGTTTCCTCGGCGAGCTCCCGCTGCGCGCCCAGGAGCGGCGGTTCGCCGATCGGGCCGCCGCCCTCAGGCAGCTCCCAGCTATAGCTGTCGGAGGGAAACCGGTGCTGGCCGACCAGCGGCACAAGCCCCGTTTCGCTGACCGGCAGCACGCCAATCGCCAGATTCTTGAAGTGCACCACGCCATACCGACCCGGCGACCCGCCCGGCTGGACCACCTCATGGTCCTGAATTTCGAGCCAGGGATTGTCGAACGCCACCTGCATGCTGCGCACGCGCCAGGGTCCGCGCATTTCATCGGCCATGCGACCCGCCTTCAATGTGTCTGGAACTCAATCGGGACCCGCCGGTCCAGTGCGTCAGAGCCGCAATCAAGCAGCGACTTCAGCCTGCTTCTTCTCGATGTCTCGCTTGATCTTGGCTGCCTTGTCCGAAAGCTGGTCGACCTTCGCCTTGGCCAGGAAGCCATCCAGCCCGCCCAGCTTGTCCACCGTCCGCAGCGCCTTCGCCGCAATCGTCAGCTTGAAATTCTGACCCAGCGTCTCGCTATGCAGCTTCACCGACAGCAAATTGGGCAGGAAGCGCCGTTTGGTCTTGATCTGCGAGTGGCTGACATTGTGGCCACTCATCGGCTTGGTGCCTGTCAGTTCGCATTGGCGCGACATCAGCGTGCCCCATCTCTATCGGGTGAATTGGAAAGCGGCGGCAATACAGGCCCACTGGCCCCTCGTCAACTGCAGGCCCGCATTGTCCATACAGAAAAATCAGTGTCGAATTGGGCGAAGTGAAGGCACACCGGTTCAGCCCCGATTGTGCGCCCTGTGTGTATGCGTGATAGTCGCCACCCAATGCCCAACGGAGCGCCCCATGAAGCGACCCCTCTTCGCCACCCTTGCTGCTGCCGCGCTCCTCAGCCCGGCGCTGGTCTCACCCATCGCCGCCGACAACATCGCCGTCCCACCGGACCGCCCCGCCACGCCGCTGATCGCCGTCGATGCCGGTGCGCCTATGAAGTTCACCTACGAGCTCAAGGCCAGCGCCTGGGCCTTCATCCTGCCGATCACCGGCAAGGCCCGCTTCACCACCGAACTCAAGCCCGACACGTTCCGGATCACCTCGAAGGTCAAGACCACCGGCCTCGCCGACATCCTCGTCAACTACAACCTATCGCTGTCTTCCACCGGCTATGTCGATCCCGACCGGTTGCGGCCTTACGCCTATATTTCCCAGAATGATGACGGCAAGAAGAACCGCCGCGTCGAGCTCACCTGGTCGGCCACCGATGTCGCCGGCAAGATCAATCCCAAATTCGGCAATATGGGCGACCCCGAGGCCCAGCCCCACCAGAAGATCGACGCCATGGACCCGATCTCTGCGCTGATCAATTTCTCGCTCACGCCCCGGGACCTTGATGCCGACCCCTGCGGTGGCCCGATCAAGACCTTTGACGGCCGCCAGCTCAGCCATCTCCACCTCGCCTATGCCGGCACTCGTGACGTCCGCTCCGACGCCTGGCGCGGGCAAGCCATCGAGTGCCACATTACCCTCGACAAGGTCGCCGGCTTCAAGGCCGGGGAGAAGAACAAGGACACCCTGGCCGGCATTGATGGCCCGCTGCGCATGTGGCTCGCGCCGCTGCCCAATGGCGCCACCGTCCCGGTCCGGATCGAGGCCGACACTGACGAGATCGGCAAGGTCACCCTCCAGGCCAGCACCATCGCCTTCGAGCCGCTGACGGTGCAGAAGGCCGAGCGCTGACGGGCCCGGCAGCCCGGTGGCCGCACGGCCCAAACACCGCGTTCACACCCCTGGCGCGTGCACACGTTCGCCAGCCCTGACGGAGGGGGCCCGGTCGGCGCCGCTCATCGACGTCACTGTTTTCGCCTTAAAGTTTTGTTGGTGATCCAGTCCGAATCCCAAAATGACGAGCGCAAAGAAGGGGTAACACCATGAGCGTTGTGACAACCACCATCCAATCCTCACCCGCCACGACACCGTTCTCCATCGGCGTGAACGAAGCGGAAGCTCTCTTTCTCGACGGCTTCGAGATCGAAAACAGGGACGGCGCGTCCGGCGGCCAACTCATCCGCACCTTCGGCACCGGCACCGCATCGGGCACCTTCTCCGGCGCCTCTGGCCGCTACCAACTGGACATCAGCGTGTTCGAGGAAAGCGACGGCACATCGGACTTCACCGTGATGGTCAACGGCGACGACGTTTTTACCTTCACCGCAGGCTCCAGCTCGATCGCCCTCGGCACCCCTGCCGCAAACCCTGCCTCGGTTGATCTCGACCTCTCCACCGGTGACGTGATCTCGATCCGTGGCGAACGTGACATCGAAGCCCTCGCCCGCCTCGACACGCTCACCCTCACCGGCCTCGGCAGCCCAACCGATCCCACCGACCCAACCGATCCCTCGGACCCGACCGATCCTACCGATCCGATGGACCCGACCGACCCGATCGATCCCGTCGACCCCAGCCCCGTCACCGGCGCCACCGAAGGCGATGACATCCTCATGGGGACCGATGGCCCCGACATCATTGACGGCCTCGGCGGCAATGACACCATTGATGCCGGCGACAGCGACGACACGGTGATCGGCGGCACAGGTGATGACACCATCACGGGTGGCCCCGGCCAGGACACGCTGGACGGGAATGAGGGCGACGACACCATCGATGGCAATGGCGACGACGACACCATTTCGGGCGGGCCAGGCGACGACACGCTTTCCGGCAATGAAGGGGACGATACGATCGAGGGCAATGCCGGCAATGACACACTCATTGGCGGCCCCGGCAAGGACATCCTCCAGGGCAATGACGGCGAAGACCGTATCGAAGGCAATGGCGACGACGATACCATTTCTGGCGACGCCAGCGATGACACGCTCTTCGGCAATGATGGCGAAGACACGATCCAGGGCGATGATGGCGATGACACCATTTTCGGTGGCGCCAGCAATGACGCCCTCGAAGGCAATAATGGTGACGATTACATCGAGGGAAATGCCGGCGACGACACGATCTGCGGCAATGCCGGCGATGACACCCTTGTGGGCGGCCTCGGCATTGACCTGCTCAAGGGCGGTATCGGCGATGACGACCTCTTCGGCGACAATAATCGTGACACTCTCCTCGCCGGCGCCGGTGACGACCTCCTCCGGGGCGGTGGCGGCGGCGACGAGCTGCGCGGCATAGCGGTAATGACACGCTCGGCGGCGGCATCGGCAATGATACCCTCTATGGCGGTGCTGGTGAAGACCGCCTGTTCGGCGGTAACAATCGCGACACCCTGTTCGGCGGCGCCGGCAATGATCTCCTCAATGGCGGCCGCGGCGGCGACACCCTCTCCGGCGGCGGCGGGGTCGATACATTCGTCTTCGATGCCGACGAACCCGGTCGCGACACGGTCACCGATTTCCGTGCCGGTGAAACCATCTTCCTCACCGGCTTCGCCTTCACGTCCGTCGAAGATGCGGCCAGCAATTTCACCCAGGATGGCGACGATGTGGTGTTTCGCTCCGGCCAGTCCTACGTGCTCTTCGAAGACACGGTGCTCGACGATGTGATCGACGCGGTGACCCTGCCCGATACGGCGGACGCTGGCGCCGCCAGCACCGGCCTCGAACGCGCTGACGACCTCTCGCTCGACACCATCGATGATGGTTTCATCGCCTAACTCGGTGTCGACCTGGGCGGGCCCGGCTCGGCCCATGGAAGTTTCGCGAAAACCACCCCGAAGGATGCCTTCGGGGTGGGAATACGCTTCGCTTATCCCCCGCTCGCTTTTTCGCTTTGCCCAGTCAGCGCGGCGAAACTGGCCCGTTCGGCTAGGCGCTTATCCGACCGAACCCGCCCCGGGGCATACTTCCCGGCATGACACACACCTCCGCCGATCCCCTGACATCGACACCCATCACGGCCGCGCTGTTCGCAGCGCTGGTGGAATGGGTCGATGCCACTTGGGACATCCTGGCCCTGACCGGCAATGGGGAGGGCGTGGTGAGCCTGGCAACCTGGCGCAAGGCGCGCCGGGCGCTCCGGATTGCCGAGGGCCTGTTCCGCCGCATCGTGCTGGTGTCGGCCACCGCGCTGGCCGATGGGTTGGCTGAAACCGTCGCTGCACCGGTGCTGCGCGCCAAATCGGCGGCGCCGCGCGAGATCGGCGACGGCGCCAAACCCAAACGCGGCAAGCGCCTCTTTCCCCTGCTCCGCCTACACGAGCTGGCGTCGGCGGGCCAAAGGATCTGGCGGCCCTCTCGCCCAGCCCTGAGCGATCCCAGCGGCACGGTCTTTCTCTCGCTGAAATCGGAATTTGCCCGCTATGCAGCCCTCGTGGTTGCCATCGAGGCGCCCGATGGGATCATCGACCGGCTGGCGCGCATCCTGTTGCGCCGCCGGCGCCGCGCGGCGGCCGAGGATCACCCGGTCGACCTGCAGTGGGGCACGCCATTGGCGGCGCCCAATGCGCTTGATCCCGAAAACCTGCCTGGCCTTGTCGAGCTGGCCCAGGCCTATGCGGCCCTGCCATCTGTACGCGCCGGCGGTCCGTGACGCATCCCGTCTAGCAACACGGTCGCGCTCGCCTGGGCCGGGCCCCGGGTCCTCCAACCTCTCCAGCCTCGAAAATCGCCAGACCTCACCGCCCCGGATCGCCATCCGGGGACGCCGGTGCTGGCTCAGACGCTCATCTGTCGCATGACCGAGAAGGCTTCGCGAAGCTGGTTGGACCAGGTCTCCGAAAACTCGCGGAAAGCGGGATCTTCCGCCTCGATGCGGCGGTCCTGTTCGAAAAAGAAACTGCCCGTCCGCAAAACCGCCAGGTCGAGCGGCATCCCCACCGAAAGGTTCGAACGCAGGGTCGAATCCATCGACAGCAACGCCCCGATAACCGCGTCCTGCATCTCGGTCTCGACCGTGATCACCCGGTCGATGATCGGTTTACCATATTTGTGTTCGCCAATCTGGAAGTATGGGCTGTCATCCATGGCTTCGATGAAATTGCCGGCCGCGTAGACGTGAAAAAGCCGCGGCGGCCCCCCGTTTCGCTGGCCGCCAACCAGGATCGAAGCCCCCGAATCCACGCCCCGAGCCGCCAATCCGGGCCCGTAGCTTTCCTGAACAATCCGCATCTTGGTTCCGACCAGCTGGGCGACGTCGAACATGGATTGAGCGTTGAAAAGATTGGTTTCCTGATCATTCGGGCGGTCGAGTTGCTCGTTCAGTTCCGAAATGACGGCCTGAGTCACTCCGAGATTCCCCGCCGTCATCATCGCGATGGCCCGGTCCCCCGGAACCGTCCAGGTGAACAGCTTCTTGACCTTGGAAATATTGTCCACCCCGGCATTGGTCCGCGTATCAGCCAGGAAAACCAGCCCCTGGTTCAGCTTCAAAGCCACGCAATAGGTCATCGTATCGTCCCTGACTGCCCGTGAAACATCCACAGAAGGCATACGGCTATGCATGTTATTGTCCAAGGGTCTGTTCCTGTGTGGCTGTTTCATCCACCAGCGGGGCAAAACCATATGCCGACCCCAGAAGACCCGCGATCTCGGCATTTCCTTTCACCACATCGGTGAGGAACTCATGCAAGCCATGGGCAAAAATGTCGTCAATCGTCTGCGCACTCAGCCAGTTCGAAAAAGCCGACACCCGGGACTGGCAATCGGTGGACTGGCCATAAAAGTCCGCGAGGTTCCGAACCGCCTGCTCGGTCCGGGTGACATTGAAATTGATCGCTCGCGGAAAAAGCGGATTGAGGATGAGGAATTCCGCCACCCCCCGGGCTGAAATGTCTGACCGGGTGACAAAAGCATAAGCCCGCTGGGCCGCCGCCGCCTGGAGAAGCGAAAGCCACTGGTAGTGGTCCTTTCCCGATCCGACATCGGAAACCGACGGCAGCAGGACGTGATATTTAACGTCCAGGAGCCGGGCGGTGGAATCGGTCCGCTCGATCGACACCCCCATCTGGAGAAATTCATAGCCGTCTCCCCGCAGCATCGTCCCGTTCATGGCGCCGCGGAACGTCGCGGACGCCTGTTTCGCCCAGTCAACGAGATCCGCGAGCGGCGTTCCCTGCCGGCCACGCTGGGAATGGGCGCGGGCGTCGGTCCAGGCGGAATTCAAGGCTTCCCAGCATTCCTGCGTCAGGGCGAAACGCACCGCCCGACCATTTTCCCGCGCATGGTTGAAGCACGAAAGCACGCTGGACGGGTTGTTCAGGTCATAAACCAGGTGATCAACCGCCGTACCCAGCGTAGCCCGCTCGACCGCGTCGCCGAAAACGTCACGCCCACCCGCTGCGATCAGAACCGACGCCCATTCATTGGACGGCATTGTCCCCCCATCCCGAGGCAAGGCCGACATCCGGCGGGCCGCATCGATCAACCGCGCGACATTCTCGGCCCGCTCGATATACCGGGCGATCCAAAACAGGCTTTCTGCAACGCGGCTCAGCATGCTGGCCCCGCTCGATCGCGGTCAGGACCGATGGAGCGGCAATACCGGGTGGACTGAGCGGCAAGGATCATTTGTCCAGCACCCATGTGTCTTTCACCCCGCCGCCCTGGCTGGAATTGACGACCAGCGAGCCTTCCCGCAGCGCCACCCGGGTCAGCCCGCCGGGCGTGAGGCGAACCTCCTTGCCGACCAGAGCGAAGGGGCGAAAATCGATGTGGCGCGGCGCGATACCGGCCTCGGTCACCGTCGGGCAGGTCGACAGGGCTAGGGTCGGCTGGGCAATGAAGGCGCGCGGGTTCTCACGCACGCGTGCAGCATAAGCGGATCGTTCCTCTTCGGTCGAAGCGGGCCCGATCAGCATGCCATAGCCGCCCGAGCCGTGAACTTCCTTGAATACCAGTGTTTCCATACGGTCCATCGCATATGCGTAATCTTCAGGATCACTACACTTAAAGGTCTGGACATTCGGTAGGATAGGTTTTTCACCCATGTAGAATTCGATGATCTCGGGCATGTAACAATATACAGCCTTATCATCGCTTACGCCGGTTCCGGGGGCGTTCACCACGGTCACGCCGCCTGTTAGATAAGCGTCCATTAATCCCCGCACTCCGAGCGTGGAATCGGGGCGAAACGCTGCAGGATCGAGGAAATTGTCATCGATCCGGCGATAGATCACATCGACCCGCTCAGGGCCGGTGGTGGTGCGCATATAGACCCGGCCGTCCTCCACAAAGAGGTCCGAGCCTTCGACCAAGGGGACGCCCATTTCGTCGGCAATGAAGGAATGCTCGTAATACGCGCTGTTAAAGTGACCGGGGGTCAGCACGACGATGGTCGGTGCGCCTGAGCAGGCGGGCGGGGCCGCTTCGGCTAGCGTCCGGCGGAGAAGATCGGGATAGGTATCCTCCGGGCGGAGGTTGGAGCTTGAGCAGAGCTCCGGGAACAGACGGGTGAGCGCCGTGCGATTTTCCAGGACGTAGGATACGCCTGACGGGGTTCGGCAATTGTCCTCGAGCACGAAAAACTCGCCCGGCCCTGTACGGATCAAATCGGTTCCGACGATATGGGTGTAAACCTCCAGCGGAGGCGAAAAGCCCTCCATGAGCGGCTGGTACGCGTCATTGCCCTCGATGATCGATGGCGGAACGATCCCGGCCCGGAAGATTTCTCGGCCATTGTAGATGTCGTGAATGAATTTGTTCAGCGCGACCGCCCGTTGTTTCACGCCGCGGTCGATCACGTCCCATTCAGCGGCCGAGAAAACCCGGGGGATCAGGTCGAACGGGATGAGCCGCTCAGGGTCCCCGCCTTCGCCATAAACGGCGAAGGTGATGCCGATTTTGCGAAAAACGGCTTCGGCTTCCACCTGGCGCTGGCGCAGGGTAGCGAGGTCGGTCTGGGACAGCCAGTCAGCGACCGCCTGGTAGGCTTCCCGAACACCGCCATCATGGTTCATCTCGTCAAACGCCGCCAAGGGATGCGCCTCCTTTTTAATCAGTTAAGGACGCATTCGCCAATCGGTCCAATACGCGGCTGGCGTTCCTGCCTCCATGGCCTTGCCGCCCAGAATCCATGCAGCTACGGACACCAGATGAGCATTCGCGTCGCCCTTACCCATTCGACCCGCTACCAATATGACCGGAAGATCGCGCTGGGACCGCAGACGATCCGCCTCCGGCCTGCGCCCCATACGCGAACGCCGATCGTCTCCTACAGTCAGACGATTGTGCCGGGCGGCCACTTCCTGAACTGGCAACAGGACCCGTTTGGGAACTACCAGGCGCGGGCCGTGTTTCCCGATCTGACCGACCGGTTCGAGGTCACCATCGATCTGGTGGCGGACATGGTTGCGATGAATCCGTTCGATTTTTTCCTGGATGAGGAAGCGTTCCACGCGCCCTTTTCCTATGGAGACGATCTGAGGCGGGACTTGGCGCCGTATCTGGTCGTTGAGCGGGGCGCCGGGCGCTTTGAGGCGTTGTCGAGCGACTTGCAGGCGCTATGGCAAAGCGGGGCTGGGAAGGCCCTGCAAACGATCGATTTCCTTGTAGAACTGAACCAGCGGGTCCTGGCGTCCGTCGAGTATGTGGTGCGGATGGAGCCCGGGGTGCAGACCCCCGAGGAAACGCTCGAATCGGGGCGGGGCTCGTGCCGGGATTCGGCCTGGCTGCTGGTCAATCTGCTGCGGAAAGTCGGGGTCGCGGCGCGATTTGTGTCCGGCTATCTGATCCAGCTTGCGCCCGATGAGCGGAGTGCCGAGGGGCCATCGGGGCCGGAGACCGATTTCACCGATCTGCACGCCTGGGCCGAAGCCTATGTGCCGGGAGCGGGGTGGATTGGCCTCGATGCGACGTCGGGCCTGTTTGCCGGCGAGGGGCATATCCCGCTCGCGGCGACGCCGATGCCGGGCTCGGCCGCGCCGATCTCCGGCGGGCTTGAGCCGTGCGAGGTGACGTTCGATTTCGAGATGGGGGTCGAGCGCCTGCGGGAGCCAGCGCGGATCACCAAGCCGTTTACGGAGACCGGCTGGCGGGCGTTGGATGCGGTCGGCGAGGCGGTGGAAGCCAAGCTCACGGCCCAGGATGTGCGCCTGACCCAGGGCGGAGAGCCGACCTTCATTGCCAGCACGGACCGGGACGCGGAAGAGTGGACGATTGCCGCGGTGGGGCCCACCAAGCGGCGCTATGCTGACCAGCTGGCGCGCCGGCTGCTGGACCGGTTTGCCCCAGGCGGCTTGCTGACCCATGGCCAGGGCAAATGGTACCCCGGCGAGCCCCTGCCGCGATGGGCCTATGGAATTGTCTGGCGCACCGATGGCGTGCCGCTGTGGCGTAATCCCGAATTGATCGCGCCTGAATTGGTGGCAGACGAACCCGGTGAGACGAGCACTGCCTTCGATGCAGCGGCATCGCTGGCCCGGGCCCTGGCCGAACGGCTGGACCTGGAGCCCGATTTCGCCCAGCCGCTCTATGAAGACCCGGCTGAGCATCTGGTGCGAGAAGCCCAGTTGCCGGAAAACCTGACGCCGGGAGACAACCGGCTGGCCGATCCAGTGGAGCGGGCCCGTATGGCTCGGGTGTTTGACCAGGGGCTGGCCGGGCCGGTGGCGATGGTGTTGCCGCTACAGCCGGCACAGGCGAGCGCCCGTGAAGGGCGCAGCGTGGCGTGGCTGTCGGAAATCTGGGAGACCCGGCGAGGGGCGTTGTGCCTGGTGCCCGGCGATAGTCCGGCCGGGTTCCGGTTGCCGATCAAATCGCTTCCCCATGTTCCGGAGAACCAGTTGGCGACCATCCAGGACGTGGATCCGTTTGCGCCGCGTGGTGCATTGCCGGAGACATCGATCCAGCGGCAGGGGCGCCCGCGTGACACCGAGGAAACGCGCGCCAAGCCGGCGGCTGCGGATGGGGCGCAATTGGGCGCAGTTGGGCCTCCCCCGGTGCGCACGGCGCTGGTGATCGAACCGCGGGGCGGCCACTTGCATGTATTCCTGCCGCCAACGGGGACGGCCGAAGCATTCATCGACCTGATCGCATCAGTGGAGGCCGTTGCGGAAACATCTGGCCTGCCCGTGCGGATCGAGGGGTATCCGCCGCCGCGCGATCCCCGTTTCCGCGAAATCAAGGTGACGCCGGACCCGGGCGTGATCGAGGTCAATATCCATCCCTCAAGCGATTGGGCAGGGCTGCGCGACAAAACAGAGGCGCTGTACGCGGACGCCAAGGCGTGCGGGCTGGATGCGTCGGGGTTTATGATCGATGGCCGGCCATCGGGGTCGGGGGGCGGTGCGCATGTCACGCTGGGCGGGGCGAAAGCGGCCGATAGCCCGTTCCTGCGCCGGCCCGATGTGCTCGGCTCGCTGATCCGGTTCTGGCAGAACCATCCATCGCTCAGCTATTTCTTCTCAGGCCTGTTCATCGGCCCGACGAGCCAGGCGCCGCGTATGGATGAGGCGCGTTCGGAAACCCTCTATGAATTGGAGTTGGCGCTTGAGCAGTTGCCGGGGCCGGGCGATGCGGCGTCCGTGCCGCCCTGGCTTGTGGACCGGGTGCTGCGTCACTTGCTGGTCGATGTGACGGGGAACACGCACCGGGCCGAGATCTGTATCGACAAGCTTTACTCCCCCGATGGTCCGGCGGGCAGGCTGGGGCTGGTCGAGTTCCGGGCGTTCGAGATGCCGCCGCACTGGCAGATGAATGTGGCGCAACAATTGGTGCTCCGTGCCCTGATCGCGTGGTTCTGGAAAACTCCGTACACGCAACCCTTGGTGCCTTGGGGGACGGCGCTGCACGACCGGTTCATGTTGCCTGATGTTCTGTGGGCGGATTTTGGCCCCGCGCTGGGCAAGGTGAATGCGGGGCTGGGCGTGGCGCTGGACCGGGAATGGTTCCGTGCACAGTACGATTTCAGATTTCCACTGGCCGGCCGGATCGAGCATGATGGTGTGGCGATGGAGCTGCGCAATGGGCTCGAGCCGTGGCATGTCCTTGGCGAAGAAGGCGGCGACAATGGGACCGCGCGCTATGTGGATAGTTCGCTGGAGCGTTTGCAGGTCAAGCTGGCCGGGGCGTTTGATCCAGAGCGGCTGGCGGTAACGTGTAATGGGCACCGCGTCCCGTTGCAGGCGGGTGAAGCGCTGGGTGAGTATCTGGCCGGGGTCCGGTTCCGGTCCTGGTTGCCGTCTTCCTGCCTGCACCCGACGATCGACCCGCATGGGCCCCTGGTTTTCGACCTGGTGGATCCGGTCGCGGGGCGTGCCCTGGCGGGCTGTACCTATTTCGCTGTTCATCCCGGTGGGCGGAACTTCGAGACCCGGCCGATCAATGCACTTGAGGCGGAGGGCCGGCGACTTGCGCGCTTCCAGGCGCACGGCCACTCGCCCGGACTGTTCGCTGAACGCCCGGCACGGATCGATGCGCGCTATCCTTGGACGCTGGACCTTCGGCGTACGCGGCCCGGCTGAGCCGGCGCTTCAGCGTGCTGGCGGTGGGCAAGGACTGACCCGAAAACGAACCGCCCCCGGTGCGCGGGCACCGGGGGCGGCGGGAGGCAACTGAGGGGGGCGCCTCCCAAACGCCGATCGGACGGGGATCGATCAGCGTCTGTCTCGACCTGCAACAGTCTGGAACTGCAATTGCTGGTGATCCCGCAAGGCCCATGCCAGTTTGCCTTCCGCACGGGATGGAACGCGGTTTAAGACCGTATCGACTGCGCTCTTCGCTTCCAGAGAGCAGCCCCCCGCCGGGCGGCCAGCCCGCCCCCGCGGAGGCGTTTGGCGAGAGCCAATCTGCCGCGAGCGATCTCAAAGCCGCTTTCCCTTCTTCAAATTGCCTCAAAACGCCCATCGCGGGACCGCAGATTTTCTGGTAGTAGAAAGCTATGTAAAAAGGGAAGGCAGCTATGCTAATTGAGCAAGTGCTTCGCGCGAAGGGCCGGAAAGTGACAACCGTAAAGGCCGATGACACGCTGCATGCGGTGGCAACGGCCCTGGACAGCCAGCGCATTGGCGCCGTTGTGGCGCTGGACGATGGGGACCACATTATCGGCGTTGTTTCGGAGCGGGATGTGGTTCGTCACCTCGCCCGGCAAGCCGGAGACGCGGTCGATATTACGGTTCGTGAGGCGATGACGCGGGATGTGATCACAGCAGCCCCAGGGGAAACGGTCGAGACGTGCCTCGAGCGGATGACTGACCGGCGTGTGCGGCACTTGCCGGTCGTGAATGCGGGAGACCTCGATGGGCTGGTGTCGATCGGTGACCTGGTAAAGTGGAAGATCGCCGAGACCGAAGCAGAAAGTAACGCGCTTAAGGCTTATGTAAGTTCTGGCTAACTGTTCATTAGGCTGATGATCTTATGAAGGGTGTACGGGATTCGACGCAATTTGCTGAAAAATTCCCACCGAAGGCGAAAAAAGGACTTGCAGACCATCACGAATTCGACCTATATACGTCTCCTCTCCGGAAACGCTCGTTGGTCAACGGGCCGGCTTGCTCGGTTCGATGCCAGGGAGATTTTGTGCGAAAGTGCAGGATGTCAGCCCCCAGGGATGCGTCTGCAGAAAGTGCAAGAAAACAGGTTGACGGTGAAATCTGCGGCCCATATAAGCCGCGACTTCCGCCGGACGGGGTGTCAGCTCCGGGTCGGCAAGAAAGGGCATTTGCCCGGCTGTTTGACATCGCAGGGAAGAATAGGAAGAGAAACGCAGGCGGCGCGATCGCTAGCGGATCCGCTCGCCCTTTCGGGGGTGATGGTCCACACGATCGTGACGAATGCGTTTCAAGGAAATTCTTATCGCATGATCAATCAGTTTCGACCGATTGGTCAGTGATAGGGTTTCCCGTCAAAACGCAAAACTTTGCCAAGCAAAAGTTGCCGCTCCAATTTCCATGGAGCGGTTTCGTCAGGTTCAACTCAACTTGAGAGTTTGATTCTGGCTCAGAACGAACGCTGGCGGCAGGCCTAACACATGCAAGTCGAACGATATAGTGGCAGACGGGTGAGTAACGCGTGGGGATGTGCCCTTCAGTACGGAATAGCTCTTGGAAACGAGTGGTAATACCGTATACGCCCTTAGGGGGAAAGATTTATCGCTGAAGGATCAACCCGCGTTAGATTAGCTAGTTGGTGAGGTAACGGCTCACCAAGGCGACGATCTATAGCTGGTCTGAGAGGATGATCAGCCACACTGGGACTGAGACACGGCCCAGACTCCTACGGGAGGCAGCAGTGGGGA